>JADGQC010000248.1 GCA_017882125.1 Anaerolineales bacterium
CCATGTCCAGCGAACCCGGGTGTTGATTCACCTCCTGGATGGCCTTGCTGACGACCCGTTGGAGGATTTCGCCCAGACCAACACCGAACTTGGACTCTTTGATCCCCACTTGGCGCAGAAGCCGCAGATTGTGGCCCTGAACAAAATTGACCAGCCTGAGGTCCAGGAACGCTGGCCGAAGATCAAGAAAGAACTAAAGAAGCTCGGCTACGCCTCCCTGGCGATCTCCGCTCTGGCACGTACCGAAGTGCGCGAGTTGCTGCTCAAAGCCGCCGCCACGCTCGCTGAGACTCCTGCGTTGGAGGAAGTCGAACCACCCATGCCGGTCTACCGTCCTGTCGAAGACCCACGCGCATTCACCATCCTGCGCGAACCGGACGGCGGCTACCGCGTCAAATCGGTCGCTATCGAACGCGCCGCTGAAATGACCCCCTGGGAACAGTCCGGGTCGGTGCGCCGATTCCAGAAACTGATGGAGCGCCTGGGTGTGGACAAGGCCCTCCGGGAAGCCGGTGCGCAGGAGGGGGATACGGTCTATATCGGGGATTATGAGTTGGAATATCGGGAGTAAGAATCAAGGATGAGCGAAATTTTTTATTATATCCTTTTATAGGAGCTGCCAATGAATAAAAACCTCGTGCGACAATGGATTAACGTTTTACTAGTCATTGCCACCATCGTGGTGAACGCGCTAGCCAACATCATCCCGTTCAATGGAAAGAACACCGGGGCGATCTCAGATCAATTCCACGTCTATTTCGTTCCGGCGGGATACGTCTTCGCGATTTGGGGACTGATTTATATCGGCCTGATGACCTTTGGGGTGTACCAGGCTCTGCCGGCCCAGCGAGAAATTCCTCGTCTGCGTAGCGTGGACGGTTTCTTCATCCTGGCATCCTTGGCTAACATCCTTTGGCTTTTCCTCTGGCATTTTGAGCAATTCGTCGGGACACTAGCCGTGATGCTGGTCCTCCTTGCCGCCCTCATCGCCATCTACATGCGCCTGGGAATCGGTAAGACGAAGGTTTCAAAGACCGAGACCTGGCTGGTGCGCGTTCCTTTCAGCATCTATTTAGGATGGATCACGGTGGCAACCATCGCCAATGTTACCGAAGTACTGGATTACTTGAAGTGGAACGGTTTCGGGATTGCTCCTGAGGCCTGGATGCTGATCATTCTGGGTGTGGTCTTTATCATCGCCACCCTGATGAACCTGACCCGCAGGGATATAGCCTATGCAATGGTTATCCTGTGGGCGCTGCTGGGAATCGTTGTCAGACAGTCAGGCGTTGTGCTGGTTGCTAATGCTACTCGCTGGACCGCTGCAGCGGTAGCTGTAACCCTGGCAATCGGATTATTCCTTCCGAAGGCGTTGTTTTCACCTAAAAAGCCATGAAACGATTCGGTCACATTGTCCTTATCTTTTTAGTCGTCCTGCTCCTTATCGTGCTGGTCGGACCATTCCTCGTCCCGATCCCACCACTAACGGACACTGTCCCGCCTGAACAATTGTCTGATTCTGGCAGCCAGTTCATCGATATTAATGGGCTGACCGTCCATGTCAAGTTGATGGGGCAGGGAGAGCCAGTCTTCGTGCTCCTGCATGGCTTTGGTGCCAGCCTGTTTTCCTGGCATGCCGTCATGGAACCTTTTAGTCAGCACGGGATGGTCATCGCTTACGATCGCCCGGCTTTCGGCCTCACCGAGCGCCCGATGACCTGGACAGGTGAAAACCCTTACAGCCCACAGGCCAGCGTGGACCTGCTGCTCGGCTTGCTCGACCACTTCAATGTCCAGAAAGCCATTCTGGTCGGCAACTCAGCGGGCGGAACGGTCGCGATGCAGTTCACCCTCCGGCACCCGGATCGCGTCCAGGCGCTCATCCTGGTCGACCCGGCGGTTTACGAAGGCGGCGGCGGTCCCTCCTGGCTGCGCCCATTCTATAATACACCGCAGATGAATCACCTCGGTCCGTTGTTCGTCCGCTCGATCCAGAAAAGCGGCTTGGATTTAATCAGGATGGCCTGGTACAACCCATCGAAAATCACCCAGGAGACCTGGGACGGCTACACCAAACCGCTTAAGGTCGAAAACTGGGACCGCGCCCTGTGGTATTTAACAGCCGCCAGCCAGCCCTCCGGCCTGCCCGAACGTCTGGGCGAATTCATCCTGCCGATATTGGTGATTACTGGCGATACAGATATAATTGTTCCAACCGCGGACTCGGTCCGCCTGGCGAGCGCGTTACCGAATGCGACGCTGGTTATCGTCCCGCAGGCGGGTCACGTCCCGCATGAGGAACAACCCGGCCTGTTCATTCAAGCGGTGGTTGAGTTTTTGAAAACCTTGAAGTAGGGGCACGGTACATTGTGCCCTAAGTTTTTTTCTTTGTGCCCTTTGTGGAAGGAAGGTTTTTATGTCTAAAGTTCCCCTGAACACACCCGCACCAGATTTCGAACTTCCTGACTACTATGGCAAACTGGTCCGCCTTTCGGATTTCCGCGGCCGGAACGTGCTGCTGGTCTTCAACCGCGGCTTCATGTGACCGTTCTGCCGTGCGCACATGGCGCAGTTGCGCCAGGACTTTGCAGAATTTGATAAGCGCGGGACGACCATTCTGGTCATCGGCCCGGAGAATGCCGTCGCCTTCACGAAGTATTTCAGCGAAAACAACCTGCCCTTCACCGGCCTGCCGGACCCGGATCACAGCGTATTGAAATCCTACGGACAGGAAATCAAGCTGTTCAAATTTGGGCGCATGCCCGCCCAGGTGCTGGTGGACAAGACCGGCACAGCTCGTTTTGTCCATTATGGGGAATCAATGAGCGATATCCCGGAGAATGCTGAAATCCTGTCCCTGATTGATGAATTGAACCGGTAGCGTCTTGCGCTTATCTCCTTGACCCCGTTGTGGTCTGGATCCTCATTGAGTGAGGGCAGCCAGATAGTCGCCCTTACTCTTTAGTGTTCCCTAATTATTACTGAAATCGAAGCCTCCGCTCACACCAGTGTCGATCACACTGCTGGTACCGCCCGGAGCACCCAGGCGCAATTCGCTGTTGTTGGTAAACAGGATGTGCGTGATGTCTACCCAGCGTAAATTTTCCACGTGGGGGGTATCCGTCAACTGAACGGCGGCGCTGCCAATGTGCCCGATCCACAGGTTACGAACGTCGTCCGTCCAATAAACGAACCCAAGCGAATCGGGCGCCCAGCCAACAACACCCCGCTGGCTGGAAGGATAAAATGAATACATTTCTTCCCCGATATAGAAACCAATCAGATGAGACAAAATCGGATTAAACATAATAGGGGCGACCTAAGGGTCGCCCCTGATTACGATCCTGCGTAGGAGAGGAGAAGACCTACTTGCGGTTGCGCAGGAACGTCGGGATGTCCAGGTTTTCGGTATTGAAGGTCTGCGGGCGGAATTCGGCGCCGGGCTGACCGGTCTGCGCATCCACGCTGACAGATTCCAATGAGCTGTTGACGGACTTGCCGTCAAAGCTG
>JADGQC010000066.1 GCA_017882125.1 Anaerolineales bacterium
CAATGCAACTGGCATAGAAGGGCCAACCAGCAATGCTGCTGGCATAGAAGGGCCAACCAGCAATGCTGCTGGCATAGAAGGGCCAACCAGTATCCGGCCCGGAGCAGGTTCAACCAATGTTGGCCCTGCCGGGACTTCAAGTAGTGAACAAGAAGGCGCTTAACGAAGTAATGTTGAAGAGACAACCAGCTTGATATCTAATGCAATTTTGAGCCAGACGGGTAAGCCGCCTGACCGGGTAAGCACGCAGATTCTTCTAGGGGTTGAACAGGAATTCGAGTTATTTGCAGGCGGAACGAAACTTGATTTCCAAGCGCTATTTCCCCGGACGATAAAAGGGACACGTGCAGTTCCATTTCGGAATTGCGACCGTGCAGTGATCGTTGAAAGCGGTTATATGCTTGCCACCGACGGACGCGAAGCCGAGTTTGCCACCGCGCCGATACGATCTAGCGCTGATGGCTGCCTCAGCCTGGCCGATGAAGTCTCACGCTGTCGCGAGCATTTATTGCGCACGCTTCACGCCCTTGCTGTAGACGATGTACGCGGCTACTCAACCCATTTGAACATCAGTGTACCAATTGGGCGGGAAAGTGAAATTGCCGCAATCATTTCCACCACGGCCGCGCCGGCATTGATCCTGTTGATGGAAGCGAAGCAATCCCCGGGTTTGCTGCTACGTCCGCGGCGAGGGAGGTTTGAGGTTGGCAGCGAGTATATCGATGATAACAAACAACTGGCTGCCGCGGCGGTTTTCCTGACCGGCGTGATCCTGGCTTATCTGGGACAAACCTCGAACTGGGACCAGATTCCAAGGATCTGTCTGAAGCGATCAGAAGCAGCCAATATTCGTGCCGGCATTTATCTGCCCCATGATGCTTATGGTGAATCCCCGTACACCCTCGGACGGGAGGCGCGGCTTGAACTTGAGAGCGGTGAAACGATCAAGGCAGGCGAAGTGCTTGGGATATGCACTGACCTTGCCTGTCGTGAACTCGAGGAACGGGTCAGCAAACGCAGCCTCGACAACTTGCGCCATCTGGTCGTGCGGAGCGGATCGCTGCAAATTGAACGCGATGCCGACCCGGGCACCATCAAACGCCGGATGGCATCTGCCCCGGCAGCAGAGGCGTTGATCTTGAAAAAAATCATCTCCCGCCGGGATGCGTCCGGGCTCAGGCCGCGTTTTTTGGATTGGGAAGGAGCTGCATTCTCGTGGAACAAGGCGGATACTGCCCGGATCATCGGCGTTCCCTGGGCGCACCTTCCGGAGTTCTTTAACGCCGCCCGGAAAAATGAGCTTCCCAAATTTGTTGAAAAATTGGGACCGGCTGAACCAACCTTGAATTCGATCGATCAGTTTCAAGAACTGCAGGTATTCGAAGATATCGATCCTGTTGCGCTTGGCGACCAGGCACTTAATGACAATCAAAAAAATGCAGGGAGCGGCCGGCTGTTCAAACCTGCGCAACAACTCCGGCCCAACGAACCCGAAACGAACCTCCCTTCCCTCCTGGAAAACCCTGTCAAGACAGTGCGCTTTCACAGACGTGCGCTCATCACTGTATTGATCGGGCTTGTTATTCTTCTCCTGACCATCGGGGGAAGTGTGCTTGTTTTCAGGATGGCATCACAGCGTCCAACGGAAACCCAGCCGGGTAATGTGGGCATTCCCATCCGGCCAGTGGTCACAAGCACGGTCTTTACCAAGACGTTTACCCCGACCAGATCTCCAACAACGCCCGGCAATCCAGGAACGATCAAAGAAACTGCAAACTGCCGGTCAGGTCCCGGAACGGCTTTCCCGATTCTGAACATACTAACAGCGGGTACACCGGTTACGGTCAGCGCCCGGAGCGAGGACGGGTTGTGGTGGAAGGTCAACCCTTGCGGTCAGACCTCCGGCTGGATATTTGCTTCGTTCATTGAGCCAGGCTTCGATCCTGCGGCCGTGCCGGTGCTTGCAGGCCCGCCGCTCCCCATCCTGGTGAGTACGGACACGCCGGTGCCGTTCTTTGATTGCGGTGTGGCGTACGGGTCCAGTTCCGCCGCATGCAACGCCGACTCGCGCTGCACCTTCAATTTAACGTTGAAGACCTGCGTCAATAAATAGATAAAAATCAGTTTAGGTTACAACAAGGGGTCTATGGGGGCATCCGTGTGACGCGAAACAAGATCCCTAAAGGATCTTGTTTTTTTTGTGGGCGCAAAGAGACTTGTACTCCCGACCGTATCAATGTAAGTGGTGGGGACTGGAATAACAAAATTATCCCCTAAAAACGAAAAATCCTGACCAAACCGGGGCAACATTATTCTTAGTGAAATGCGTTGTGAAGTAAAAAACTATCTTCCGGGAAAGTATCTAAGACGCTGTGCTAAAACTGCTCCTGCGTCAGAAGCGCGTAAGTCTTTGCCATGTGAAAATCTGTCCATCCAAGAGTGTGGGGCAATTACTTCCAGCCGTGCTATACTAGAATCATGAGCGTTCTGTTTTCCGATACCCACCCCAAGATGGAGGCCCTGCAAGTTCGGCTATTGCGTGATGCCCCTGCCTGGCGCAAACTGGAAATGCTGGCGCAACTGAACGCGTCTGCGCGCCTTCTGGCCCTTGCAGGTCTGCACCAGCGCTATCCTCAGGCCGGGGAACAGGAACTCCGGCGAAGATTGGCTGGCCTGCTGTTGGGCGAGGATATGGCATCCAAAGTGTACGGAGAACTCAAAGATGCTTCCTGAACCGATTGCTGCAACGATTGCGGTCACGGGTACTTTGGAGAAATTAGGGGTGCGCTATTTCATCGGTGGCTCGCTCGCCAGCACGGTTCATGGGATGGTGCGCACCACCCAAGACTCCGATATTGTTGCAGAACTGCTGTCCGGGCAAGTTGATACATTCATCCGTGCGCTTGAGGGCGAGTTCTACGTTGATGAAGAGAGCATTGCTTCGGCAGTTGCTGAACATACGAGTTTCAACATCATCCATCGTGAGAGCATGTTCAAAGTGGACGTTTTTATTCCGTCACTCCGCCCTTTTGTAAAAGAACAACTTTCTCGTGCGCAAAAGCAAGTTTTCTCTATTACCCCACGAGCGGAAGCGCTGGTAGCGACTGCTGAAGATACCTTGCTTGCTAAGTTGGAATGGTTCCGTATTGGTAGTGAAGCCTCCGAACGTCAGTGGCGGGATGTGCTGGGAATTCTGAAAATTCAATCAGGAAATCTTGACTTGGATTACCTGCATCATTGGGCAAAACAATTGAATGTCATTGATCTGCTTGAACGTGCTTTGACCGAATATACAAAATAAATCACCATGGGTGTTTGCTTCTGATTACTTTATGGAAGAGAAAAACCGGTATCGTATTGACACCGGTTTTTCTATGCGGAGTGGGCGGCAGGCCTCAAATCAGGATCGGCCCGTTGCCGCGCAGGTGTGACGGACGGGTCAGAAGCCAGACAGCCCAATCCGCCACATGCGAGGCGGTCAAGGCGGGCAGGCCGGCCGAGTCCCGCGCCAGGGTGAGCGCCACCCCGGGGGAAAGGATATGCGTGCGGATGTTGAAATCTGTGTTTTCGAGGCGGATCAGTTCCATCAATGCATTCAAGCCGTGCATGGCAACCCCGTAGGCGCCATCCTGCGGGTAGATCCCCAGGGCGGAATCGGAACCGATGGCCATGATCTCGCCGTGTTTTTGGGCTCGGAATACGGGCAGGCAGGCGCGTGCCATCAGGAAAGGCTCCCGCAGGTTGCCGTCCATCACCAGGTCCCAGGCCTTGACAGTGTGGTTGTGGATCTGCCCGCCTGCCCAGAATGGTGAGACCAGGATCAGGATGTCGAGGCGCTTGAAGGCAGCCTGGCTCTGCTCCAGGACGGATTCGGCTTCCTCGAGGCTGTCCAGTTTTGAGGTGACCGCCAGGCAGGTTCTCTGTGCCGCCTGGATGCGGCCGGCAGCCATTTCGAGCAGGTCGGTTTGCCTGCCGCACAGGCATACTTTCGCACCCTGCTTCGCCAGGGCCAGGGCCACCTCCCCGGCGATTTCGGTGCTGCCACCTGTGATCAGGGCAACCTTGCCGCGCAGACTTTGTTTTTTCATTCAGACCTCGTATACCACCCGGCCATCCACCATCGTCAGGACCGGCTTGAGACTGGCAATTTCGGAGGGGGGTGTTGCAAAGATATCTTTTGGAAGCAAGACCAGGTCGGCCAGAAAGCCTGCTTTGATCTGGCCCTTGGTGTTCTCCTGGAATTCAGCGTAGGCTGCTGAGTGGGTATAGGCCATCAGCGTATCGGTCAGGGACTGGCGCTGGTCAGGCATGCTTGGCTCCCAGGGCAGACGGGTCATGGCATGGGCAACCGCCCGCAATGGATCCAGGGTAACCACCGGCCAATCGGAACCGAACACGAGGGTTGCGCCGGCCTGCCGCAAGGTTTGCCAAGCAAAGCTGTATGGCCAGCGTTCGCGGCCCACCCGGTTGGGCCAGATATCGCTGTCATCCACGCGGGCAGGTGCGTGCAGAGGCTGCATGGAGGCCAGGACGCCTAATTCCTTGAAGCGCCCCAGGTCGGCAGGGTGGATGAGCTCGATATGCTCCACCCGATGGCGCGAGTCCCTGCTCCCGTTCAGGCGCCGGGCATTTGCGTAGGCATCCAGGACCGTGCGGACGCCCAGGTCTCCCACGGAGTGGGTGAATACCTGCAGTCCGAGGCGGTCGGCTTGCGCCACCAGACGCTGGTAATGGTCCAGTTCGTAATTGGCGGCTCCATGGGTGGAAGGATCATCGCTGTAAGCTGCCACGAGCAAGCCGGTGTAGGATTCGATCACGCCATCAATGAAGAATTTGACACACCCGGAGCGTAGCATTTTTCGGGTGAGGGTACCCTTCATGCTGAGAGCTTCCCGCTGCAGGTCTTCCAGGGAGGTGTGAGGGGAAACACTGTACGCCAGGTAAATGCGGCAGGTCAGTTCTCCCAGGTCATCCAGGCCGGAATACAGGGCAGCCTGTTCCTGGTTGCCGTCCATGTTGTGGACGCTGGTGACACCCAGCGAAGCAGCCAACTGCAGGGCTTTTTTCAGCAAGGTGCGCTTGCGGGATTCGTCGGGCTTGGGTACCATATCGCTCATCACCTGGTATGCACCAGGTTCGCGCAGTTCGCCGGTAGCCTGGCCGTTTTCATCCAGGACGATCTCGCTGTTGGGACCGCTCCTGCCACCCTGGAAGATCCCGGCCATTTTCAGCGCCAGGGTATTTCCCCAGGAGGTATGCCCATCGTAAGCATTGATGTAGACCGGCCGGTCAGACGCCAAAGCATCGAGATGGTGACGGTTGAGGGGGGTGTTTCCAGGCCCGGAGTTATAACGAAGCCCTGTGCCAGCCAGCCACGTGTCGTTTGCGTGTTCAGCGGCGTAGGAGCGCACGATTTGGGACAGTCGCTCGTAATTGGTGGCCGGTTCCAGTTGCATCCCGTCGAGGTTGAGAGCGCCGTACAGCATGTGAAAATGACTGTCGATGAATCCGGGGAGAAGGCTGGCGCTCCGGGCGTCGATGATACGGGTTGTTTTTCCGGCAAATGCCCGGGCTTGCGGGCGAGGACCGACAAAAACGATCCGGTTGGCTTGCACTGCAACCGCCTGGGCGAAAGGCCGGTTAGGATCAGCGGTGAAGGCGCTCACGTTTTCGAACAGGAAATCAGCAGGTTGAGGCATCAGGTATTTCCTCGAATGTTTCCGGGGGCAGCGGCCAGGTTGGGAATGTGCGATGGGTGAAACCTGGTGAAGAGTCGCGCTTGCCGGAGGCGGTTATTTCGTTTTCGGCATCACCACGGTCCCGGCAACGGCGTCACTGACGGCGTCGCCGATCAGGTTGATGGCGAGGATGGTGAAAAAGATTCCCAATCCCGGGAAAACGGTCAGCCACCATCCCTGGCGAATATACTTTTGGCCGGCGTTGAGCATGGCGCCCCACTCCGGGGTGGGAGGCTGTGCGCCCAGTCCCAGGAAATTAAGTGCTGCGCCTGCCAGGATGGCCGAGCCAATGCCCAGGGTGATGAGCACCAGCAGGGTGCGCATCACGTTTGGCAGGATGTGGGTAAATATGATCTCGAGGTGGGACCCACCCAGGGCGCGGGAGGCCTCCACGTAGCTCATTTCGCGGACTGCCAGGACATTGCTGCGGGTGAGGCGCATGAAGGAAGGGATGAAGGCGATACCGACCGCGACCATGGCATTCACGATACCTGGTCCAAGGATGGCGATGATCGCCAGAGCCAGCAGGATATCTGGGAAAGCCAGCAGGATATCGGTAATCCAGGAGATGAATGCGTCCAGCCATCCGCCGAAATATCCGGAGATCATCCCAAACGTGGTCCCGATCAGCCCGCCGATGGCGATCGCCACCAGTCCCACCCACAGGGATAGACGCCCGCCGTACAGGAAACGCGCAAGCACATCCCGCCCAATGCCGTCGGTGCCCATCGGGTGGATTTGGCTGGGCTGCAGGAGGGTATTGGACGGGTCAATGGCATCGGGATCAGCGTGGGTGATCAGCGGGGCAGCCACACAGGCCAGGATGAGGATGACCAGGATGACGAATCCCACCTGGAAACTGCGGTTGCGGAACGAGCGCCGAAGCACGCGCATGCCGGGGGAATCGATTCGGATCCTGGGTTGAACAGGGGCAATGGGTTCAGCAGTCATTTTAAACGGATGGTCGGGTTCAGCATGGTGTAGGTGATGTCGGTGATAGTGTTTATGAGCACATAGATGACCGCCACGACGAGCACGACTCCCTGGACCATGGGGTAATCGCGATTGGAGATTGCCTGGACGGCCAGGCGTCCGATCCCCTGGCGGGCAAAGATGGTCTCGACGATCGTGGAGCCCCCCAGCAAATAAGCCGTCTGAAGCCCCACAAAGGTTACCACCGGGATCAGGGCATTGCGCAGGGCATGTTTGAGGATCACCATGGACTCGCGCACCCCTTTGGCGCGGGCAGCGGTGATGTATTCCTTGCCAAGCACATCCAGCATACTGGCCCGAACCATGCGCGCCACCACGGATGTTTCAGGCAGCCCAAGGGTCAGGGCAGGCAGGACCAGTGCCGAGAAGCTCGACCCGGTGGAGATACTCGGGAACCATTTCAGGTTGACGGAGAACAGGAGGATCAGCAGCAATCCCAGCCAAAATGTGGGAATGGAGAGACCGCTGACCGACAGGCTCATTGCCAGTGTATCGAACCAGGTACCATGCTTGATGGCGGCTGCCAGCCCGAGCACGAAGCCAATCCCCAGTGCCAGGATCAGGGCTGAAATAGCCAGAGCGATCGTGCTGGGCAACTGCTCGGTAATCGCCTGTGAAACCGGGACGTAATTGCGGATCGATTCGCCCAGGTCACCGTGCAGGGCTTTGCTTAGGTAGCGCCAATACTGCACCGGGATCGGATCGTTCAGGCCCAGCTGCTGGCGCAGCTGGGCCTCTTGTTGTGCAGAAACTTTTTGGCGGCCCAGGATGGCGGTCACAACATCACCCGGCACAAGATGGATGATGGAGAAGACCAGCACCGAGACCCCAAAAAGCACCAGGATGGAGGTTAATAATCGACGCAGAAGGTAAGTCGTCATGCGAGCTTACTTGGTCATCCAGATGTCATATACCCAGGGATAACCTTCCAGGTCGAAGGTAAAATTCTTGATACTGGCGGTCATCATGTAGACGTTATTTACTGTGAAGAGCGGGAGCACCAGAGCGTTTTCCATGATGATGCGCTGCGCAGTGACGTAATCCTGCTCGCGCAGGTCCATATTCGTCTGAGTATTGCCATCGGTCAGGACCTGGTCCAACTGGTCATTCTTGAAGCGGGTGTAGGCTGACCCGCCATTGATGTTGGATGACAGGAAGAGGATGTTCAAAGGAGAAGGATCGGCACGCGTCCAGTACATATACAACATGCTGTAATTGCCAGCGGCAGCTTCCGAGGCAATCCCGGCATCATCCATCGAGCGCATCTTCACATCGAAGCCGGCCTTGGCAAGGTAACCGGCGAGCAGCTCGTTGAAAGATTCTTCCCAGACGGGCGAGGTGATGTAATCGATGGTAAGGGTTTTGCCATTTTTCACGCGAATGCCGTTGCTGTTGAGCACCCAGCCAGCCTGGTCGAGCAGTTGATTGGCCTGGTCAAGGTTGTAATGGTAGAGACTGGCGGCCTGTTCATCGTAGGACCAGGTGGTGGGTGAGAGCACGCTGTAAGCCGGCATGCCGAGGCTCTTGAAGACGGTCTTTGCCAGTTCATCCTGGTTGACTGCCAGGATCATGGCTTTGCGCACATTAATATCATTGGTTGGTTCTTTGTCCGTGTTGATCATCATGATCGCAGGAATGCCAGGGTTGGGGAAGGTCGCAACGACTGCCTGGCCGGAGTCAGACATCGATATGGTATCCAGGGCGGGCGGATCGCTGACAACCTGGAGTTCGTTGCTCTGAAAGGCGGTTAAGCGGGTCGCCGCCTCAGGCAGGATGCGGAAGACTACCTGGTCAAGGTAAGCCGGTCCCTGGTGGGAAGCATATTCCGGCGCCCAGTTGTAATCGGGGTTGCGTTCCAGCACGATCTGGGATTGGGCATCCCATTTCACGAATTTGAACGGGCCGGTGCCCACGGGGTGGCGGCCGTAATCCTTTCCGTATAGTGCAAGGGCGGTGGGGGAGGAGATGCTCAGCCACTGGCGCCCGGCATCGCTCAGGAAGGTTGGATAAGAGGCGCCGAATTTCACGGTCACATCGTAATCGTCGATGACAGCCGTTTCAAGATACTTGTGGTCATCCAGCAAGGTTTTTCCACCCGATTCGAGCACATCCGGGCTGACAATGTGATCGAACGAGGCTTTCACGGCAGCGGCATTAAACGGCGTTCCGTCATGGAACTTGACATCCTGGCGGAGCTTGAAAGTGAATTCGGTGTAATCGGTATTGGGTTGCCAGGAGAGCGCCAGGCCGGGGTGCAAGGAGGCATCCGGCGCTACTGACAAAAGTGAATCGAACAGGCTGATCAGTACGAACTGCTCCTGGACATATACGGCAGCCCCAGGGTCGAGCGTATTGGGCTCGGAGCCGATCCCAATGGTAAGCACGCCGCCGGAAAGAGGCGCGGGAGTATCGGTTGTAACGGGAGCTGGCGGATTGGTTGCAACAGGCGCAGTCGCCTGAGTACCTGCGCTGGTGGCTTGAGGGGTTGCCGCAGGTTGCCCGCAGGCGGCCAGCAGCATGCTAACCGCCGCCAGGATCAGAATGGATTGGAACAATTTACTGGTTTTGGACATCATGGTCTCCTTAAAAAATTTTTGATCCTCTGCGCGTTTTACCGTGCAGGGTTGATACGATCGGGTGGGGTGCTGTCATGAAATGCCAATAGGTAGTGAGGCTTATTGAGCATGATATTGAACGAGCATTTCCATAACACGTTTTCGGGAAGAGGTGATTTGTTCGACGATGATCTTCTCAGCGCGCTCACCATCCCTTGCAGACATTGCCTGAACAAGATCGATATGTTCACGCCTCATTTCACTGGCGCTGTCGCGCAAGTCCAGACCTAGATTAAAGATCCTGATCATCTCATTGAGCGTGGTGGTCAAAACATCCGCCAACTTCGTGTTCCCGGTGGAGGCTGCGATGGATACGTGAAAGCGGGCATTCTGGTCGAGGAAATCGAGATAACTTCCCCGGTCCTTATAAACATAGGAAAAATCAGCCGCTTGTTGAATCTGGGTCAACCTGCAATCCGGGGCCTTCTCAATGGCAAAATGCACTGAGGCTTTTTCAAGGACAATTCGAAAATCATACAGGTTTTCCACATCCTTGATGGTGATGGGTGTGATGAGATATCCATAGCGGGGCAGGGAGCGCACAAATCCTTCATGTTCCAATCGTTTGAGCGCTTCCCGGATGGGCGTAACCCCCAGATCGTACCTTTTCACCAATTCCGGTTGAGCCACTCGGCTGCCAGGCATCAGGACACAAGAAAGGAGATCTTTCTTGAGGATCGCATAAGCTTGGGAAGCAAAGGAGTTGTCAGCGGTCATCGGTGATAAAACTGTGAGTCTGGTATCAATACCATCGCCAAAATTCTGAAACAGCGTCGAGACCGCCAGATATGTGCATCATCGTTCTGAAAAGACCGCTATATATGGTGTTTTGTGAATGGCGCTTAAAAATTGGCGAAGGTATTGTGGTATATCAGTAATACATTAGAAGCATATCACAAATGGAATTCAATATCAACCCCCAGTTTGCCCATGGTTACAGTCACAGAAATCCATAGAAAGGGTGTTGCAAAAAGAGAGAGTTCCAATCAATATTGAGGTTGGCACAACAATACGAAAGGAGCTCTCAGATGACAGACGACGCTGTCAACATTAGTATAACCATAAAAGTGGAAGATGTGGTGATGGAAATTCAGAGGAAGGTACCCGTGGATGCAGTGGAAGAATCCATCCACAGCATGATCACTGGACTTGGGCAGCAGGTGCTGAATGGAGTGATCCAGGTGCTGGACGATCGGATCGCCCAGAATGTGCCAGCAGGCTGGCGGAATGTGGGGACGGAGCTGCGTTGGATGGTGAGCAGCCTGGGAGCGGTACGCTACAAGCGGCGGGTCTATCAAGATGAGCAGCACAGTCGCAGGAAACCGATCGATGACTTGTTTGGCCTGCCGCGGTATGGGCGCATGAATGGCAGGGTCCAGGAAATGGGAAGCTCTCTGGCCAGCAGCGAAACCTATCGATTGGCGGCCGACCAGCTCAGCTACCTGATCAAGACCCCCATCAGCCACAGCAGTGTGCAACGGATGGTCTGGTCGGTGGGTAACCGGATTGCGGATGGGGAAGAAGCCGAGTGCAAGCGTATTTTCGAAGGAGGGGAGCCGCTGGAAGGGGGGCAGATCCCGGCCCCGGTTCTGTACGGCGAGAGTGATGGGGTGTGGGTACACCTGCAGCGGGAAGCGAAGCGTTCCACGGAAGTACGGGTGGCCATCCTGAGCACCGGCCGAAAACGGGTCGGAAAGGATCGTTTTCGCCTGGAAAACAAGCACTGTATGACCGCCATCGGGCTAAATTCAGAGGCATGGCAGGAACACATCCTGCGGGAAGCCCATGCAGCCTATGACCTGACCCAGACCCGCATCCTGATCAGCGGGGGAGATGGCAACCAGTGGGTCCGGCACAGCTTTGACCAAATGGGTCTGCCCCAGCAATTTGTGCTGGATCGGTTCCACTTGCAGAGGGCGGCCCGCCGGGCGTACCAGGATAAAAGTGTGGCCCGACATGTGGTCACTCGCTTACGACAGGAAGGCTTCAATGCGGTCGCTCCTGAGCTGAAGCAACACATCCAGCAGGCAGAAGGCAATCAACAGAAACTGCTACTCGACTTCTACCGATACGTCCTCAACAACCAGGATGGATTATTGGACCTGCAATACCGGGCCTGCTCCACCCCTGCCTGTTTAGGAGCCATCGAAGGCAATGTCGACAAGCTGGTCGTCCACCGCATGAAAGGGCGTGGTTGTTCCTGGCGCTTGTCCGGCGTCCGCGCCATGCTGGCCCTCTGCCGCAATGCTGACCAGCTGCGCTCCCATGCTTATCGCTATCTCCCCCTCCGAACACCACCCAGAACCTATCGCACTACCCAGTTTCTCGAGCATACTATAAAGAAAATGTAAAGTAGCTCCGGTACATTAGCAGACGAAAATCCAAGAGAACCCTGTTCAGCACAGAGTTTGGCGGGGAGTATGGGGCCATCCCGCGAGAGACCACTTCGAAAG
>JADGQC010000067.1 GCA_017882125.1 Anaerolineales bacterium
AGTTGCGGGGGCTGGACTCGAACCAGCGACCTCCAGGTTATGAGCCTGACGAGCTGCCACTGCTCTACCCCGCGTCGGGTGCAACGAGCGGCTATTGTATCACCCACAGGAGGGCAAGTCAAGGATAGAGGTAAATTTCCCGGCTGTACAAGTACATTGTCCCTGCGATCCGGTCGTCGGGCTGGCTCACACTTACAAGCGCGTATGTCCCGTAGGGAATGGAATAATGCACGTCTACCTGGAAAGGTACATAGCTGTCATCAGCGGCGGGTGAAATCGCGGTGGCTTGCGTAGCGATCACCTTGCCGTCCCGTCCGGTCAATTCCACCTCCAGCGGCAGGCTGTTATAAGGACGCATTTCCCCCGCGATCGTCACTATTCCACCCGAATTGCGCCGCCCTGCCACGGGTTTCTCGATCACGCAGCGCTCCTTTACATTCCCCGGCGCATTGATGATCGACATCCCCTCCGGCAGCAAAATGAGATGGACCGAATTCTCGGCCGTGTATCGCCCGTACTGGTCCTGGGTGGTCATCGTCAGCCGCCCCAGCTCCCCGGCTCCCTGGACCTCGAAGGTGAGTGTCCCGTAAAAATACGCCCACGTGAAGGCGGTGTTCAGCTGTAAAAGTTTCGACGCCATCAGCCGCCCGTCTTCCCCGTAAAGAAACACCTTCCCCAGGGCTCCATACCCGGGGATCGCATACCCATAGACCACCATTGGCGAGACCGCCTTCGAAAGCGGACCTGGCCCGTAGAACTGGATAGCAGCCGAGTCAACCGCCGGCTGGGGCAGGTTGGTGGCTGTCAACATCGGTGGCTGGGTGGCGGTCGAGTCCGGTTCCGCCGTTTGGGTGAGCGTCGGCTCGACCGTGGCAGTATCTGCCGGTGTCTCTGACATTTCCACGCTGGGAGAGCTGATTGGGGGACTGGTTGGGGTTTCGCTATGCAGTGTTGTCGGCTGGAGCATTTCCGTCGGGACCTGTGTCCGGGTCGATGCTGGGGTTTGAGTTGGAATTGCCGTTGCCTTTCCGCAGGCAGTAAATAGAATCAGCAGGGTGCAGGTCAGGGCAAAGCGGCGGCGCATTCCGAAATTATACCCGTAAACAAGAGACGCTCCGTTTGGAGCGTCTCGCTTGTCCTAAAGTTTGTAGATCTCGCTGTATTTTTTGGTGAGATAGCGCACGTACGGCGCTGGGTCGATTTTGGAACCGGTCACTTTCTGCACCAGTTCCTGTGGCTCGAACTTGCCGCCGTGCCGGTGGACATTTTTCCTCAGCCAGCCCAGCAATGTCTCGAACTTGCCCTGGCGGATCTGCTCTACCACGTCGGGATTATCCTGGATCATTTTCTCCCACAATTGGACCGAGACCAGGTTGCCGAGGGCGTACGTGGAGAAGTAGCCGATCGAACCTCCCGACCAGTGGATATCCTGCAGCACTCCCTTGGCATCGTTGGGTGGGGTCACCCCCAGGTATTCCTTCATCTTGACGTTCCAAAGCTCGGGCACATCTTTTACTGCCACCTTGCCTTCCAGCATGGCGATTTCCATTTCGAGCCGCAGCATGATGTGCAGGTTGTACGTGGCCTCGTCCGCTTCCACCCGGATGTAAGATGGCTGGACTTTGTTGATTCCCTTGTAAAACTTATCAAGCGGCACTCCCCCCAGCTGTGGGAAAACTTCCTGGAGGCGCGGGTAGAAGTGCTGCCAGAACGGCAGCGAGCGCCCCACCAGGTTTTCCCACATGCGGCTCTGGCTTTCGTGCACCGCCAGCGAAGCTCCTCCTTCCAGTCCGGTCCGGTCCAGTTCGGGAGCTACTCCCTGCCCATAAAGTGCGTGACCGCACTCGTGCATGGTCCCAAAGATCATCGAATTGAGGAAGTCTGGTGCCACTCGCGTGGTGATACGCACATCCTTGATCCCAAAGCCGACGGTGAAGGGATGCGCAGCCTTGTCCTCCCGTCCGCAGTTCCAGTCATATCCAAACTTGGTGATGACTTCCACGCCGAAATCCCACTGTTTTTTTTCGTCGAAGGGTTGGTGCAGGAAAGAATCATCCACCTGCGGCTTCCCGCTGATTGCCTTGATCAGTTCCACCTGCTTGGGGCGCAGCCCGTCGAAGATGGCTTTCACATCCGCCGTCTTCATATTGGGTTCGAAATCGTCCAGCAGGGCATCGTAGGGATGCTCGAAATTGGGGAAGAACGCTGCATATTCCTGTCGCAGCGCCACGATCTTCTCCAGGTGTGGGCGAAAGATCGAGAAATCCGATTTGGACCGGGCTTCCACCCAGGCTTGTTGCCCCAGTGTGGTGGCTTGCGCGAAATCGACCACGTGCTTGGTCGGTACCCTCACGGCTTTCTCGTAGTTGCGGGTGGTTACTTTAACCAGTCTCGCCTCGTCCGAATCCGGATCCAGGCTGGCCGCGTAAGGTTTTAGGTCGTCCAGCAATTTACCCAGTTCGGGTGAAGTGGATCGTTCGTGTGCCAGCCGACCGATCAGGGCCAATTGGTTGCCGCGCCCTTCCGCGCCGCCGGGCGGCATGTAAGTCTGCTGGTCCCAGCCGAGCACGGCCCCCACGGTGGAAAGGTCCGAAATTTCTGCCAGTGCTTCTCTGAGTTGCTTTATCTTTTCTTCCATAAGTTACTCCTTGGATTGATGCAGTGTTTGGGATATTAATGCTGCGCCCTATTCCCTTCGCATTTCGTTCCGGTCTCGAGCGCCTGCGTGACCATTATACTTTCCTTGGAAAGGTTGAGTGGTTCTTTCTTGTATGTTCTTAATGAGAATCATTTAAAAATATTGAGCGGGATTCACCCGCCCTCACCTGCTCTTCATCTCATTCCGGTTGGGATTCCATCTGATCAATGCATTCCGAGGAATGTCCAATCCCCGAAATTGATTTCGCTCCCAGCACCGCCATGCCTCACAGTCCCCGCCTGTGGGTGAATTTACAGATCGAGATACCAGTTCAACATCATTTCCTCCGCTACAGCAGGAACGGCTGCATACCCAAACCGTCGGATCTCGCCCAGCCTGCAGCCCATACGATGATAAAACCGGCAGGCGGGTACATTGACGTTTTGGGTTTCCACATTCATTTGCCGGCAGCCCCGTTTTCTGGACCACTCGGCTGCGTACTTGAATAGCGGGATCCCCACTCCTCGGAATGCAGGCTCCACCCGCAGGTCCCACAGCACAGCCAGGTCTTGCCTGTCTTCCAGCATGATCACCTCGTTGGTATTGAATGCCACCGCTGCCCCGCCTGCCAGTCTTTCCCCAACCATTGCAAGGAAGAAGCCCCAGTTGCTGACATCGAACTTCTTCGGCCAGTCGGTGGGGACATCTCCATACGAATCATAATCCTTGACGTAAGGCTTCTCCACCTCCACCTGGTGCAGGCGCATGCCTCCCAATCCTCCCTCCACCAGCTCGACCTCCAGGCGCTGTTTTACTTCCAGCTTGATCGGAATGCCGGCATATTCCCCAAGTCGTTCCGGTCCCACTTCGATGATTTTTGCCTGCATGAGTTGCTCCTGGAAGAAAACTCCGGCATCGCTGTGATGCCGGAGTTAATTTTACTGCTTTCTTTCTGCCAGGCTCGCCTTATTCGTACCTGAGTGCCTCCACCGGTTCCAGGCTGGCTGCCCTGTTTGCCGGGTATATGCCAAAGAACAATCCTACTGCCGCCGAAAACAGCGTTGCCAGCAGGATGGCGTCCACGCTGATGGCCGGGTTGAAGGGGTTCCCTGTGGCGGCCGCGATCCGCCCGACGATAAACCCAAGGAACCACCCCAGCAGGATTCCAATTATTCCTCCGATCAGGCTGAGCATGGAACTCTCGATCAGGAACTGCACCAGGATGTCGCGCTTGCGCGCCCCCAGTGCCTTGCGTAAGCCGATTTCGCGCGTGCGCTCGGTCACCGACACCAGCATGATGTTCATGATTCCGATTCCCCCCACCAGCAGGGATATCCCTGCGATCCCACCCAGGAAAATGGTGAAGACGCCCGTCACCGTGGTTGCGATCGACAGGAAGTCCGCCTGTGAGAAAACCGTGAAGTCATCCACTCCCACAGGTGTCCGGTGGCGTTGCCGCAGGATCTGTTTGATCTCGTCTGTTGCCGCCGGGACAGCCTTGGCGTTGGCTGCCTGCACGTAGAGTTGGTCCACCTCATTTAGAACAGAGCGGTGGATCAGGCGTGTCTGGGCGGTGGTGAACGGGATGATCACCTGGTTATCCTGGCTGCCGAACGTGCCCCCACCCTTGGATTCCAAAAGACCCACGATCCTGAACGGTTGCCCGCTGATCCGGATCGTCTCCCCCACCACCCCGTTGCGGCGCCCAAAAAGTTTGTCCGCTACGCCCGGACCAATTACCGCCGCCGAGGCGTTTCCCTGCAGGTTATCCTGGGTCAGGAATTCCCCTTCGATCAGGGCATAATTCTGCAAGATGAAATACTCCGGTGTGGTGCCGGTCACGCTCACAGACATCGTCTGCCCTCCCGCGGTCACGTCGTTCCTGCCCTGGATGATGGGTGCCACTGCCAGTACATCCGGTGCTGAATATGGATCTGCGATTGCCTGGGCATCCCCCAGCGTCAGGGGCTTGGGGTTGCGAACATTTAGAATGTCATTTCCCGATGTGACGAACACCAGGTTGGTGCCGATCCCGCTGATTGCACCGGTAATGGTATCCTGCGCTCCCTGTCCCACCGCCAGCATGGCGATCACCGCACCCACACCAATCACAATACCCAGGATGGTCAGCCCGGAACGGAGCTTGTTTCCGTTCATGGTTTCCAATGCTTCAATGATGGACTGTCCGAAATTCATTGTTTCTCCTCGATCAAACCATCGCGCAAATGGATGATGCGCTGGGTCTGGGCGGCAATCGTCGGGTCGTGGGTCACGATGATCAAAGTGGTCCCTTTGTCGCGGTTTAAGCCGAGCAGCAGTTCCAGGATTTCTTTCCCCACTTTCGAATCCAGGTTCCCGGTTGGCTCATCTGCCATGATGATGGCTGGGTTATTGACCAGCGCCCGCGCGATGGCAACCCGCTGTTGTTGTCCCCCGGATAGTTCCGTCGGCCGGTGGGAGATGCGGTCTCCCAGTCCTACAGAATCCAGGGCAGCCCGCGCCCGCTCTTTTCTATTGGATATTTTCCCGGCATACCGCAGCGGCAGTTCCACGTTACCGAGCGCTGTTGTCCGGGAGAGCAGGTTGAAAGATTGGAAAATGAAACCCACTTTTCGGTTGCGGATATTTGCGAGCTGATCGTCATTCAGGGTTTCAACCGCTTCCCCGTCCAGGATGTATTTACCCGAGCTGGGCAGGTCCAGGCAGCCCAGGATGTTCATCAGTGTCGATTTTCCGGAACCGGAGGGTCCCATGATGGCTACCACTTCTCCCCGTTCGATGTTTATCGAAACCCCTGCCAGGGCGTTTACTTCCACCTGTCCCATCTGGTAGACCTTCATCAAATCTTCGGCGCAAATGACGCAGTCCGAAGTCATGTTACCCACCCCCAAAAATGCTTCTGGCTCCCCCGCCCCCGCCCGGCGTAAAATTCGTGGGCGGGTTCAGGACCAATACGTCTCCCACAGAAAGGTCACCTGAGACTACCACGCTCATCGTATCGTCCGAGGCGCCCAGGGTGACCGGGATTTCCATAAGTTGCCCGTTCCGCAGGATGTATACCACCCGTTGACTGTTGACCAGGTGCACCCCACTGTTTGGCACCAGCAGCACGTTTTCCAGGGACTGGATCGTGATCGTCACCGAGGCGGTCATGCCTGGTTTGACGTCTGCATCCGGGTCGGTCAATTCGACTGTTACATTAAAATTGACAACGTTCTGCACGGACGTCCCCACCCTGCTGACGTCGACCACTTTGCCGTGATATACCTTGCCGGCCACGGCATCAAACGTCACCACTGCGGGCTGACCGAGTACCACGTTATTGATATCCACTTCCGAAACTTGCACATCCACCTGCAGGCGCGACAAGTCGTCCACCCGGAACCCCATGGTGCCGGCAGATACCTGGTCGCCAACCATCGGGTCCGCCTCTGTCACGGTCCCGGCAAAGGGCGCAGCCAGGCGCGAATAATTGAGCGTCGCCTGGGCTGCATCCACTCTGGCCTGGGCTGCCGCCACATCATTCTGGTCCGGTCCATTTTTCAAGCGGTCCCATTCTCTCTGGGCATCCGCCAATTGCGCCTGTGCCAAAGCCAGTTTGGCGCGTGCCACATCGATATCACTTCCACTCGGGACCTGCAGGTAATAGTTCAAGTTGCCCTGGGCACGCCAGAGAGCTTGCTGCGCATTGTAAAAGGAAGTGTATGCCTGGGCTTTGAGAGAGTCGGTATCCGGCCGGTCTTTAACGTTATCGTAGAAATTCTTTGCCTGGTCATAGCTTTGCTGGGCAAGTGTCAACTGGGCACGTGCATAAGTGATATCCGCTGATGTGCCACCGTGATTGGTCGCCAACAGGCCGCTCAGTGTATCGGTGGCACTGTTTGCACTTTTTTGCGCATCGGCCAGGTTGAGCTGCGCCTGGGCGCGCTGGGTGTTTGAATTGAGTACACTGGTCAGGTTCTGTTGGGCTGTCACCAGGTCAGCGCGCGCCATCACGACATTTTGAGCCAGGGACGTGGTCGACAGGGAAGCCAGGGTGATTCCCGCCCCTACCTGGTCACCGACTACAGCATCCACGCTGTCCACGGTACCACTGGTTTGCCAGCTGATGATTGCCGTCTGGTTGGCGCGTACATTCCCCGTTGCGCCGATCGTAGCATTCAAATTCCCGCGTGCGAGCGTTGTCGTTTGATAGGAGCTGGCGGCAGTTGCATTCGCCCTTACCCGATAAATAGCGAAAGCTCCCGCGGCCACTACCACCACCAGGCCGATGATCAGCCAGGTTCTCCCAGCTCGACTCAACCCCTTTCTTTTTCCGGGGTTCATATTTTCATTTTCAAGTTTCCCTGCCATTCCATTCCTCCAACATTGGTTTGATCTTTATGTTTCACCCGAACCGGAGTAAACAACATAATTGCTGCTTGACCTGGGACCGGCGAAAATCATGACTAATGGAAATATACTCGCTGCTTATATTTCACTGGGCTACGCTTATTATTCCCTTCCATAAGCAACTACCAGGATTTTGACGATATCTTTTACCAAAGCCAATTTTTTCAAAAGTAAGGATACTACATATTTATAAACTATATGTAAACAAAATCGTTATGTGAAATGCAAATTCGAAACCTGTCGATGACCAAACGATACAAAAGAATGATGGGAATGCCAACGATTTGGATTTCTTCAGGACAGGTTGAATTCGCCTTTTACCTCCCCTGTCCTCTCAACATATCCAGTAACCCGCTTGGCTTTTCTGAAAGGATTCTATCTTCTGGAAGTTCGGCCTGGGCTTTTGCCAGCAGGGCAGCCAGTTCTTCCTCTGGGTTGCGGAACTGCATCGAATACAAGCGGGCATACAACCCATTTTTCTCCATGAGTTGCTCATGCGACCCCAATTCAATGATTCGCCCGCTTTCCAACACGGCGATGCGATGGGCAATCTTGATGGTGCTCAGCCGGTGAGCGATGATTACCGTGGTCCTCTTTTGCATCAATCGATTCAGTGCATCCTGGACCAGTTCCTCGGATTCGTTGTCCAGGGAACTGGTGGCCTCATCGAGAAGCAGGATGTGTGGATCTTTGAGAACGGCACGCGCAATGGAAATGCGCTGGCGTTGACCGCCGCTCAGGTTCATGCCGCGCTCCCCTACGATCGTCTCGTACTGTTTTGGGAAATCCATGATGAAATCGTGCGCATTGGCAGCCTTCGCAGCCGCGATAAGTTCATCTTCGCTTGCATCCAGGCGCCCATATAGGATATTCTCATGGATCGTCCCTCCGAACAGGATCGTTTCTTGCGGGACGATTGCCATTTGGGCGCGCAGGCTCTCCTGCGTAATGGAGCGCAGGTCATGCCCGTCGATTTGGATGCTTCCGCTGGTCGGATCGTAAAAACGAGGGATGAGATTGAAAATTGTGCTTTTTCCAGCCCCACTGGGACCGACCAGCGCCAGGATCTCCCCCTCCTTTATATCCAGCGATACATTACATAATACTTCGGCCTCTTTATCGTAACTGAAGGAGACGTCCTGAAAAGTGATGCTTCCGTGACTGGAAGAGATCGCTTGAGCCCCCGCATTATCCTGGATTGAAGGTTTTGTATCCAGCAGTTCGAAGACGCGCTTCACCCCGCCAATGGCGGCGCTAAGTTGAGCATACAGGCCGCCAAGTCCGCCCAGGCTTCCTGCGATCGAAATGCCGTAGATCAGGAAGCCCGTGATCATTGCCAGGCTCAGCCGCCCTGCAATCACCTCATGTCCGCCGTACCACATGATCGCGCCGATCGAGCTGAAACCCAGGAACATCATCAGTGAGCCAAACAGCGAATTGTTGACCGCCATCTGCAGCGAGGAGCGGAATGTTTTTTCCATGGCTGAGTTGTACCGATTTGTCTCATAATCCTCGCGCCCGAAACTCTTGACCACGCGGATACCCTGCAGTCCCTCCTCGGCCACCACCGTCGAATCGGCCAGCTGGTCCTGGATGCGGGTACTCCCCTTTTGGATGCGGCGCCCAAAAGTAAAGGCGATGACGATCAACAACGGCGCCAGTGCCAGGATGAACAGGGTAAATCGTGCATTTAAGGTCAACAGGATGGTTATCGAACCTACCAGGGTCAGCACCTGGCTGAGCAGCGTGGTCAGGTTGCTCGTCAGCATGGTGCGCATCTGGGTTACATCGCTTGAAAGACGCGAGACCAGGTCGCCCACCCGGCGCAGCGCATAAAAATCGAGGGAGAGTTGGTGCAGGTGCTGATATAAAGAAGTGCGCAAGTCATAGACGATCCGCTCACCGATATAAGTCAGCAGGTACGACTGGATAAAGCTGAAGGCGGCTTGCAGCAAAAAAATGACCACCAATATTCCGGCCAGCATATTTAGCGGGCCAAAATTGTTGGCTTTGGTGACCGAATCGAGCAGGCGCACGATCACAAGCGGGAAGGCCAGACCAAATCCACTGGATAACAGCAGAGCCAGGATAGCCAAACCCATTCTGCCCCGGTATGGTTTTAAATATCTGAACAGGCGGTTCCAGTTTACAGATTTAAGCGACATCGATGGTTCTTTTACTTTGTTTGATACTGATCTTTCTCTTCGGCGATGGCCGGAACGATTCATCATGAATGAATTACTCCTTACCGTAATTTCCGGTAATCATATCTTGATTAATGAATATCCTTGGTTCCACACAACTGAACAATAGGAAATGAGCGCTTTCGCTATCCCGACCAGATTATACAAAAAGGTTGTGAACTGGGTATGAAGGAGGGATGGAGGATTTGATGAACAATACTGCTCAAACGAATAAATGATGTTGCCATTTGCACCACCTCCTCGTCTACTGAATAAAAACGTCCGCCTGGTATTTATCTCGTCCTGGTTTATCCTTTTCACGATCTGGTTTATCGTGGGCTTGCTTGGCAGGCACATAAAAACCGGGTTGGATCGGTTGTGATCGTAATCCTGGGTGATAGGATTAGCATACAACACGATCATTAATTGGGTGTAAACAAATCGATTAAGGTCTATTAATTGCTTATCATCGCTAAAATAAATGATCCTTACCTTGCATGTGTCAAAGCGGATGGCATGACATGCGCGGGAAAACCAGCCATTTGACACCCTTTTTACATTGTGATTATCGTCACCGCCAATGGTGACATATAAGCCTGTATACCGGGCTCAAGATTGAGTATGATACATATCAAAATAGGTTGAGTTTGTCGTTTTCGGCGGAGAGTACCAAATGCAAACGATTCCAAGTGAATTTCTAGAAATTGACCGCAAGGCCCGTGTCTACATGCCCTATCAGGACTTGTCACTCCGGCCGCCCACGGAACGCGTCTGCGACTTTGGCGATGTGGTCATCCCGCTCGATTCCGACCGCGCCATGCTGGAAGCTTCCCGCTGCATTCACTGCCCCGACCCGGCGCCCTGCATGCTCGCCTGCCCCTGCCACAACGATATTCCCTCGGCTATTTGGTTGATCGAGCAGGGACGCTATGTCGAAGCCGCCCAGCTCTACCGCCAGACCTCCTCGCTCCCCGAAATTTGCTCACGCGTCTGCCCGCACGAACAACTCTGCCAGGGCTCCTGCGTGCTGAATAAGACCCATGAACCCGTCCTGTGCGGCTCATTGGAGACCTTCGTTACCTGCTATGAGCGCAAAACAGCCGGGGTTGCCATCCCGGTTGGAAAACCGACCGGTAAAAAGGTCGCCATTGTCGGTGCCGGCCCGGCCGGTTTGGGCGCCACCGAAAAACTTCTCGAACAGGGTCATTCCGTGACCATCTTCGATGCCAAACCGGCTCCCGGTGGGTTGCTGGTCTACGGCATCCCGAATTTCAAGCTTGCCAAGGAAGTCTTCTTCTGCCGCTGGAGCGATTACGAAAAAGCCGGGGTCAAGTTCGTCGGCAACACTTTTATCGGCAAGGATAAATCCATTGACGATTTGTTCGGACAGGGATTCGACTCTGTCTTTGTCGGAGTCGGCACCGGTATCGATGCCCGCATGGATATTCCCGGCGAGGACCTGCCCGGCGTTTACGAAGGCACCGACTTCCTGATGCGCGCCAACACCGAACTGAACCTGCTGCCCGAGAACAAGCGCGAGCGCCCGGTTTTGGGCAAGCGTGTCGTGGTTATCGGCGGCGGTGACACGGCCTCTGACTGCCTGCGCTCTGCTTTGCGCCTGGGCGCCGAGGAAGTGACCTGCCTTTACCGCCGCACCGAGAAGGAAATGCCCGGTGGTCGCAAGGACCGCAGGATGGCCAAGGAAGAAGGCGCCAAGTACAGGTTCCTCACCCAGCCGGTCAAGTTCATCAATGGGGATGATGGACACCTGGCTGCCGTAGAGTGCATCGAGATGGTCCTCGGTGAACCCGACGCCAAGGGTCGCCGCAAGCCCGTCCCCGTTGAAGGCTCCAATTTCTCCATCGCCGTGGATACCGCCATCAAGGCCCTCGGCTACTGGCCCGACCCGGTCATTGGCAAGACCACTCCCGGTCTCGATGTCCACGATTATGGTCTCATAACAGTCACCGATAAAGAGACCGGCGCCACCACCCGCCCGGGTGTTTTTGCCGCCGGTGATGGTGTTACCGGTGCCGACCTGGTGGTCACCGCCATGATCGGTGGGCGCAAGGCTGCTGCAGCCATTGGGGATTATTTAAAATCGAAATAAAGATTGATTTCATGCATATTCTCGCCCTAAAGCCGGTCTTTGGGGCGAGTTTTTTTATTTCTATGACATGCTCGGAATGGGCGAAGTTGTTGCATTCTGGATTTTGCTTTTTTCATGAGTTATAATGTCTAAATTGTATTTATTGATCGCAGCAGGAGGAGTTTCATGCGCAAAGTCATTGCTTCAATTTTTGTTTCGCTGGATGGCTTCATGGTGGGTCCAAACGAAGACATGAGCTGGGTGATGGACAATTTCAACGACGAAATGGGCAAATATGCGGATACTCTGCAGCAATCAATGGATCTGATTTTGCTTGGCCGGATCACTTACGAGATCATGAACAAGGTTTGGCCTTTCCAAACTGAATCCACCTGGCCAGGTGCGGAACGCATGAACAATGTCTCCAAGATGGTCTTTACAAAAAGCCTCGAAACGGTCGAGTGGGGCAAATATGATAACGCTC
>JADGQC010000249.1 GCA_017882125.1 Anaerolineales bacterium
GTTTCTTTAGCGGGTAAGTCAAAGACGCACCATTAATTGCCGGAGTACATCCCCCGCGGTCTGCAAACGTTCAACAAAATCCTGCATTGGAAACTTCCTCCTAGCCCTTATGATACTTGAATACATTGGTATATGACCAATGTGTCTGGATAATGCGCCAACAGTGGTCCACCTCTTTTCGATAAACCTCGGTGCAATTCCAGCGAGAGGCATCTTCCCCCGTGAATGAAATGTAATTGAATGTCAAAACCGCCAGGTTACCGGAGGCTTGCACATGAGGATTGATCAATTCGAAGCAGTCGAATTGGACCTGCCCGCGAATGGTTTTGTAGAGTGCCGCCAACGCAGGTAATCCATCGATACGAGCCTCCCGGTAGGGGTCAAAATAGACCACATCGGGGGCGCATATTTCCAGGAACCCGCCCGGATCACCTTTTCCCCAGCGGTCGAGGGCAGCCTTTTCCATTTCAATGATTTCCATCCCAACTTCATCCATGGATTACTCCGCCAGAATTCCTTTAACAAATGATTCCGGGTCGAATGGGGCCAGGTCTTCAGCCTTCTCGCCCAACCCTGCAAATAATATTGGCAGACCTAATTCTTTCTGGATGGCAAACGCCATCCCGCCCCGGGCGGACGAGTCGAGTTTCGCCAGGATGATACCGGTCACATTGACCGCTTCCTTGAACGCGCGCGCCTGGACCAGGGCGTTTTGGCCAGTAGTTGCATCCAGCACCAACCAGACCGCGTGAGGCGCTCCCGGAAGTGCCTTCCCGGCTACACGATTTACTTTCTTCAGTTCTTCCATCAGATTATAACGGGTATGCAAACGACCAGCCGTATCAACCAATACCAGATCGAAGCCGCGCGCGACCGCCGATTGAACCCCGTCGTAAACCACCGCGCCAGGGTCTGAGCCCATCTGCCCAGCCACGATCGGCAACTCCAGCCGCTGAGCCCACACCTGCAATTGATCCACGGCGGCGGCGCGAAATGTATCAGCAGCCACGAGCAGAACGCGTTTTCCATCTTTCGCAAACCGCTGCCCCAATTTGGCAGCCGTGGTGGTTTTACCTGAACCATTCACGCCAACAAGCAGGATGATTGCAGGCTTCGCTGAAAATATGAGGGTCGGGGGTGAATCGAGACGGGAGCGCAGTTCCTGTTCAAGGACAACTTGGAGATCGGCAGTGCGGGTCAGCCCCTTGGACTTTACAGCCGACTGCAAAGATTCGAGTACAGACACGGTTGTGTCCATCCCCAGGTCAGCCTGGATCAGCAGACTCTCCAATTCTTCCCAGGTTTGGTCGTCAATTTCAGTCGCCCCAAACAAACTGGATAATCGCCCAAAAGCAGCCTTGCTGGTGCGGGAAAGTCCGTTTTTCCAACGTGAGAAAAGGTCAGGCATATCGGGCAGATTATACATCAAGTAAAGTGAACATCCATCCAATGGTTATGCTTGCACGTGCAGGTCAAACCGAAAAGACTGAAACTTTTTTCATTGACTTGCATCTTAAATATTGTTCAATAATTAAGACAAACGTTATCTCCATATTTATCCGTTCATTATTTTAATAATTTGTTGATGCCAAGATCAGTGCAAAATGCTCACAAAATGATTTATGATATACTTTTAAAAATTAGTGTTTCAGAGGAATTATGAGCGAAGGATTGACCGAGATTACCGCTGCCTGGCAAGGTGAAAAGTCGTTCATCGCCCGGAATGCAGCCGGTGGAACCTTACAAATGGGCTCTCTTGAAGGGAAGCCAGGGATAGGCCCGATGCAGATGCTTTTGGTTGCCATAGCCGGCTGCAGCGGTGATGATATTCTATCGATCCTTCAAAAGAAACGCACCAATCTTGCTGATTTTCAAATGCGGGTAAGCGGGAAACGTGCAGCAGATTACCCCAAGATTTGGACGGATATTCATATTTCGTATTTTCTTTGGGGAAACGGCATAAAGTCGAAGGACGTGGAACAGGCTATCGATCTATCGATAAAGAAGTATTGTTCAGTTGGTATCATGTTAGAAAAATCCGCGGAGATTACCTGCGAATATCAAATTCTTAAGCCCGGTGAAACCGTGAAATTAAAAGAGGAAAAATGAGCGAGCCAATTCATGTAACCGACGCGACCTTTGAAAAAGCCGTCATGCAGAATCCCATCCCCGTTATCGTGGATTTTTGGGCACCCTGGTGCGGACCGTGTAAAATGGTCGATCCCATGCTGAAAAAAATATCCCAGGAACTGGGTGATAAAGTGATCATCGCCAAAGTGAACACAGACGAGAATCCGCAGTGGGCCTCCCAGTTCGGGGTCCAGGGAATTCCCACCATGCTTTTTGTTTTTGGCGGCAAAATCATTCACCGGCAGGTTGGCGCGCTGCCCGAGAAGATGCTGCGCGAGGCTGTTACCCAATTTATGGAAGTAACAGCCCCATCAAAACCCTAAAAAACAGAATATCTAATCAATAAAATCAAAGAGACGCAGATCTGTAGTGCACCCCGATTGTTGGACAAAAATTAGGTAAGAACAAGGGACTGAGTTCTGAACTGAACAGGGCTCAGTCCTTTGAGTTTAACCTTGATTCGCGAATTGTTGTAGTAGTCGATGTATTGATCCAGCTCTTGCTGGAAGTTCTCAACGGAAATAAAAGACTGGTTGTGAAAGAACTCGGTCTTGAGCAAACCAAAGAAGTTCTCGATCACACAATTATCATAACAATTGCCTTTCCTGGACATGCTCTGGATAATGCCTTTTTCCTTTAGCATCCGGTGATAGATTTTCATTTGGTATTGCCACCCTTGGTCAGAATGGAGCATCAAAGGACCGTGGTCAGGCAATTTTAGGAGGGCTTGTTGCAGCATGTCCATCACAAGGCGGAAGTCGGGAGTCTTCGATAAGGAATAGCTCACGATCTCGCCGTTATACAAATCCAAGATGGGGGATAAATAGAGCTTCTGCCCGTGGATCTTGAATTCTGTGATATCCGTGGTCCATTTAGCATTCGGCTGCACAGCCTTGAAATGACGATTCAACCGATTAGGAGCCACTCTCCCGATCATTCCGCGGTAGGAACGATATTTTTTGGGCCGCAACACACAGCTGATGTGCTCTTCCCGCATGAGTTTCATGACCAACTTATGGTTGGTCTGGTACCCCCGTTGGCGCAGCGTCAGGGTGACCCGCCGGTACCCATAGCGCCCTTTATGCTCTGCGCAAATCTTGCGGATCGCCTCCCGTTCCTGAACATGTTTTTTGGACCGGGGGAGACGTGCGGCATGGTAATAATAGCTGCTTCTGGGAAGATGTGCGATTTGAAGCAGCGTGGCTAAAGGATAGGTTTGCCTTAGTTCAGAGATGATCGCTACTCGGTCGCTTCGTCGTGCTTTTCCCGAGCTTCCCGCTCTGCCGCTAAG
>JADGQC010000011.1 GCA_017882125.1 Anaerolineales bacterium
CGCCACGAACCGCACGCGATCCTTTTTAAATCGGTAGCGTTCCGCTCGATTGATTTCCTCTTTGGACAAAAGCTGGCTCCAGGCCAGGGTCTCCCTGTATGGTTCTGCCAGGCTGAATAACCAAACATGCACCTCGCCCGGTTTTATTAAGGGAGTCCGGGTTTGATCATTTGCTTTCATACTAAAGGAAGGTGCAACCTTGTTCATTTTGAATTTTAAACAGGACCAGATTGAATGCGAAATGCGTCTTATAAGAGATTTTTCAGGATGCCGGCCACTTTGGCAATGCGAGGCCCAAAGAGGATGGACTCGTGCTCGCCCGGCACCACCTGCACCTCGGGAGGTGATTTAAGGTAATCACCCCAGCCCATGGTCGGGTCCCACCGCACCCCAGGTAATCTCTGTTTGGCGCGTAGAAGTACTACTTTGCCGGAAAAATCCCGATATTGATGGGCATCCATGGTCGAAGACTGGGTCGACTTAATCTTTACAGCCTTGTGAAGCTCCTTTTGCCGTTGTTTGGTCCACTCTTTTATTCGAGACTGGAATGGCCTTTCCCCGGAGAGCAACAAGTGGCGCTTGCCCTGCCGATCCAGAATCCAGAATTTCCAAAAGTAGGTCTGCACCCGGCGCATTACCAGCAGGAAGTTAAGCAAACCAGGCGAGACCCATGGCAATCGTTCAGGATAATTGGGTGCAAACGAATCCAGGAGGGCAACCAACTCAACCTTTTCTCCCAGTTCTTGCAAACGTATTGCAAGGGATAGAGCTAGCGGACCGCCGCGTGAGTATCCACCCAGGTAATAAGGGCCCGAAGGTTGGATATCCCGGACTGCCTGCAAGAATGAGTCAACCGGGTCGATTCCAATCGCAGCTGGTTTTTCTGTATGGCGGGGGGCATACAGGGCATAAAAAGGGTGGTCCGGGCCAATGGCGCTGGACAAGTCACGGTATGTTACGACATCAATAACAGTTGGGGATATGCAGAAGAAGGGCGGACGACTTCCTTCCACCTGGATGGGAATGCAAACTTCATCTTTGCGAGAATCCTCCTCTAGGCTTAACGCAACCGCCAAGGCTTCAACAGTACCATCTTTGAAGAGTAGCAGAAGCGGTAAAGATTTACCAAATTCCTCCTGGATGCGGGTGAACAGGCGCACTGCCAGCAGGGAGTGCCCGCCAAGTTCAAAGAAATTATCCTTGATCCCGATGCGGTCGATTTCCAGGATCTCCTGCCAGATTGAAACCAGGCGTACCTCGGTCTCACTCCTGGGTGCCACATAATGGTCACCCACCACTCCTATCTCCGGGCGAGGCAGCGCATGCCGGTCGATCTTTCGAGCCGGGGTGAGCGGCATCTCCTTTAAGATCGTTATGGAGGCCGGCAGCATGTAGAATGGCAGTCGGTCTGCCAGGGAGGATTTCAAATCGTCCAGGACCGGTTCCCGGGATCCTTCCAAAATGGTGATATAAGCCGCCAGCGTCTCTTTTCCTTTGTTTTGCCATAAGACCACCGCGGCTTCCTTCACACCTTTGAATTGATTCACCACTGCTTCAATTTCACCAAGTTCCACCCGGTAGCCCCGGAATTTTACCTGGTCGTCCGACCTGCCAAGGTAGCAAATTGTCCCATCCGGAAGCTGCTTGACAATATCACCGGTACGGTATATCCGTCCTCCCGGCCAGAAAGGGTCGGGGAGGAACCGTTCGGCGGTCAGTTCAGGCTTGTTCCAATAACCCTGTCCCACCCCCGCGCCTCCAATGAATAGTTCTCCTTTTGCACCGGGAGGGACCGGGTGTAGGTAATTATCGAGGATATAGGAGCGATCATTGTCGATCGGCTTACCAATTGGCACAATTTGCGAACCATTTGGGAATTCAACCGGTACCACATAAGTCGTATGAATAATACTGCACTCAGTCGGCCCGTATTCATTGACCAATTTCACTGAATCCCCGAAGGCTTTGCGCGCCAGCACCACGTCTGCTTCCCGGAGAACCTCGCCGGCGGGCAGGATCAACCGAAGATGGTTTTCCTTTCGTTCTCCGGCCAGGGCACACTCGCACAAAGCCCTCAGCATCGTTGGCACACAACTGATAAAGGTGGCCTGGTGATCTATGACCGCTGTATTGATGAAATCCGGGTCGCGCATCTGGGTATCATCCGTTAAAAAAACCGAACCGCCGAAAGACAAGCTGCCGAATAGTTCAAAAACCGAAACATCAAAGGAGAACGATGTGAGCTGGATGATACGGTCAGCAGAGCTAAAATGGAATTTCTGCTTCATAAATGTCAAGTAATTAACGATGCCCCTGTGAATATTCATGGATCCCTTGGGACGGCCGGTAGAGCCGGAGGTATAAATAATGTATGCCAAAGAGTCATTATTTGTAATTGAATCAAGCCTCCCCTCTTCACAGTCGCTGATCGAGCCCGATTCGGTATCGAGGCAAATTTTCCTGACCTGTTCCGGAAGTTGGTCGCTCAAATTGGAAAGGGTGATGATCGCGGCAGGCTGGGAATCCTCTACCATGTAAGCGATCCGCTCATTGGGATATGTCAGATCGAGGGGCACATACGCTGCTCCAGCCTTGAGCACTGCCAGAAGCGCAACAACGATTTTTTCTGAACGCGGCATATAGATGCCAACCCGGGCTTCCACTCCCACTCCGTTTGCCCTGAGATAATGTGCGAGTTGGTTGGACTTCTTTTCGAGCTCACCGTATGTCAATGAATTGCCATTACAGGTAACAGCCAGCGCATTGCCATTTTTTGCGGCCTGCTCGCTGATCAGGTCATGGATGCAAACCTGAGGAAAATCCGCCTGGAGGTCGTTCCAATCGATCAGGACCCGTTGGCGTTCGGAAGGGGTGAGCATTTCCAGGCCTGCCAGGGGTTTGTCGACCTTCATCAGTATTTCGCCCAGTAGATTCTGATAATGAGCGACCATGTGAATAATGCTGTTCTCATCATACAGGTCGACATTGTATTGTATCGAAGCTTCGAGGCTTCCGTCATTCTCCACATCAAATTCGAGAGATAGGTCAAATGGACTGGGTGCATTCTCCCTCAGGATGCTTTCCATCTCCAACCCTTCGATGGATACCTGTCGCTTTGGAACATTTTTCAGGTTGATCATCACCTGGAACACTGGTGAGCGACTCAAATCACGTGTAGGGGAGATCTCTGAGACCAGGGCTTCGAACGGGGCTGCCTGCCAGGTAAAGGCGTCCAGCATGGTGGCACGGACTTGATCCAGAAAATCCCGTACGGTGGGGTTGCCCCGCAGATTAAGTCGGATCGGCAGTGTGTTGACGAACAATCCCACCAATCCATCCACTTCGGCGCGGGACCGATTGGCAAAGGGGCACCCTAAAATGATATCTTCCTGCCCTGAATAGCGCATGAGCATGACCGCATAGGCAGCCAGGAGCATGTGAAATGTCGTCAGGCGTTCCTTCTGGCAAAAATCTTTTATTTGGGATGAAAGATCCCGGGGCAGCCGGAAATAATATTTGGCACCCCGGTAGGACTGCATGACCGGACGCGGCCGGTCAGAGGGCAGTTCAAGGACGGGTGGATCAACCGACAGGATATTTTTCCAATGATCGATATATGCATCCAGCGTCTCCCCGCTCAGCCACTTCCGCTGCCAGGAGGCATAATCGGAGTACTGGACCGGCAGCTCAGGCAGTTGCGCATTCTTCCCAGAACGGAAGGCATCATAGTACTGAATCAGTTCGCTAAAATAAATTTCTCGTGACCAGCCATCAAAGCCAATATGATGAACGCAAAAAAACAGGTAGTCCTCACTTTTTGATATGTGCAGGAGGGCAAATCGTACCACCGGCCCCCTCTGCAGGTTGAATGGCCGGTCTCCATGCTCGGAAGCAAAGCCGCGGATGGCCTTTTGTTGTTCATCCCCGGAAAGACCCGAAAAATCCATGAAAGGCAATGAGAACGGCTCGAAGGGTTGGATGATTTGAACCGGCCTTCCGCCCTGGTTTGGATAAACTGTTCTCAGTGGCTCGTGGCGGCGGACCAGTTCATTCAGGGCCCGCTCAAAGGGAGACAAGTCGATCCCACCGGTAAATTTGACCAGGAAATTCGTGTTATACGCTGTATTTTCCGGGTCGAGCTGTTGCAGGAACCACAAGCTTTCCTGGGAAAATGACAGGCTGGCCTGTTTGAGATTTTGGCGTTTAATAGGCGGGGGAGGAGTAAGGGTTCTGGTCATTAACTAATTCCTAATGTTTTCCTGGACTAGATTTGCCATTGTGGCAATCGTGGGGGTGGTGAAGATATCAAGAAGTTGCAGGTCCGTACCGAAGCGTTCATTGACCCGGGCTAGTATGCGCCCAGCTTGAATGGAATTCCCTCCCAAGGCCAGGAAATCATCCAGGACGCCGATCTGCCCGTTTTCCAACACGGTCTGCCAGATGGCGAGCAATTCAGCTTCAAGGGGAGTACGCGGCGAGGTGGTACCTGCCGCCTCCTGCCGGGTAAAAGCCTCCAGCTCTGTTTTTAGTATTTCAGCCAGTCCAACCCGCTGGATCTTACCGGTGGCGCCTTTCGGGATCTCGTGGACAAAAACGATCTGGCGCGGCACCTTGAAACTTGCCAGGCTGGCAGCCGCGGTTTGCCGCAGTTCCCGCGCGGAGACCGTTTGCCCATCCCGTAATACCACCGCGGCAGCCACGTCCTCCCCCAGGCTGGGGTGAGGTATTGCGAAGGTCACTGCATGCCGGACAGCCGGATGGCGCAGCAGCACCTCGTCAATTTCGCGCGGCGAGATCTTCTCGCCGCCCCGGTTGATGATTTCCTTGAGGCGTCCCCGGATGAATAAATACCCATCCCCGTCCAGGTAGCCGATGTCCCCGGTCCGCAGCCAGCCTCTGCAAAAACCCGCAAGATTGGCAGCCGGATTGTTTTCATAACCACCCATGACGTTTTCACCGCGGATGCAAATCTCCCCGCTGGCATTCGCCGGAAGTGAATTGCCTCCCTCGTCAAGGATGGAAATTTGGACGGAGCCGGTCGCACGACCGACCGATCCAAACTTGTGCGGGCGCGGCGGGAGCGGGTTGCTGGCGATCTGGTGGGCGGCCTCTGTCATCCCGTAGGCCTCCAGCACCGGGGCCCCGAAAACCTCTTCCAGTTCTTCTGCAAGCTGCGGCGCAAGGGAGGATGAACATGAGCGGATGAATCGCAGGTGCACCTGCCCGGCAATTTCAGGCTGCCGGCGCACCAGTTCGAGCAGTGCCTGATGGATGGTTGGGACCGCCGAATACCAGGTCAGCGCAAGGTCCGAAAGCCACCCAGGCACCTCGTCGGGGAGGAACCCCGGGGCACATATGATGCTGGCACCGGCAGCCAGAGAGGCGGAGAGCGCACCCACCAGCCCGTGGATGTGGAACAGCGGCATCATATTCAGACAGGTGTCGTCCCGGGTCAAGGCATAGGTCTCCACGATGTTCTGCACTGAGTAAAAAATATTCCGGTGGGTGAGAGGCACGATCTTGGGCCGGGAGGTGGTGCCGGAGGTATGCAATACCAGCGCCGTGTCCTCCATTCCTGCCAGGACCGGCTCCATCACATCTGTTTTCAATGGGATGTGGCTGAAAAGACTGAATTTTCCTGCCTGGCGTGGATCGGGCTCAAGGCTTAAGACTGGGATTTCCAATGCGGCAGCCGCCTTGTGCGCAGGAGCTTCGCTCCCTGGCAGTGCAACCAGTGCCCTGACGTGCAAATCCGACAGGCTGAAAAGGAATTCATCATAGGGGTAGCCCGGGTTGAGCGGGGCGCAGGCGCACACGGAAGAAACCGCCAGGAAAGCGGTCGCCATCTCCGGACCGTTCGGCAGGACCACCGCCACCCGGTCTCCAGCCTTGATGCCCAGTCGGGATAACTGGAGGGCGGTGGATTGTAAATGCCGGGAAAGCTCCCCATAAGACAGCGTTTCTTTCCCCGGCGCCCGGATTGCCGGTGCCTGGGGTGATATTTGGCTTTCATTCAAAATTAGTTCATAGAGCGAACTTGGGCCCGGCACATCCAACCTCACTACCAATCAAATTTAACCATATGGGTTCCGATTCGAAACCAATTGAATATGGAATGCATTTTACCAAGATTTCCCGCCCTGGTTGACTGCCATGTTCCCCCAACCTGCCATGTCATGGAAATAAATTGCACCCCACTCTTATCGAGGATTGGGTCACCTCGCTTGCCAGGGTCACTGGATTTCCCCCCATAACCCATCCGGACTGGCGGTCTTCAGGGATACCTGGTCGATCCGGTTCCAGTACCGCTCCGGCGCGACCGCCATCACCCGCATAAAATTGTCCGTCAACCCTTCGATATGCCAGCCCTCACTGGAAAGGCTGGACCTTGCTTCCCATAACACGGGCATTGTTTTTCCGATGAATTTTTGATGGAAGGTTTCAGCCGATTCTGCCAGGACTCTTCGCAATGCAGCGCTGCGCACCTTTACCACTTCGCCGGGCACCTGTCCCTTCATCAGACTCGCCGGAGTGCCTGGACGGGGCGAATAGCTGAAAACGTGCCCGCCCGAGAATTCCATCGACCTGACAAATTCCAGCGTCTCCGCGAATTCCTGATCTGTCTCGCCGGGGAAACCCGCGATCAGGTCCGTGGTGATCGCCACCTCCGGGATGGCCCCCCGCGCAGATTTTAATAACGCGGCGTAACTTGCCGGGGTGGTCTTCCGGGCCATGCGCTTCAATACCGCCGCGCTCCCCGATTGGAGAGGCAGGTGCAGGTGCCGGCACAGGCGGGGGTCCTGCCACAGTCCGAAGAAATCCGCCTCCAGGTCCCAGGGCTCGAGCGACGACAGCCGCAGGCGCGGCACGGAAGTTTGCTCCAGCAGGGACGAAACCAGGTCCGGGATTCGGCTCGCAGGCAACAGGTCCAACCCCCACGATCCCAGGTGCACGCCGGTCAGCACAATTTCCTGGGCTCCGCCATCCAGTGAAGAAGCCACATCCCTGGCAATCTCTTCCATCGACCGGGATTGTGAACCGCCGCGTGCCAGCCGGGTGATGCAAAAGGTGCAGGTGTTATTGCATCCATCCTGGGCCTTGATGAAAGAGCGTGTGCGCTGGTGCAGTCCTGGCAGCGGCTGGCGGGCTACCGGTTCAAGGTCGAAATACTCGTGCGGCAATCCGAGCAGGTCGGCCGCCAGGTTCTCCTTTTGCAGGTTGGGGACGACGCGCGTCACACCAGTCAGTGCAGCAGCCTTGTCCGGTTCGAGGGTGGTCCAGCACCCGGTGACGACCACCTCGCCTGCACCCAGGCGATTTGCCCTGCGGATTGCAGCGCGCGAATCAGAGGCAGCTTCACTGGTAACGGTGCAGGTGTTTACCACTGCCAGGTCTGCCTCGCCGGCTGTGGGTACGATCACATGCCCGGCAGCCCGGAACTGGCGGGCCAGGGACTCGATTTCCGCCTGGTTGAGGCGGCAGCCAATCGTGTCGAGGAAGATATTCATGATTCCAATACTATTGATATGCAATTTGTGAATTGGGGGGCCGTGAGGGAGACGATCTGCCAATTCTTGTTTACATGTAAAGGATACCGGATTATGGACAGCGCATTACAAATATCGGGTTACGGCTTATATACCACAAAATTATCAAAACTAATATCCACGCCGCCTTCATTATATGAACCGCTCATTAGACCGGCATCCCCGCTGGAAAAATCGGCATCTTCCGTAATCGCCAGGGTCTGGCCGTTCACATAGCCTTTTAAAGTATTCCCGATGCAGTCAAAACGCAGGTGTTTGGGTTCGCCCCCTTGCAGGATGGAAGCGCTGTAGGCCATCATTTCCTGGCCAAGCAGCGAAGTGACTCCATTTTTAATTTTACCGATGGCGTAGTATCCATCACTGGAAACTGCGAAGAAGTAAAAATCATTCAAATCCTCGAACCGGCAAACCAATCCAAAGCGGTTATACACTGGACCCGCCTGCCGGGTTGCGTCCACCTCTATTCGAACGTCCCCATAGGATTGCCCGGACACCGCCTGCAGGTCTGATAGGGGGGCTTTCACCACCATCCGGTAGGCTTCGGCCTGGTATCCCATTGAGCTGGTCGAACTGGTCGCCTGTGGCCAGCCGCTGTGCGGGTTGGAGAAATCCTCATGATAGAGCGCCTGTCCCGGCCGCGTGACCAGCCCGGCAATCCAGGCGCCCTGGCAGGCCGTTAAGAAGAAAGTCAGGACCAGGGCACGTATAATTTTCATGGTGGTTTTTTTCTCTCCCGATCTTCTCCCCGAGGGTGAAGAACCATTAGGGGAAATACTGCTCCAACAAACGCCCGGCTTGAAGGCCATAGCCACCCTTCGGATCAAGGGTCTTGGCCAGGGTAAGATAGGAAAAAGCCGTGTTTCGCTCGCCGGTTTGCAGGAACACCAGCCCAAGGTGCAGGGCCGGGGCCGCCTCTGACGGGCCTATTTTCGCTGCCTTTTTCAAATAGACCGCGGCCGCGCTGTAATTTCCCAGGGAAAACTCAGCCAGCCCGGCCAGGTCAAAGGATTGCCAGTCGTCTGCAGCCAGGCCGATCAGCCTGCGAGCTGCCGGCAGGCCGGTTTGTTCCACATCCACGGAGTTGGTCACGCTGAATGTCACCAGCGCCTGCCAGGTGGATATATCCGCTGGTGCCAGCTCAACTGCCTTGATATAGTACCCGTACGCCTTTACCAGGTCGCCGGTCTGCTCGGTGGCGCTGCCCAGCGCGATCTGCCAGCCGGGGTTGTCGGGTTCCAGGTCTGCGGCTTTTTGGAAGGCCCCCAGTGCATCTGATGGCTTTCCCTGCCTCTGCAGGAACATGCCGTATAACCCCTGGACCATGGCTGACCCCGGGCTGAAGGTAATGGCTTGCTCGGTTTCCAGGCTTCCATCCAGTCCCTGCTGCTGCTTCGCCTCCCCCAGCCAGGCCCATGCTTCGCCGTAAACCGGACGTGAAATCGTGGCATTCCTGAAAGCTTCAGCAGCCAGGTCCCATTCACCCAGCGCCCCCAGCGCCTGCCCGGAGACCAGGAACTGATACCCGCGATCATCAGAAAGAAAGGCAGTGTTCAAAGCCGTCCGCAGGCTTTGCACCGGCGCTTCCAGGGCGGTGCAAAGATCAACGGCCCGGATTAACTCAGGGTTGGCTTGCCCGGGTGCGGTCGCCGCGAGCAGCAAACCCAGGGAGTAATGCGCCGCCGAACTCTCCGGTTCCAGGGTGATATTTGCCCGCCAGTAAGCGATGGCCTCGGTAAAATTCCCCCGGGAGCGCTCCGCAGCTGCCAGGAAGCTGTCCGCCCGGGCGAGCGGCAGAGCCTGCTTCCATGCATTAATTGCCTGGGACACCTGCCCCTGCTCCTGGTACGCGCTGCCCAGGCTGAGCCAGCCTGATGATGTAATGGCATGTCGATCAGCCGCTTTGTTGAAGTAACTGATCGCGTTCCCTGCTTCCCCCCCATCCATTGCCGTCCTGCCCGCCTGTACCCACAACCACGGCATCCACGGAATCCGCGCCGCGGCGGTTGCATAGGCCAGGGCGGCATCCGTTTTGTTTCCTGCCGCGTCCAGTCGGGCAGCAGTCCTCAGGTTCAAGGCGCCGGCAATCGGCCGGGGTGCCAGGATGAGAGTCATCAGCCCGACCAGGATAAATAATTGAGTTGCACCGAAATTTTTCTGCATGAGAATGAGTACTATTATAAATCACGAAACCATTTCGTTCGAAATTGCACAGTATTCACGTGTAAATTTGGTGATTGGGTGGCCGAAGATGGAGAACAGCTTCAAATCTGTTCCTATTTATGGGAATTGGCAATCACCCATGAAAATGGTATATGCTCCCTGACCAAAATGGTATAAACTTATGGAGGAAGAAGTATAATCGCTCAGGCAGTCGCCAATGAGTCTATTTTTCAATGATATTTTTGTGCTCCTAACGACCCCGCCGGGGAATCTGATTTACCATATTGTGCTGGTGGTATCGATTGCAGTAACTCTGCAACGGGCCATCCTCATTTTGCGCTCCACACAATTCCCCCAGGCTCGGCGGACGGTCATCGGCCTCGGCATTTTACTCGGGTTGCAGGTCATCGTTTTAATTGCAGGCGCTCCCACCGCGCTGGGGGCGCTTGATCCAAAATTGGTGCTTCCCCCGCTCGACCGGGCCGTGACGGTGCTGTCGCTGATTTGGATCATCTGGCTGTGGGGGTTCCCGGAACCGGTACGACTCGCCGATTACGCCACCATCCTGCTTAATTTGCTCGTGCTGGTCCTCTATGGTCTTACCCAGGTTTTATGGGCTCGCTACTCGGGGACATTCAACGACTCAATCTTTGAATCGATCTGGCAGGGACTAAGCGTGGCGGTTGCCCTCCTGGGTCTGCTTGGCTTGCTCTTGCGCAAACCGAACGGCTGGACCAACGGGCTCATCATCCTGTTGCTCGCCTTTATCGGTCATCTTGTCAGCCTGGTTTGGCGGATGGACGGCAACCTTCCCGGGGTCGTCAGGCTGACCCAACTGGTCATGTACCCGCTCCTGCTGACAATTGTCAGGCGCTTCCCAATGGCAGCTTCAGCGACCGCTCCGGTCGACAAGCCTGACAAATCCGCGCCTCAACCGATCCGGGAACGACGCCGTTTCGGTACCGATCCCAAGACCCTCCACGCCTTGATGACCCTTGCTGCCGAGGTCAATTCCACAAAGATCGGCTTTGCCTTAACGCGTGCAATTGCCCAGGCCGTCCTGGCCGACTTGTGTTTCCTGGTCATCCTCACCGAAGATAAGAGCCTGTATATCGCCTGTGGCTACGACTTGATCCGCGAAGAGAATTTGGATGGCGCGCCCATCCAAAAAGATGCCATCCCCCTGCTTGCCAATGCCATCCAACGCGGGCGTCCGCTGCGATTGCCGGCCAGCAGTACCTCCTCAGACCTTAAAGCCCTGGGGCAGATGCTCAACCTGAGCAACCCCGGCAACTTGTTGAGTGTCCCGATCAACACACCCGAAGGAGTCCCTTTGGGTGGCATCCTGATTCTCTCCCCATATTCCAATCGCTTGTGGAGCGCCGAGGACCAGGACTACCTTACCACCGTGTCGCCTCTCTACATCCCCATCCTGGACCGGGTTCAGCGTGCATCCGTTATGGAAAGCGAGCGTGACCAGGCGCTCCAGCAGGCCCAATCTTCCAAGGAACAGGTTGAGCAGGTCAGCAGCAAATACGACCAGGCTGCCCTGGAGTTGGATAGATTGCATGACAAGGAAACCCAGTCGAAGATCCAGCTCGAAAATATGGCTGCCCTGATGCTCATGCAGGAAGAATCTCAAAGAACGGTTGATTCGTTAAAAGCCCAGATCGAACAAATGCGCCAGCCTGCCGAAGAAGTCGATTCGACTGGCGATACCAAGAAAAATCCCGCCGTATGGAGTGCCCGGGAGGAAGTATCCAAGGAAACCATAGAAGCCCTTAATGCCCAAATTGAACAGATGCGTCAGGCCGCTGACGCGAATGCCTCCCCCGGCGAGGCGGCTCAGCTAACTGCCCTGTTGATCAAGCAGGAAGAATCCCAAAAAACCATCGATGCTTTGAACGCCGAGATCGAACAAATGCGGCAGGTTGCCGAAGCGGATGCCACTGGAGACTCTGTCCAAATTGCCGCCCTGCTGGATAAACAGGAAGAATACCGGGTAATGATCGAGTCCCTGGAAACCCAGGTCGAACAGATGCGCCAGATGGGGGAGGTGAGCGAGGAAACAACCGATTCTTCCCAATTGGAAAACGAACTCCATAACTCCCTCGAAGAGTTGGCCAACATGCAAAATGCACTGGCGGAAGCCAATGCGAATCTCATGAAGCTGGAGCAGCACCCCTCCTCTCCGATTACAAGTGAGCAGGTGGATATCATCGCCTCCATTTCCCAGGAACTGCGCCAGCCAATGTCATCCATCATCGGCTACACTGACCTGTTGATGGGCGAATCCGTTGGAGTCCTGGGTGCCCTGCAGCGCAAGTTCATCGAACGGATTAAAGCCTCCACTGATCGCATTGGCGGACTGGTGAACGACCTGATCCAGATTACCAGCCTGGAAACCGGGCGGATGGAATTCAAGGCGGAGTCGATCGACCTGAATCTCATCATCGATAACGCCATGGCTTATACCAGCGCACAGATCCGTGAAAAGAACATCACCCTGCGGCTCGACATCCCTGATTCCACCCTGCTCATCCGCACCGACCGGGATGCCTTCCAGCAGGTCCTGATCCATTTGCTGCAAAATGCCACCGGTGCCGCCCAGGTCGAAGGCGTCGTCACCCTGCGGGTTCGGATCCAGAGCGAACAAAGTGAGCACTTTATCCTCATCCAGGTGACTGACACCGGCGGAGGCATTGCGTCTGCCGATATTCCGCGCGTTTTTGCCCGCCGTTATCACGCCGATCATGCCCTGATCCAGGGGCTCGGAGATACCGGCGTTGGGCTTTCCATTGCCAAGGCACTCGTCGAGGCCCAGGGTGGGCGCATTTGGGTCGAGACTGAAGCAGGCTGCGGATCTACATTCAGCATCCTGCTGCCGGTTCTGCTCAGGCCGGAAGAAGAAATACGAAGCGATATCATGGGTGATCTCGAGAAATAAGATGCAGAATACACGGCAGATTATCTGGGGCATCCTCCTTATCCTGGTTTCCAGCGTATTGCTCTTCGGAATTCTTTCGCTTTCCCAGGCAGAGGGATTTATCCACCTGCCCACTGCCACCCGGCAGCCTTCTTCCACCCTCCCCGGGCAGCCGTGGGCTTCACAGGGTGTCAGCCCCACCCCCGTGGTTTACATTTGCCCTACCACCGTGCCCCAAACTTGTCCCTCCTACGTCCCGCCCACTCCGCCCCCAACCCCACCTCCCACACAATCGCCCACTTTACCTCCCACATTGCCTCCCACGGGGACACCGCCCGTTACTCCCACCAGGACTGAGCCTGTACTTCCCACTATCACTCCCACCCGGACCGCCATGGTAAATGGCGCCTTGACCCCCTCAGGGACTCCCTCACCTACCCTTTACCTTTCATCCGTGCCCACCCGTACTTCGCTCTCGTGCGGTGCCCCCCGCTCCTGGGTCATCTATATCGTTCAGAAAGGTGATACGCTCTTCCACCTGGGTCAGATTTACGGGATTCCCTACACCACGATCCAGCGGGCAAACTGCCTGGTCAATTTTAATATTTATATCGGGCAGCGTTTGTACGTCCCACCCTGGGCTCCGATCATGCCGTCCCCGACCTTTTTCTGTGACACCTGTATGCCAACCTCAATTTCAACCTTTTACCTGCCTTTCGAAACCCCCGTGACCGAAACGCCGACCACTGGTCCCGGTTTCCCCACAGACATGCCAACCTCAACCGATACGATCCCAACCCCGTGACGTTGATTGGTGGAGGTTTTCATCATACGATTCCCAATGCGCACACGAATTATTAACCTTGCCTGTTTGCTGGTATTAATCCTTTCCGCCTGTGGAGGCCAGCCCGCCGCGTCAATTGCCACCCCCACCACGCTCTACCTGGTGACTGTCCCGGCGGACGCGACCGTCACTCCCACCCCCTTCCAACCTTACACCGGTCCTGAAGCCCTGCTCAACACCCCCGTCAATACGGAAACACCTGGACCCCCAACGCCCACTTTCGATCCCAACGCCGTTATCCCCCCCACTCCCACGCCGGCGTCGTTCTACGTCCCGCCCTACGCACCGGAACCGTCCACGGACCTGACCAGTGAAGGTACAGTCACATTTCTCCTGCTCGGTTCGGATAAGCGTCCCGGTCAGACCTACTTCCGCACGGATACCATAATCATTGTCGTGATCCGGCCCGCCACCGGGCAGGTGGCAATGATCTCAGTGCCGCGCGACCTGTATGTCTATATCCCCACTGTTGGGATGGATCGCATAAACACAGCTTACGAATATGGCGAGATGCCCAAGTACAACTACCCCGGGGGAGGCTTCGCCCTGCTCAAAGACACCGTCAAGTACAATCTGGGACTCACCATTAACCACCTTGCGATCGTGGATTTCACCGGTTTCGCCAGCATTGTCGACACCCTGGGTGGGATCGACGTGCCGGTTTTTTGCCCCTACACCGATTACCCCCTGGTTGGCAATAACCCGAATCCCGGAAACAGCACGGCCCTCGTTACGGTCGGCCCGGGTGTCGTCCACATGGACGGAACCCTGGCGCTGTGGTACGCCCGGGCGCGCGATAAGTCCAGTGATTTCGACCGGGGCCGGCGCTCGCAGGAAGTACTGCGTGCCCTTTACACGCGTGCCCTGCAGACCAATTCCATCAGTAAAATCCCGGAACTCTTTAATGATTTCAGCTCTGCGATCATCACTGACCTGACCCTGCCTGACCTCTTGAAACTTGCCCCCCTGGCGCTGCATTTGACCAATGCCGATATCCGCAGTTTTTACATCGGGAAGGATCTCGTAACCAGTTGGATGACCTCCGGCGGCGCCAGCGTCCAACTTCCCAATGGACCTGCCATTCAGTCCATGCTCCAGCAGGCGCTCGCCTTCGCCCCCCGCACACCTGACGCAACACCCCTGACAGTCGAAGTCCGCAATGGGACTGCGAACCCCGGCTGGGACTCTCTCGCTGCCGAAAGACTGAATTACGTGGGCTATGACACCCGGCTTGCAGCTGCTGACCGGCAGGATTATGCCAATTCCCTGCTTTATGACTTGTCCGCCTCCCCCGACTTGAGCCGCATCAGCTCGATTTTGAACGTCCTCGGTCTGCCCCAGCAGGCTTTTGTTGCTGCCCCCATGCAGGCGGATATCAACTATGTGCTTATCGTGGGTGCGGATTACCAGCCGTGTTTCAACCCGGCCACGATTGCCCCTTAAAAACATCGGCTCCCCATAAGGGGAGCCTTTGATTTATTCCAGCATCACACTTTCTTCAGCACCGGCAGACCATTGGTGGTCTCGGATACTTTGTAACCGGCAGGGACCGCCTCCATAACGCCTGCCTTCTTTTCTTTTGCGAAGAAGTATAGGGTTTGGGTTTTCCCGGTTTTGGTAATCGTGCTCCTGGAATGCAAGAAGTAAGTGACACCCTTTTTGTTCTTAAAACTAAAAGCCATCAGAACCTCCTTTTGGCTAAAAGCCTGTGACAGTCGTTCCGGCACAGGTTAACATGAATAAACCCATTATAAACGCTATTTTCCGGCTTGGCGCTCCCAATTTTCCCGTCTAAAAACGCCTCAACAGGTGCGGTATAATCACGCCCGTGACGAACCCGAAGCGACCGGAAGACCTTTCGGAGCAGGAACTACGCCGTCTGCTGCTGGACAAACGCCACGACTCCCGCCAGCGGCGGCTCGAACGCTTCCGCCGTACCGGGCGGGCAGTCAGCCTCGCCCCCGACCTGCCGCCGGCAGCTTTCGACGAGTGGCGCACCCAGCTTCCCGACGAGGGGCAGGTTGACGGCGCCGGAACCTTCGCCTCGCCTCCCCTGAAGAGACGCTGGTTCGACGGGCTTTTGTTGTTCGTGGAAATCCTGGCAGTGCTTGGGCTGGCGGGCCTGCTCTTCAACGGCTTCGGCTTGCTGCGCACTCTGAACCAGGAGGTGGTTGCCGCCCTGCGCCAGGAGCAGGATACTCCCACTGCCACCCCGCTGATCACGGCGGTTGTGTTGCCAAGCGGTCATACACCACCCTCCGCAGCCGGTGGTGCCCAGTTTAATGAAGCGGAGATTCCCGAACACTTGCGTCCGCTGGTACAATCCCTGGCGAACCTGCCGGTGCCAACCCCGGGGCCGCAGCAGGCTGTCCAGATCGATATTCCCGCCATCGCCGTCCAGAATTGGCCGGTTGTCCAGGGTGACGGCTGGGAGCAGTTGAAAAAAGGAGTTGGTCAGCATATCGGTTCGGCCAACCCCGGCGAGAATGGAAATGTGGTCCTGGCCGGTCATGACGACGTTTTTGGTGAAGTCTTCCGTAATTTGGATAAGCTTCAGCCGGGCGACCAGGTTATTTTGTATACGATGCAGCAGCAATTTATTTACCGGGTGACGGAAACCCGCATCGTCGACCCAAGCCAGGTGGACGTGATGAACTCCACCAGCGATCCGACCGTCACCCTCATCAGTTGCTACCCTTATATGGTTGATAAACAACGCATTGTTGTTTTTGCGACACTTCAGAACCCTTAGGAGATTCCATGAGCAGGAAATATAAACGCCAGGCCCCCCGCCAGCTTTCCACCTTTTCAGCCAAACCCGTCGAGTTCAATCCGGATTACACCATCATCAAGCGTGATCTGAAACGCATCGGCATCCTGGCCGGGACGTTCTTTGCCTTCCTGATCGTATTGGCAATATTCCAGACCCAACTCATCGTCCTGTTTGGAATTTAAAGTCCAGTAACCCTATGTCATTGCGAGGCAGGTGTTCTGAACCCGACGACACTTGCACCTCCCTGCGTTTGGTGCACACCTGCCCCGGACGCAGGTGCCGGGGGTGCAGGTGAGCAATCTCATGCCACATAGACGGACTGTTCAGATACATTCCTTATCGGGCGATATGGGGGATTCGGTTCCCCTGTTCCTGGCGAGTTGGTAGTTAAATCTATCTCGTGGCTTCCATGACCTCAGATCTGCTGACCGTTAAACTGGATAAGCTTGCTTACGGCGGCGATGCCCTCGGACGTCTATCTGATGGGCGCGCCGTTTTTGTTCCCTTTGCCCTGACCGGGGAAACCGTATCGATCAGAACTATCGAAGAAAAACCCAGCCACGTGCGCGCAGAACTTGTGGAGGTACTGGAACCCTCTCCGGACCGGATTTCACCAAAATGCCTGCATTTTGCCATATGTGGGGGATGTCATTACCAGCATATGCCGTACTCCATTCAAGTGGATATCAAGTCTGCAATCCTGCGTGACCAACTATTGCGCATAGGTAAGATTTCTGATCCTCCGCTGAAACAGGCAGTTCCATGCGCAATTGAATGGAATTACCGCAACCATGTCCAGTTCCACTTGACCCGCACGGGGAAATTGGGTTACTTCGATGTCCACGGCCGGAATGTCTTCCCGATCAGCGAATGTCACCTGCCTGAGCCGACCCTGGATTCCCTCTGGCCTCGCCTGGAATTTGACCCGGGTCTTGGACTTGAGCGTGCCTCCCTGCGCCTGGGAATTGATGAGCAGACCATGCTGGTGCTGGAATCTTTGGATGTACCTGAACTGGAACTGGAAGCGGACCTGTCGGTGGTGCATCTCTCCGGGAACGATACCGTCGTGATGGCAGGCGATGATTACCTGTCCATAAAGGTAAACGACCGTCTTTTCCACGTTTCTGCGGCATCTTTTTTCCAGGTCAACACAGGAATGGCGGAAAAAATGGTGGCACACTTGCTTGAACAATTACCTGTCACTCCCGCCACAACCCTGCTGGATGTTTACTGCGGCGTTGGGCTTTTCAGCGCCTTTTTTGCCCCGCGGGTTGGTCGGGTGATCGGAGTTGAGGCGTCTCCATCAGCTTGTGAAGATTTCACGATCAACCTGGACGACTTCGATAACGTGGAGCTCTACGAGGCTGCTGCTGAAACGGTCCTGCCGGGATTGGACGTCAAACCTGGCATCGTCATTGTGGATCCGCCGCGGGCAGGCCTTGAGAAACGTGCCCTGGATGCCCTCATGGTTCTTGCTCCACTGCGGCTTGCATACGTGTCCTGCGACCCCTCCACCCTGGCGCGTGATGCTGCCCGGCTTATCGCTGGTGGCTACCGCCTGGTGCAGGTCACACCCTTCGACCTTTTTCCCCAGACCTATCACATTGAAAGCATCAGCATCTTTGAGAAACTCTAGTCAATCTCGACGTACCATTATCACTGTAGTAACGACTTCAGTCGTTGCGTCTTATGAATATCTCGCAATAGGCTTTATCATGCCAACTGGGTAAGCCGTTGAAAAGTTCACTAGGAAGCGGAGAAATCTTATGCGATGGGAAGATCTGACCGGAGACCAGTTTCCTGAGGCCGTGAAACAGGCTGAAAGTGTCTGCCTGCTGCCTTTTTCGTGCATCGAACGCCATGGGCACCACCTGCCGCTCGGCACCGATATGTTCATCGGGCGTGAACTCTGCCGCCGTGTGGCCGAACTCGAACCGGCAGTAATCTTCCCGGATTATTTCTTCACGCAGATACTGGAAGCACGTCACACCCCCGGCACGTTCGGCATCCAACCGGAGCTGATCATCAGCCTGTTGGAAAACGTTTGCCGCGAAATTGCCCGTAACGGGTTGACCAAGATCGTTATCATCAACGCCCACGGCGGCAATGATCACCTGATCAACTACTTTGCCCAGATCCAGCTTGCCAGCCGTCGGGATTATGTCGTCTACATCCCCCAGCCGGCCTATGTGACCGAAGAATCCGCCACCGCAGCCCAGTGGGAAACGGTCGTCGACGGTCATGCCGGGGAGCGCGAGACCAGCATGCTGCTCGCCATCCGCCCCGCGCTTGTCAAACTTGAGAGCCTGCCATCCGATGGGGAGGGCATGCCGTTGGGCAGGCTCAAACAACTGGGTGACCAGGGCACGTATGTTGGCATCTGGTGGTATGCCGACCATCCCACCCATTATTGTGGTGACGGGCGTCCTGCCACAGCTGAAAAAGGGGAGGCCTGGTTCGTCGACCGCTCGCGTGCCCTTGCCAGGGCTCTTCGCACGATCAAGGATGACAAGGATTCCCGCCGCCTGCAAGATGAGTTCTTCTCCAAAGTTGGCTAGACAGCCCTTTAAACCAAACCAAGCCTCCAATCAGTTTTGTCAATTTTCTCAGGGGAAAACCTTATCTGTCTGAATTTCTGTTTAAATCTGTAAACTTGCCAAATTCCCGCCTTGAATCCGCTTTTCACTTTCATGCGCCAGGGCACGGATTTTATCCATGATCGTTTCAGATACCCTGTCCACGTGCTCATGGTCTTCCACATCCCCCTCAAATTGTGTCGGCTGTCCCACGGTGACGGCATAAGGTCCGCGCAGGTACCAGCGCGCTTCCGATGGAATCCCTCCTGTGATCCGTGAACGGATATTGTGACACCGTTCCCGGTGCAGGAAAATCCCAACCGGCACCACCGGGACCCCGGTGCTGAGCGCCAGCCGCGCCGCTCCGCTGCGGGGTGGCAGGAATCCGCCCTCGAGTGGGCTGATGTGCCCTTCAATAAATATCGCCACCGACCGCCCCTGATCGATATGCCGGCGGGCTTGTTCCAGGGCTGCACTCCCCTGTGTGAGCGGGACGGGTATTTCCTGGACCTTCTGCAGGAACCAGCCAAAGACGGGCACTTTGAACGCTTTGGCGGTGATCATGACATTCATCTGCTGCCGCGTGATCATATGGATCAGGAACGGGTCTGTGGCGCTCGGATGATTGGCTACAAAGATCATTGGGCCGGAAGGCAGGGTCCCATGCCGGCGGACGTCGAAGCGCAGCATGACCAACGCGAAGAAACGGACAAGGGCAAGACTGGTTATATATAGTAATACTTGGAACATTGCTGGTCTCCTGATCTGCTCAATACCTGGCTGACGATATATTGTTCAAGCTCAAGGGGGATCAAACGGGAAAAACTTTACAGCCTCACCTGGCGAACCCGCTTTTGGCTGTCCAGGGCCAGGGACCGGATGCTCTGCATGATGTTCTCGGATACTTTTTTGATGAAATCTTTGTCGTTCGCATCCCCGCGGAAATGCATCGCTTTTCCGATGGTGATCGCGTAAGGTCCGTGCAGGTACCAGGTCACGATATCCGGTTCCCCCTCGAACATTGCCGGGATGCGGTGGCAGCCTTTGTCCGAAAGGTAAATTCCGATCGGGATCACCGGCACTCCGCTGCTGAGTGCCAGTCGCGCCACCCCGCTGCGGGGCGGATTGAATCCGCCGCCTGCCGGGCTGATCAGACCTTCCGGGAATATCGTTACAGAGCGACCGGCTTTGAGGGTTTGGCGGGCTTGCTCCAGCACCTTTTCTCCCTGTCCCGGGCTGACGCAAATGTGGTTCATTTTACGCATGAAGGCGCCCAGGACCGGGATTGAAAAAGCCTTGGACGTGACCATCAAACTCATTGGTTTTTTTGAAATCAGGTGGATCAGGAAGGGGTCGGTGGTGCTTGGGTGATTGGCGGCGAACAGGACCGGTCCAGCCGGCAGGGAATAGCGCCAGCGAATGTCCATATTGAGCAGGAGCCTGGCATAACTCTGGATCATGATGCGGCTTACTCTGTAAAGACTGTCAGAAAGCATCGCTTGGTTTCTCCTGGAAAACATATGAGTATAGCTTACCAGTAAATGACGAATTTCACCTATCCCGATCCTAACAATCAGCTATGTATATAACCCCGCCGCGCCAAAAAGACCCGCTGCAGGTGCCGGTTCGGAGACTTTACAATATTGTCTATTATTGATCTCAAATAATAGGGGGAAAAGACAAAAAAAGAGGTGCCGGCGGGATTCATCCGTCAAGCACCCCGATACTCTAACGTCACAAAAATACAGAGGATTCGAGCAAAGCTTGATACTTTAGCTTTGCCCAGGTCCAACCTCGTTTATTTGACCAGGTTGCGTAAAACCGTGTGCAAAATTCCGCCGTTGCGATAATAGTTGACTTCAACAGCGGTATTCAATAAGGCTTCCGCCTTGAAAATGATTTCCTTGCTGTCTGCCTTTCTGGCCCTCACTGTGACGATGCACCGTGGGGGTATCTTGTCGTTCAAGCCCTCGATCGAATAAACCTCGTCGCCCTTCAGACCCAGTTTCTCGGCATTTTGCCCGTCCACGTAACGCAGCGGAAGCACCCCCATCCCAACCAGGTTGGAACGGTGGATACGCTCGAAAGACTCGGCGATCACCGCCTTCACCCCTTGCAGCATCGGACCTTTGGCAGCCCAGTCACGGCTGGACCCGGTGCCGTATTCCTTGCCTGCCAGCACGATGACAGGGATACCCTCAGCCTTGTATTTCATGGCTGCATCGAAGATGCTCATTTCGTCCCCCGAAGGCTGCAGCCTGGTCCAGTTGCCTTCCCTGGGCGCAACCATCAGGTTCTTCAGGCGGATGTTCGCGAAGGTGCCGCGCGCCATCACCCGGTCATTGCCGCGCCGGCTTCCATACGAGTTGAAGTCCCGCACCTGCACTCCCTGTTCCTGAAGGTATTTGCCGGCCGGGCTGTCACTGGCGATGTTGCCGGCGGGGGAGATGTGGTCGGTGGTGATCGAGTCGCCCAGCATCGCCAGCACCCGCGCACCCTCGATATTGTTGATATGGGGTACCTCCAGGGTCAGCAACTGGAAGAAGGGGGGGTGCTGGATATAGGTGGAAGCGTCCACCCACTGGTATAGGTCGCCTTCCGCAACCTTGATATCCTTCCACATTTCGGATCCTTCGAACACGTTGGCATATTTATCCGAGAACATCCCCGTTCTAACACTGGATATTACCGCTTCCTCCACTTCCTTGGAAGTGGGCCAGATATCCTTGAGATATACCGGTCCGTCCTTCCCCGTTCCGATCGGTTCGCTGGTCAGGTCGATGTCCACCGTGCCTGCCAGGGCGTAGGCCACCACCAGCGGAGGTGAGGCCAGGTAGTTTGCCTTTACCAGCGGGTGGACGCGCCCTTCGAAGTTGCGGTTGCCCGAGATGACTGCCGCCGCCACAAGATCGGACCCGGTGACAGCCTTGGCAACTTCCCCTGGCAGCGGTCCGCTGTTGCCGATGCAGGTGGTGCAGCCGTAAGCCACCACGTTAAATCCCAATTTTGATAATGGCGCCAGCAGGTCGGCCTGCTGGAGATAATCGCTGACGACCCGGCTGCCGGGTGCCAGGCTGGTTTTCACGTAGGGCTTTACTGACAATCCCTTTTCGATGGCCTTTTTGGCAACCAGCCCCGCGGCAACCATGACTGACGGGTTGCTGGTATTGGTGCACGAAGTGATGGCCGCGATCACCACCGCGCCGTGCCCGATCTCGTACGAATCGCCGTTGGTACCCACTTTTCCCGTGCGCTTCAAGGCCTCGGCGCCAAGTTCGTAGCCGCGCTCCTTCACCGGTGCGGTCAGCGTTTTCTTGAATACCGTCTTCATCTCGGTGAGAGCCACGCGGTCCTGCGGGCGTTTTGGTCCCGCCAGGGAGGGCACCACGCTTCCCAGGTCCAGTTCGAGCAGATCACTGTAATTTGCATCCGGGGTGCTGGTTTCGCGGAACAGGCCCTGCGCCCGGCAGTAGGCTTCGGTCCGTTCGATCACCTCAGCCTTGCGGCCGGTCATCTTCATATATCGCAGTGTTTCGACATCCACCGGGAAAAAGCCCATCGTGGCTCCATATTCGGGAGCCATGTTGGCGATCGTGGCGCGGTCTGGCAGCGTCATGCTGTCCAGTCCGGGGCCAAAGAACTCGACGATCTTGTCCACCACGCCCTTCCGGCGCAGCATCTGTGTTACGGTGAGCACCAGGTCGGTGGCGGTGATGCCCTCCATGAGCTTGCCGTGCATTTTAAACCCGACCACGTCCGGCAGAAGCATGTCCATCGGTTGTCCGAGCATGACCGCTTCCGCCTCGATGCCGCCCACGCCCCAGCCCACCACCCCCAGCCCGTTGATCATGGTGGTGTGTGAATCTGTTCCGATCAGTGTGTCGGGGAACAGCACCTCCGAGGCCCCCAGTCCTTCTTTCTTCGATAGTACCACCTGCGCCAGATATTCCAGGTTCACCTGGTGCACGATGCCGGTAGCCGGTGGCACCACCCGGAAATTAGTGAAGGCCTTCTGGCCCCACTTTAGGAATTCATACCGTTCGCGGTTGCGCTGGAATTCCATCTCTTCATTTCGTTTCAAGGCATCGGGGGTTGCGAAGAAATCCACCTGGACCGAGTGGTCGATCACCAGGTCGACCGGCACGAGCGGGTTGATTTTTTTCGGGTCACCGCCCAGGCGGGCCACTGCGGCGCGCATGGCTGCCAGGTCCACCACTGCCGGCACCCCGGTAAAGTCCTGCATGATCACCCGCGCTGGCAGGAAGGGGATCCCGGGGCGGCCACCCCCCGACTTGGCGGTCGGATTGGGCGTCCAGCCGGCAATGTTCTTCACGTCTTCCTGGGTGATCTCCTTGTCGTTGCATTGGCGCAGTGCTGCCTCGAGCATGATGCGGATCGAGAAGGGCAGAAGGTTGAGCTTGGTCAACCCGGCTTTTTCCAGCGCGTCGAGCCGGTAGATGCTGTAATCAATATTCCCCACTTTCAGCACATCACGGGATTTGAAGTAATCTTTAGACATATCCATCTCCTTTGGCAGGTGATCCCTCGCCGCTTCGCCCTATCAAATTAATGCTTATCAAATCAAGGGGTTCGGTTCCTTGGGATACTACTTTGTGGTTCCTGGCGAAACCAGGGACTCGCCTGGCTATTTCGCCTCAGCGAAAAAAAAAGACTCAAAGGCGCCTCCCGTTTAAGTTCATTACAGGGTGCTGCCCTTCAGGCCTGTTTTAGTTTTTATGATCAGATGCTCAATTCTTTGACAAGTTGCTCCACAAGTATATCGCATTCAGCTTTGGGCAGGAAACTCGCCCGTGCCGCCGCAAGGATGCGCTCTTTAAGGGCTTTGTGTTCCATTCCCAGGTCTTCGCAGGCGCGCTGGTATTCACCGCTCAAGGCGATTTGCGAAATGGATGGGTCATCGCTGCAAAGGGTGACATTCAGCCCGGCCTTCATCATGTTCATCACCGGGTGTTCCTGCATGGAACGGACCGCGCCGGTTTGGATGTTGCTCGTCACGCATACTTCGAAAACCGTCCCGCGCTCTCGTGCCATCGCCACAATAGCTGGGTCTTCCATCACGCGCACGCCGTGCCCGATTCTCCCGGCATTGAAGTTTTCCATCGCCTCCCGTACATTCGCTGCCCCGGCCCATTCCCCGGCATGTACGGTCTCTTTCAGCCCGGACTGCTGTGCCTCTTTGAATATTCCAAGGAAAGGTGCCGCTGGATACTCGGCTTCGTTGCCAGCCAGGTCCAGCCCCAGGATCCCCTTGCCCATCCGTGCTGCAGCCAGCCAGGCTACCTGTTCTGCCAGCTCCACGCTCTCATTGCGGTTGACCGAGGCGATCAGCACTACCCGCAGCCCGAATTCCCTGGCCCCTTTGCTGGCGCTTTCGCAGACCCAGTCCATCACCTGTCCCATCGGGAATCGTTCTGCGCGGCTTAGAGCCACCGGTGCGAAGCGCAGCTCCAGGTGGCGCACATTATCATTCGCCGCGTCTTCGATGGCTTCGCGCGTCACCCGGTGAATGACTTCCGGGGAACGGTAAAACATTCTCAAAGTGTTGAATTTTGTCAGGAAATTCTGATAAGTGGTGGGTTCGCTGGATTGCACCCTGACCAGGCTGCTCAAAGGTCCCGTACTGATTGGGACGCTGATCCCATGAGCACGCGCGATTTCCTGCATCGTCTTGAGTCGCAGGCTCCCCTCAAGATGACGGTGGAGATCCACCTTGGGCAGGCTTTTATAAAAATCCTTCTGGTCGTCCACTAATGCCTGTGTCGTTTTCTCTTCTTGTCGTTGGTTTGAGCCGGGACGGTCACTTCTTCCACGGGTTCGGGCCTTGGTTCCGCTGCCGCCTCCACCTGTGGGGCAGCCCCGCGTGGTTGGTACAGGAAAATGCGCCCGATGACTCCCGCCCGGATATCTGCCAGCAGGGTCTGGAACATTTCCGAAGCCTGGCTTTTATACTTGACCAGTGGGTCGCTCTGGGCGTACGCTTCCAACCCGATGGAGACTCGCAGCGCCTCCACGCGGGTCAGGTAGTCCACCCACAGTTCGGTGATTGCACCCAGCAGTACCTGCCGGTATATCTGGCTTTGCACGGTCCGGCCCACTTCCTGGGGGGACTTGGCACCCTCGTTTTCTCCCAGGCGGGTCAGTTCGCTCTGTCCCCAGGCAAGCCGCTGGGCATCCTGCGCCTGCTGCAGGTGATCCAGCACATCCTCCTCCAGTGTGGCGGAATTCTTGTTCGCCAATATTTCTCCCGCCAAATGTACATAATGTAGGCGGGTGAAGATCTGGCGCACCTGGCGGTGGGTCTTCGCATCAAAAGAGGTGCTCGATCCCTGTGCGATCAATCCCAGCAGCCGTATCTTGGCCTGGTCGTCGCGGTCGGGGATGCGTTCGAGCGCGCTTGCGAGCTCACGCACGATTTGCCCGTCTTTCCCGAGCAGCTTTTCTTCACGCCCTGAGAGGACTTGCTTTACGTGTTCTTCAATCTGCGATGAAGCTTCCTGCCATTCAAGCTCCTGCAGTTCGGGCACGTTCAGCCCAAGCGATTCTCCAAGCCGGAACTCGATGGTGTTGACCAGGCGGGTGATATTCGTGGAAGCCACGTAAGCATCCACCTGGGCATGCAATTCCTCCGACAGCCCCTTCGGGTCTTCGCCCAGCTTGGTCACTTGGTCCGGGTCCAGCCGGAACGGCACCCTCACCAGGCTGGAAAGTTCCTCCAGGATGACGTTGGGTTGGCGGGTCTCGGTTTCGAGACCGTCGGCGATTCCGTCTAGGGCGGTATCCAGCGAATCGATGCGGTCATCGATCTGGGGCTCCAGGTTCTCACCCGTGTGGTCGATCTGCTCGAGGATGGTATTGAGGAAATGTGCCTGGTCAACTTTTAGGGCGTTCAATGCCAGCTCTCGCAGTGCCTCAGCCAGGTCCTCGGTTTTGTCGTTCGTATTAAGTTCTTCCAGCAGGAGTTTGTACGTGTAGGATGGGAAGATCCCATTGGGGGTGTTGAACGGCGGCTGGATCTGGTCCAGCCACGCCAGCATCCGCCAGTATTCTTCGCTGGCGATGACTTCCTCGGCCCGCCGCTGCACTTCCTGTCTCAGCAGTTCGTTCACGTCTTCCACCAGGTCTTCCTTTGCGAATACCCGGTTGCGCTGGTCGTAAATGCGCTGGCGCTGGGCGTTGAGCACGTCGTCGTATTCGAGCAGGTGCTTGCGCACGTCGAAATTGGCGCCTTCCACCCTGTGTTGCGATTGCTCGATCATGTTGGTGACCATGCGGTGCTGCATGGGGTAGTCGTCGTCGATCTTGAAGCGCTCCATCACCCCTTTCACTTGGTCGCCGCCGAACATCCTCATCAGGTCGTCTTCCAGCGACAGGTAGAAGCGGCTCGAGCCGGGGTCACCCTGGCGGGCGGCGCGGCCGCGCAGTTGGTTGTCGATCCGCCGCGCTTCATGGCGTTCGGAGCCGATCACGTGCAGCCCGCCGCGGGCGCGCACGCGTTCCATGTCTTCGAAATATTGCAGGAAATTGTGTACCTCGGCCTCGTAAATGCCATACAGGGTCGGGTCGATTTTTTGCAGGGCTTCGCGCCGTTCCTGCAGTGACATGTCGTACGGGTCCTTGTATCCCGCCTTGCGCAGCACGCGCGCTACGGCCGCGATCACCTCTTCCGCCAGGTCGCCGCCCAGCTTGATGTCCACTCCGCGGCCCGCCATGTTGGTGGCGATGGTCACCGCTCCGAATGCCCCGGCTCCTGCAATGATCTGGCTTTCTTCGGTGTGTTTGCGGGCGTTCAAAACCTGGTGAGGCACTCCACCCTGCAGCACGGCCTTCAGCCTGTCTTCATCCTCCGCCGGTAGTCCCAGGATCTCCAGCAGGCGCGTCAGGTTGGCTTGTTCCTCGGGGTTGAGCGACAAGCCCAGTTCCTTTGCCATCGGGCGCAAGTCTTCAGGACGCAGCTGTTCGATGGGTTCATTGAGCGGCTGGAGTTCGGGAATGACCCGCCCGTCTTCTTCGCGGTCGTTCTTTTCCAGCCAGGCGTGCCGGAGCAGCAGGATTTGCATCAATCGGCGCACGGCTTCAGCCCTCAGCCTGGTCGAGAGACGTTCCGAACCTTCCACCGAGGTGGTGCCCACCAGGATCGGGCGCCCCATGCTGTGGAAGATGACGATCTCCCGCACCAGTGAACGCAGTTTGGCTTCCACGCCGCGGTAGATGACATCCGGGTAATCCTTGCGCCTCCAGAATACCACCTCTTTTTCGGGGTCGTTGCTGTGGGCAAAATAGGAGTAAGCGTACCCTTCCTCATCCTTGGTTTTGATTTCCACCAGCGGCGCTTCCGACCCGAACGCCTGGAATTCCAGGTTGGTGGGGATGGGCAGCACGGGCAGTTTGTAGATCTTGTCGAACTCTTCCGCCTCGGTCAGGGCGGTACCGGTCATGCCCGCCAGCTTGGTGTACATGCGGAAGTAGTTTTGCAAAGTGATGGTTGCGTAGGTGACGTTCTCCGGCTCCACCCGCACCCCTTCCTTGGCTTCCACGGCCTGGTGCAGGCCGTCGCTCCAGCGCCGTCCCGGCATCAGCCGCCCGGTGAACTCGTCCACGATCAGCACTTTTCCGCCCTGCACCAGGTAATCCTTGTTGCGCTTGAAAAGGTGCTGGGCGCGCAGCGCCTGTTCCAAAAAGCCGAGCAGGTGAGCCTGTTCGGGGGTCACGTCCTCGGGACGGTCGGGGTCGCGCAGCGGCTGTCCCAGCAATTGCTCCATATGGGCGGTGCCGATCTCGGTCAGGGACACGCTGCGGTCCTTTTCGCTGACGTCGTAATCTTCGGCTTTTAACTGGCGTACCAGCACTGCCATCTTGGCATACCACTCGATGTTGCCCGAAGCCGGGCCGGAGATGATCAGCGGGGTGCGGGCTTCGTCGATCAGCACGTTGTCCACCTCGTCCACGATGGCGTAATTGTGACCGCGCTGGACCTTTTCCTCCAGCCGGTAGACCATGTTATCGCGCAGGTAATCGAAGCCGAACTCGGAGTTGGTGCCGTAGGTGATGTCCGCCGCGTACGCTTCCACGCGGTCAATCAGGCGCATCTCATCCTGGTCTTCGTGCGGCGACTCTTTCTCGGGGTCGTACAGGAAAGCCTTCTTGCCGTTTTCAGTGGCGGCTGCCATCTGCAGGATGCCCACCGATAAACCCAGGAAATGGTAAATGGCTCCCATCCACCTGGCGTCGCGCCGTGCCAGGTAATCGTTGACCGTCACCAGGTGCACCCCCTTGCCCGTCAGTGCGTTCAGGTAGAGCGGCAGCGTGGCAACCAGTGTCTTGCCTTCGCCGGTGCGCATCTCGGCGATCTTGCCCTGGTGCAGGACGATCCCGCCGATGAGCTGCACGTCGTACGGGCGCTGACCGATGGTCCGTTTGGCTGCTTCGCGCACGGCCGCGAAGGCTTCCGGCAGGATTCCATCCAGCACGGAATTCTCGATCTCCTGGCGTTCCTTCTCGTCTTCCACGCCATCCAATTCCCCCGCGATCAGGCTGCGGAATTCGCCTGTCTTAAGGCGCAGCGCTTCGTCGCTCAGGGCTTCGAAATCCGGCTCGAGCGCATTGATCTGTTCCACCAGGTCGGTGGTTTTTTCGATTTCACGTTTATTGGGGTCTCCCCCGAATGTTTTCACAAATTTCTGGAGCATTGAAAGTCCCTTTCGGGGGAAATTATAGCATGGCGGTGTAAGAGCAGAGTAAGAAATATTCGCAGCACTTCCGTTTTCAAAGACTCAGGGGGTTTGGGGGTGATGGTTGCGGTTTTGCCGCAACCATCACCCCCAAGATATTATCTATGCCGAGGCGGCGTTTGCAAAGCACCCCTTGGGGCAAGCCGCCATCGGCAGTGTCGGCGCCAAGAGGCGCCGACAGTCCTCTCCTGGGCTTGGCACCATTTTCGAGATGAGGGGGCATCAATATGAGGCGACTTCTTCGGGCTCACGAGACCCGAAGCATTATTGTGTGGGCGGGGGTGGGGCTAATTACCAATTTAGGTCTCCATCTTACAATGCTCTATCCATATTGATTGAAAAAATGAATGTGACGGGAGCGAAGCGACCGGCACATTCATTTTTTCAATCAGTTCTCTGGACTTCCCCCGAAATAATGGACACAAAAAATGTCCTGATGGAGTAGACTACGATCATCAGGAGAGAAAGAATGGACGAGCGGAAATATCGGTCATAC
>JADGQC010000068.1 GCA_017882125.1 Anaerolineales bacterium
ACTTCATCCGCCTTCAGTCCGGTCTTGGAAAGAGCCAGGTTGTAAATTTCAGGATCGGGCTTTTTCTTGCTGACCACGTCCCCGGCCAGCACAATATCGAACTTGATATCTGCCAGGATTTTTTCAGTGATCGCCCTGGCAGCCTGCTCATTGGAGGTGGTGCATACCCCCACCTTTAAACCAGCTTCCATGGCCTCCTTCATAAAACGGTGTATCCCGGGGCGCAAAGGCAGTTTGCCGGACTCGATCAGGTCGACGAATATGGCCGTCTTGCGTTTGTGCATCTCTTTAATGAGATCATCCACCTTCTCAGGGGCAATCGGCTTGCTGAAGCCCTTGGTTTCTAAATGATGTTTCATGCGCTCTTTACCGCCCGCGATCTGAAGGAGTTCGTGGTAATAATCCACGCTCCACTCATCGGTAAAACCGAATTCTTTAAACGTCATGTTGAACGATACACGGTGTCCGTCCCGTTCTGTGTCGATGATCACACCATCCTGGTCAAAGAACACAGCTTTAATTTTTCCCATGCTTAGCCTCCTCTCTCGAATTAACCCTGGAAGTCATTTCGACCTACAGGTAAACCCGATCACTTTTTGGTCAAAAACTCGCGCACTACCTCGACGGCCATGCGGTTCTCTTCCTTTGACCCTATGGTAATGCGGAACCAACCATCGCTGCCATATTTTTCGGCTTCCGGACGGAAGATGAGACCTTTTTGTTCGGCATAGGCTACCATATCCTTGCCCTTCTTTCCGATTGCGCCGCAGTCAAAGAATATGTAGTTGGCTTTTGTGGCGAACACAACCAGGCCGGGGATTTCGCTGAGTGCCTCGGTGATGTAATCCACCTCACTGTTATTGAACTTCACCCTGAACGCCAGTGCATCGGTATCTTCCAGAGCGGCCAATGCTGCCCACATTGGGATCGTCCCAACGTTCCAGGGGAGTAACGCGGCTGAGATCTGTCCGATCACATCCTTATTACCCAGTGCGTACCCAAAGCGCAAGCCGGCCAATCCATATGCTTTTGAAAGTGTACGGGTAATGATCACATTTTTATATTTCTTGGTCAGATTTACCTGGGACAAGCCAAGCCCGGCATATTCAACGTAAGCCTCGTCTACAATGAAGGGAATACCGGTCTCGGCGATGCGTACGAAGTCCTTGGCATCCATAAAGTTACCCGTCGGGTTATTCGGGTTGGCAATGACGATTATCTTGGTCTTGTCCGTGATCGCCTTGAGGATCGAGTCTGGATCGTAAAGCAACTGTTTATCTTTGTAGATCATCGGCACTGATACCATTTTGCCGCCTAATATAGTCCCGCGCAGCTTATAAATGCCGAAGCAAGGGGTATGCTGGATGACTTCCTCTCCGACCGTCAGGAAGCAGCGGAAGATGTTGTCATACACTTCGCTGGACCCGTTGCCCAACATCACGTTTTCGGGGCCATCCAATCCGTTGATCTTGGCGATCTTGCTGCGTACCACCAGGCCCTGGTCCGGGTAGCGGTTACCCATCTTGGCATACTTGTTTATCGCCTCCAGCACTTTATCGGAAGGTGGGTTCGGATTCTCGTTGGACATCATGCGATGAAGTTCGGGTTTTTTCCAGGCAAGTTCAATATGCCCGGATATGTACATCGGAATGCCCTTCACCCATGGTACAAAATACTCCTCAACTTTTTTCATGTCTTACTCCTTTTGATGTGTGTATTAATAATGATGAAGCATGGGAAGAATGAGGAGCAGGTTGGTGCCCCTCAATCTTCCCCCGCGTATTTTAAAAAGGTTATGCCTTGCCGGCGCTGCCGAGAATATCGATCCAATGTCCAACGGCTGTGCGGATGGAAGCACGGACTGCCTCATCGACCTTACCGGGATCATACTCTTCCCGGTGTGCGGCAATGTACTCGTATTCTGCATCGATCATGGTGCGCTTTAGTTCGGTGGATACATTCACCTTCGCCCCACCCATCGCGATCAATTTCTTGATGTAATCCTCCGGTAAGCCGGTCCCACCATGTACTACCAGGGGTGTCTTGATCGTTTTCCCATTCAGCATCTCATTGATTATGCCGAGGCGTTCAAAGTCTACTTTCGGATTCTTGGTCTTGTAGACACCATGTGCGGTGCCGATGGCGGGAGCGAAAATGTCCAGGCCAGTGCGCTCAACAAATTCGACGGCTTGCTTGGGGTTGGCAAGTTGGGTCTCATCTTCCGACACCTTGATCTGATCTTCTACGCCGCTGACAGTGCCCAGTTCGCCTTCCACCGAAATGTTGCCGATTTTGTGGCAGTAATCGACTACTTCCTTTGTCTGGCGGATATTCTCTTCATAGGTTTGTTTGGAGGCATCGATCATGATGTTGGTATAACCGGCGTCCGCGCATTTTTTACAATGTTCCACTTCCGTGCAGTGATCCAGGTGCAGGCAGATCGGGATTGGAGCCGAAGCGGCGATTGTCCTGTAAATTGCCACCAGTACGTCCACTCCCAGGAACTTGGATGGCTTAACCGAAGTCTGGATGATTAGGGGCGACTTCTTTGAAATTGCCGCATCCACAACCCCTTCCATTTGGACCAGGTCGGTGATATTGAAGGCACCAACGGCGTATTTCCCCTTGGCAGCTTCCACCATGATTTCTTTTGCATTCACGATAGACATGTTTTTAGCCTCCTGAAAATTCTGTATTATTCAAGCCGATTATTTTACAGCGAATTCATTAATCGATAAAATTATCGCGTTCTGTTTGGGATGGTAATTATACAACCGTCCATACCTTTCATGCCTTGACTCGCTCACCCTTGGGATCCCACAAGGGTGCCTGGACAACCACAGCCCCCACCTGTTCTCCAAGGAATTCCACCTCAAGTTCAGTACCCACCTTGGTATATTCCACCGGGAGATATCCATAAATGATGCTTTGTCCGATGGAATAACCGTACCCTCCCGCGGCCACCCATCCGATCATTTTGCCATCTTTCGAGCGGATCGGCTCCTTACCCAAGGCTATGGTGCGGCTGTCTGCCAGGGTCATGCAGCACAACTTGCGCGTTAAACCGGCTTCTTTTTGCTTTACCAGTGCTTCTTTCCCAATGAAATCCTCTTTGTTCAGTTTCACAGCAAACCCCAACCCCGCTTCGAGTGGAGAATAATCCGGGCTGATCTCACTGCTCCAGTAGCGGTACCCTTTTTCGAGCCGCAGGGAATCGATCGCCTTGTATCCGGCGGCGACCATCCCCTCGGATATTCCTGCATCCCAAAGTGTATCCCACAGGCGCAGGCCATATTCCATGGGGCAGTAAAATTCCCAGCCGAGCTCACCCACATAGGTAACCCGCGCGGCCAGGGCGGGCACGTCGCCGACCACAATCCGGCGGGCAGTCATGTAAGGGAAACCTGCATTGGATACATCGTCCTTGGTAACCTTCTCCAATATTTTCCGTGCCTTGGGGCCCCACAGGCCCAGGCAGGCATACGAAGAAGTGACGTCCTCGATCGCCACCGACCCGTCCTCAGGCATATTCAGCGATAACCACGACAGGTCATGCTGCCCAAAGGCCGTTCCGGTCACGATAAAAAAGCGTTCCTCAGCCAGTCGCGTCACCGTGAAGTCGCACTCAATCCCGCCGCGTTTATTCAGGCACTCGGTATAGATGATCGTTCCCACCGGCTGATCGATTTGGTTGGCGCACACGTTGTTCAAAAAAGCCAATGCACCCGGTCCGCGCACTTCAAATTTGTTGAAGGAGGTTTCATCGAACAACCCGGCGTTCTCACGGGTTTTCAAGTGCTCGTAGCCGATCGCCCGTGACCAGTTGTGGTGAGCCCAGCCCTTGGGCTCGTGCCCGTGGCGCGCCTTTTCTTCGTAAGGTTTGAACCAGTTCGGACGCTCCCATCCGGTCTTCTCACCAAAGAAACAGCCAAGCTCCTGCAAACGATGATATGTAGGCGACAACCGTAATCCACGCCGTGACAGGCGCTCCTCCCCGGGATAATGGATATCGTAATATTGGGTGTAAGTTTCAATGGTGCGAGCCACCGTGTAATCCTGGCTGTTGTAGTTGGACCCGAACCGGCGCACGTCCAACCGCCAGACATCCCACTCTGGATGTCCATCGATGATCCACTCCGCCATGGTTTTCCCAATGCCGCCCGCGCCAGCCAAGCCGTGGGCGCAGAACGCGCATGCCACCCAAAAACCCTTGACCGATGTCGGGCCCAGCAGGAATTCGCCGTCGGGGGTAAATCCTTCCGGTCCGTTCAATAGCTGGATCACTTCCGCCGTCTCCACTGCTGGAACGCGTTTAATGGAGTTTTCCATTAGAGGGGTAAAACGCTCCCAGTCGGGTGGTAGGAGTTGATATTTGAAATTTCGGGGAATGCCGTTCAGACCAAATGGAGCCGGATTTCGTTCGTAACCTCCCGTAACCAGGCCGCCTACCTCTTCCCGCCAATAGACCAGTAAGTCAGGGTCGCGCAGGGTTGGGAAATCATGCTCCACCCCCTGGATGGGTTTGGTGATGATATACAGGTGTGCCATGGGTACGATGGGCAACGTGAGTCCCACCATCTTCCCCACTTCACCTCCCCATTGCCCGGCGGCGTTCACAACCACTTCGGTTTCGATGGTGCCCTTATCGGTTACCACGTCGTGAACGCGCCCGTTCTTTAGGTTGATCTTTTCCACATTCGTGTCGGTGAAAATACGCGTCCCGCGCTGTTTGGCACCGGTGGCTAATGCGTTGGTCAAGCCGGTCGGGTCGATGACCCCGTCATTGGGGGTCCAGGCTGCTCCGGCTATCCCATCAGGGCTCATGATCGGGAAGAGGTCCATGGCCTCCTTGGGAGAGATCAGGTCCATCGGTACACCGAAGGATTGCGCCATGCCAACCAACCGTTTCAGGTCTTCCATTCGTTCGGCTGATGAAGCCAGTCGCAATCCACCCACCTCGCGCCAGGCAGGATCCTGGCCGGTTTCGGCTTTCAACTTCCGATAAAGATCGGTGCTGTAGTGCATCATCCGGGTGAGGTTGGGATCTGAACGCATCTGGCCGACCAAACCTGCAGAATGCCAAGTGGATCCGCTGGTCAGTTCGTGACGTTCCAGGATGACAACATCTTTCCAACCCATCAGCGTGAGATGGTATGCAATGCTGCACCCGCCGACGCCTCCACCGATGATGACTGCTTGCGCATGAGTAGGTAGATCAGACATTTTTACTTACCTCCTTAAGCCATTCATTCCATTTGGGATTTTGGATATTTTCGCTGACACGGCCAAAAAACTTGTCGGCATAGCCATGAAAGTCAAAATCGAGTTTCGAGATGCCTATTTGCACAAGCGCCCATGTTGCCTCGCGCAGGTCAGACATGATTTTCATAATTTTCAAGTGCGCCCACTGGCTGGGCTTTACATCTCCGAAATAGCATTTGAGAATCCATTGGTCCTGTTCATCGTTTAATTGATGATGATCGGAAAAATTTGCCAGGTCAAAAAAAATATCGCCCATCCCTGCATATTCCCAATCCAGGACGTAAAGGCTGCTGTTGGATAAAAAATTCCCATTGAGCAAATCGTTGTGGCATGGGCTTGGTGCAGGAGAGTGGGATGTAAACACCGTTCTGGCATCCTGCATGTTTGCGATCAACGAACTAAAGTTTTGAGGGAACTCCACCTTGTATCGATGGGCGATTTCTGAGTAATCCTCGACGATCCGGAATACATTAAAATTCCCTGGGATTTCCGGCATCCTGTGAATTTTCCGGACGACGTCCATGACCCGCTGAAGGTTTTCGGGTTCTCGAATCTCATTTGGTGGGATCGGACACCCGGTAACGAAACGGGTAACCAGGTAACCTTCCGGGCGGATAAAATAAAAGACTTCCGGGGCTATTCCCAGCTTGCCGGCGGTCAGGTTGGCTGAATATTCGTGCTCTCGATTGATCCCCAATAGTTCGGTATCTGCTCCTGCAATTCGAAGTACGAATGCTTCTCCACCCACGTCGACCCGGTAATTGTTGTTTGTGATTCCACCTGCCAATGGCGTGGCTTTCAGGTCGTTGGCGCCCACCCACTGAGGAACCCGGGCAAGCACCTCTTCCAGCGTTAGAGCCATGATCGAAAAACTCCGCTAATTAATTTAGTGAGACTTGATTTGTCACAAGTGGCTTACTTAACACCACCTGTGAAGGACATGGCAAATTTCTACTTTTGCCAGATAGATCCGGGTCTTGCCATCTCGGCGACGATATCGAACGAAGAAATGATGCCAAGAGGGAAAGCTTGCGGATCGTCCTGGTCAATGACCACCAGGCGATGGTAGTGTTTTTGAATCATCAGGTCGGCAGCTTCACGCAATTTGGCGTGAATGTCGATGGTTAGCGCCGGGTGCATAATATCCCGCACGGTAAGCTTTTCATCGACACCGTTCTTCACGTATGGCAGTAAATCTTGGCCACTTACCACACCCTCGGGTTTGCCTTTAGCGTTAACCACCAGAACTGACCGCCACCCGGCTTGGTTCATTGTGCGCGCCGCGGAGGTGAGCGGGGTTTTATCCCGGCAGACCAGGATCGCGTCTGACATTACGTCTTCAACGGTTTGGCGAAGAGGTTTTTCTTCTTTGGCTATGCTGGAAACAAAATCGGAGGTCGAGATGACCCCTGATGGAATGCCCTTTTCGGTAACGAGCAGGCGATTGACATCCTTCTCGATGAGTAGATGGGCGGCTTCTCCCAGAGACATGCTTGCTTCGATAGTATCGATGGGGGAGGACATAAGCTCTCCGGCAGTCAGGGTGCGCATTGTCGCCAGGCTTTGAGAATCCGCCGACAGCCATTCCCCGGCAAGCAGGTCGTAATCGGAGACGATTCCAATCGGGCGGCCATTGCGGTCGGCAACGATCAATGCATGCACATGATGCTGGGTTAGCATCACGGAAACCTGGCCCAGCGTGGCATCCGGCCGGCAGGTAAGCATCCCCGGGTGCATCAGATCGCGGACAAGTTTTTTCATAACCATCTCCTACAAGTCATTGAACTTCGTCCACATCTTTGTACCATTTCACGCGGTCGCCAACCCGGGAGCGTAAACGCCAGGCGAGGGATTTGGGTTCTTGATCGATCCGCGCTAGTGCCGATTTAACCTGCGAATCGATTTTTTCTTTTTGCTCGCTGGTGAGCTGTTCATAACTCTGAGCCATCTGCCGAACCTTGTCCAGGTTCATGGTGGTAGTGCGCCAAAGCCCCCAGTCGGTGCTGCAGAGCCCTGCTACTCGCTTGATGTTGATAATCTCATGGTCTTCGTCGCCCAGAGGATGTTCGAGCAATAACATGATCGTATCTATGATATCTTTTTCATTGATCTGGACGATTTGCATTTTTTCGAGAAGCATTTCTGCCAGAGGGATGCTGGGATGGTCGATCTCCAATCTTCCTTCCCAGTGGATCACATGACAGAAATCGAGTTTCTCAAAAAACACATCGATGTGAAGACCCGCCGCAGGCTTCTCGAAAATGGAGCGGTAACCTTCCGAAACAATGAAGACCTCTCGGTTTTCATGATAACCCAACCCCGCCATCAATACCTGGACTTCCTTGGTTTGTTTTTGGTAGGCGGCAAAATCGATATCAGTGTATGCACGGCCCATGGCTGCTTGCAAATACCCATATTTCTGGCAGTGCATTTGGAAGGCCAGCGATCCGATTACCCGCAGGATGATGCCAGCCGCATCGCTGGCTGTAAGGATGCGCTTTAGTTCGTTTTCAAACTTTTCGCGCTCGGCACGATCTTGTTCGCCCATTCCGATGGGACTGCTTGTCATACCAATCTCCTGCGAAGGGGCCTCAACGTACAGCCCTGGTCGAATACGAGCGGCTGGCAGTGGGGGAAAATTCCACAACATTATAATTAAAAACGCAAAAACTTGCAAATTTCTTCAGATTCTTTTATAATGCGGCTTACAAAAATTTTAGTTTATATCGACCAATTGCCAAGCGTCATAACAAAATGAGAAAATCTCTCATTCCTGCACAGCGGCGCGAACGAATCCAGGAGTATCTGGTAACCCATAAAATCGTCCGGATGGATGATTTATATACTTTGCTGGATACTTCAGAAGCGACTGTGCGCCGCGATTTGGAATGGTTGGAACGCGAGGGCATTGTCGAACGGACACATGGGGGGGCGATCCTCAGCCAAAGGCTGACTCTGGAACCCGAGTATCTGCAAAGGGCACAAAAAAATCCCGAAGAAAAGCGTTTGATCGGTGAGTTGGCAGCCTCGCTAATAAATGAGAATGATGTTGTGTTTATTAATAGTGGCACAACCACGACTCAGGTCATCCGCTATATTCGCGGCGATCAAGGCATCACCGTATTCAGCAATAATGTTTATGCAGCACTCGAACTGGGGGAAGCAGGCTTTAAGCATCACCTGATCGGCGGCGAGTTCCAACCCCATTCCAATTCCGTGGCTGGTCGTTTTGCAATCGATAATCTTCGCCAGGTCTACGCAGATAAGGTCATCGTGGGAGTGGACGGTGTCAGCTTGAAGCATGGCTGCACGGTACCTTCAAACGCGGAGGCAGAAGTTGTGCGACAAATGATCGAGCGTACCCGGGGTCAGATCATAATTGTTGCCGATCATAGTAAGTGGGGAGTGGTTTCAAATTACCTGGTTGCCACAATCGATGAAATAGATAAATTTATTACAGATGAGGCCATCGACTCCTCAGCGAATGAATCTTTATTGGCTCATTCAGTGATAAGCCTGGTTGCATCATCAAATTCAGTCAAAGCATGAATATTATTTAACAAAAAATTACCTACCTTGAAAGATCGGAGACCAACACATGCCCCTCTTTTCCAAGAAACCCAGCAAAAAACCAACCCGCCTTTTTTTTGCCACCGATTTGCATGGGTCCGAACGCACCTATCGTAAATTTATCAATGCCGGGAAGTTCTACGATGTTGATATTTTGGTAATGGGCGGTGACATTACCGGTAAATTGCTCATCCCGATTATCAAGGAAAAGAATGATCATTACCGTGCCACCTTGCAGGGGCGCGTCGAAGAAATATCCACTCAACAGGAATTGCATGAGCTTATTACCCGTTTGGGCACTCTTGGGTTTTATCATAAAATCATGGAAGAAGACGAGTTCCACGCCCTTTCGGTGGACGAAAAAGCGGTTAATGAGTTGTTCCACGAAGTCGCACGTCAGAGGCTGAGTAGTTGGGTGGACCTGGCGGAGGAACGTTTGGCTGGGACGGGAAAAAAATGCTTTGTGACGGGTGGAAACGATGATTCTCCAGAGGTGTTAACTGCTATTAGCCGTGAAGGCACTCACTCTTTCTTTGCCTGCGAAGGCGAGGTTGTTGACGTGGACTCCGATCATACAATGGTTTCGGTTGGGTTTAGTACCCCTACACCCTGGAAAACACCGCGTGAAATTACCGATGAAAAACTAGGCGAAATGATCGAAGATATGGTTTCTAAAGTGCCTGATCTCACTCACGCCATCTTTAATTTCCACGATCCGCCGGTCGATTCATCCTTGGATACCTGCCCAATGTTGGACTGGGATAAGGATCCCCCTGAGCCGATCGTTCGGGGAGGGCAAACGGTCATGTACGGCGCCGGGAGTAAATCGGTACGGACCGCCATCGAAAAGTACAAGCCAATGCTGGGTTTACATGGGCACATCCACGAATCCCAATCGGTGGCGAAAATTGGACGCACGACCTGTATCAACCCGGGTTCGGAATATGGGGAGGGTATTTTGCGCGGTTGTCTGGTGACTTTCGCAGATGGTGAAGTAATTGGATACCAGATGACGAGTGGTTGAACGTTTCGTCGCAGAAAGGAGGCAGCACTCTTAAAAGGTACAACAGGTTTCAAGGATATGGTATTGCATGATGGTGATAAGGAGCTTCCATCACCTGGTCGTTTCACAAACCAATATTCGGTTCCCCTCAATACAAAGGAGGAAGCAATGGCTGAAACAACAACTCCAAAACCAGAAATCTTTACAAGGAAAGCTTCTGGGCTTGTACGGGTCATGTCTCCCTATTCTGCGTTCGTCTACAACATCTTGACCATGGGCTTGATTTTCCCGTGGACCTACCTTTGGGCCCCTGGTTCGCTCCCCGGGGGTCAACTGGTCTGGGGGATTCTCCTGGCGATGGTAATTGAAATTCCAATTGCCTTCGTTTATGTCTGGCTTTCCACCGCTCTGCCACGCTCGGGTGGTGACTATGTGTTCCAAAGCCGCGTTTTTGGCGGAGGTCTGGCTTTCACCGTGGTGATGTCCGGATACGTGATTTGGATCCTGCAATGGGTGGCACTTTCAGGTTGGCTGGTTTCGTACCTTGGATTTGCGCCACTTTTTCTCGGGCTGGGGGCAACAATGGGGAATGCCACGTTTTCAAGCCTGGGTGTGTGGTTCACCACCGCCCATGGCATTGTTATAGTCAGCATCCTCAATGCCATGCTTTCCATGTGGCTTCTGACTAGCGGATTCAAGAACTATGTCAAATTCCAGCATGTGATGTGGTGGGGAACTCTACTTTGCTTTGCTACAGTTTTTGTTGTTCTCTTCACCACACCAGCTTCCCAGTTCGTGACCCGCTTGAATGCATTTGCTGTTGCATCAGGCGGTGCACCGAACTTCTATGAAACCGCAGTTAATGCGGTGAAGGCCGCCGGGATCAACCTAAACCCGCCATTCAGCCTGATGGCGACGCTCCTTGTCGCCCCCATCGCTTGGACATCTCTGCAGTGGGCAACATACTCGGCACAGCAGAATGGAGAAATCAAGGATGCACGCAGTTTTAAATCACAAACCTTTATCATGGTTGGGTCGCTTGTAGCAACGGGCATCTTGCTGGCCCTGCTCGCGGTCGGCATTCAGAAGGTGGCGCCACCTGAATTCCTCACCGTGGCTGGAGCAGGATACTGGTCATTGATCGGTGAGGCGAATATCAATGGGTTTAACTTGTGGCCTCCAATTATCGCGGTAGCATTAGCCGCTAGTCCCCTGGTCGTACTGATCATTGGCATCGGCTACCTGCTTAACGGTTTCCAGATCGTCTGCAACTGCTACATCGGTATGACTCGCGTCCTGGTTGCCATGTCCCTTGATCGCCTGTTGCCTGAATGGTTCAGCAAGGTGAATGAGAGACTGCACACACCAGTTAACGCCCACTTGGCTTACTTCCTTGCCAGTCTTCCGGTTATTCTTGCTTATAACTTGGTTCCCGGATGGGTTGGCCTGACTCTTGGCGTAACCTTCGGATGTGGATATGTCTTTGTCATAACCTGCATCGGAGGAGCCTTCCTTCCATACCGCGCCAAGGAATTATATGAGGCCTCACCTGGCGCGAAGTACAAACTTGGCAACCTGCCAATGATCACCGTGCTCGGTGTTTTGGGTGGCATTCTTGGCATCTTGATGGTACTCGCGTTCCTCTTTGCACCGCAGTTGGGTGTGCTCGGTGCGTGGAGTTTGGCAAATCCGTGGCCCCAGGTAATTGCCTTTGGAATAATTCTGGTCTCTTGGATTTGGTACGTATTAGCCAAGAGAGCGCAGAAGGCCAAGGGAATCAATGTGGATTTTGCTTTCAAGGAGATCCCGCCCGAATAATCTTCTTGATGAAACGTGGTTATGTTAGGTGGTCAGTGC
>JADGQC010000250.1 GCA_017882125.1 Anaerolineales bacterium
GGCTATTTTTATATCGTGGATCGCAAGAAGGAACTTATCAAACCCGGCGGAGAACAGGTCTGGCCTCGTGAGGTGGAGGAAGTCATCGCAGCCAACCCGAAAGTTCTGGAGGTTGGTGTGGCTGGTATTCCCGACTCCCTGCGCGGCGAGGTGGTCAAAGCCTGGGTGGTCGTCAAACCTGGCGAAACCTTGACCGAGGACGAGATCAAGATCTGGTCCAAAAAGAGCCTGGCTGTCTATAAAGTCCCCAGGCAGGTCGAGTTTCGGACTGAATTGCCCAAAACGACTGTCGGGAAGATCCTGCGCCGTGAACTTGTTAGGCAGCATAATGAGGTCGAAGCCAAGAAAAAACAAAATATTATGGAATTGCCCGTTAAATCGCTATAAATATTTAACCTCCCGCTGGGTTCTACACTCGGCGGAAGGTCGGTTTAACTTGCGGTAAATTAATTTCTGTTGAAAGAAGCCGAAAACTGGGAGCGTGTGGACGGTGAAAGCCGCCTGATCGCTCCCAATTATTTAAGGAAATATAAATGAATTTTAGCGGATCTTGAACATGGTCATTAGTTTCATGGCCAGGTTCAGGTCGCCTGCTAGTTTGAGTTTGCCGGCCATGAAGGCCTGCATGCCGTCCAGTTCGCCGGTGAATATTTTGACATAGTCCGCCGAATCAGCCGACAAGGTCATCTTGGGAGTGGGATACGCACCCTGTTCAACCGTGCATTTGTCATTCTTGATCGTGGCGAACCAGTCGCCCGCTTCGGCACCGCTGAATTTGAATTGGATCACCGCATCCAGCCCGGGAGCTTTTTCCGGAAGGAAGGCTTTCGGCATTTTGGACATGAGCTCGACAACTGTTTGGGTCATTATTTTCTCCTGATGGTGAATTGGTTATATGGCGGGGAGATATTCTCTCCGCGCTCCCCCGCGCCTGCGTCGGGGGTGGGTGTAAAGATTCAAAAATTAATTCTGCATATTCTCAAAGATGGCTGCCGCGCCCATACCTCCACCGATGCACATTGATACCATGCCATACTTTGACTTGCGTCGTTTCATTTCGTAGATCAACTGGGTGGTCAGCTTGGCTCCAGTGCATCCCAGGGGATGACCGAGGGCAATCGCGCCGCCGTTCAAGTTCACCTTCTCCATATCCAGACCCACCTGACGCGCCACTGCCAACGACTGGGCAGCGAAGGCCTCATTCAGTTCGAAGAGGTCGATGTCGTTCAGCGATAGTCCCGCCATTTTTAACGCCTTCGGGATGGCAATCACGGGTCCAATGCCCATCAATTCAGGCGGGACCCCGCCCACCGCGAAGTCTACAAAACGCGCAAGCGGTTTGAGTCCCAGCGCCTCGGCTTTTTCGGCTGACATGATGATCACCCCCGCGGCTCCATCGGAGACCTGCGAGGAGTTACCCGCAGTGACCGTGCCGCCTTCCTTGAAGGCCGGTTTTAGTTTGGCGAGCGCCTCAAGGCTGGTATCGGCGCGCGGACCTTCATCCCGTTTCACAGTGAATTTCTTCGTCGTGGGATTGCCATTCGCTCCGAGTTCTTTCAGTTCAACATCGATCGGGACCAATTCTGGGTCAAACTTGCCTGAATTGACAGCAGCAGCAGCTTTCTGGTTGGAGCGCAAGGCGAATGCGTCCTGTTCTTCACGGCTTATTTCGTATTTCATCGCTACGTTCTCGGCCGTGAGACCCATATTGGTGTAGTAGTGGGGCAGTTCCGCGGCAAAATAGGGGTTTACCGAGAACTTATAGCCCATCATCGGCACCATGCTCATCGACTCGACCCCGCCCGCAATTGCAACATCCATCTGTCCTGCCTGGATGGCATACGCCGCGTGGGCGATGCTCTGGACACCGGAAGAACAATACCGGTTAATAGTTTCGCCCGGTACCGAATCCGGAAGACCAGCCCGCAGCGCCACCATGCGCGCCATGTTCAGGCCTTGTTCGCCCTCGGGGAAGGCGCAGCCAAGAATGACGTCGTCGATCTCTTTTGGATCCAACCCCGGGGTTCGGGCAAGCAGGGCTTTTACCACTGCCGTCGCCAGTTCGTCCGGGCGGACAGTGGCTAGACCACCGCGTTTACCTTTCCCGACGGGAGTGCGCACTGCAGATACAATTACAGCTTCGCGTGTCATCTTTACCTCCTAATTCCGTAACGGCTTTCCAAACTGGAGCATGTTGAACAAACGCGCCTGGGTCTTTTCCTCGCCGCACAGCGATAGGAACGCTTCGCATTCCAGGTCGAGGATGTACTGTTCGCTGACCCAGGTTGGGCGGCTCAGGTCACCGCCGGCCATGATATTGGCAAGTTTCCCAGCAATAACAGCATCGTATTCAGTAATATATTTACCCTCTTTGTAAGTCCAGGCGCCAATTCGAAGCGCAGCCAGGGACTCGCGCCCACCGGCGTAGATCATCTCGGGTGCTGGCGGATGGTATCCCGCCGCTGCCATGTGCATGGCCTCCCGCTTGGCCTCCGTCAGCAGATGTTCGCGGTTGATGACAATCCGGTCTGCAGGTCCCAGGATGCCCATTTGGCGGGCCTCTTCTGCGCTGGTAGCCACCCTGGCTTGCCCGATCTGTTCGAAAACTCGCTGCAGGGATGGGAAAACATCCACTCCCGGCAGGCGCATGGACGGGTTGACGATGCGGCGCATCAGTTCTTTCGTGCCGCCACCGGACGGGATGACACCCACGCCCAATTCTACCAGTCCTATGTAGGTCTCACCTGCTGCCACTACCCGGCTGCCGTGCATTGTAATTTCGCAGCCGCCGCCCAGGGTCATTCCCGCTGGCGCGATCACCACCGGCTTGGGGAAATAACGCATCCGCATGTTCAGGTTCTGGAATCTCTTCACCACCTGCGTCAGCATTTCCCATTGTTGCGATTTTGCACCCATCAGGATCAGGCCGATGTTTGCACCTGCGCTGAAGTTCTCGCCTTCGTTGCCAACGACGACGGCATCGAATTCCGTTTCAGCGCGGTCGAGCGCCTCTTCGGCAATCGCGAAAATATCATCATCCAGGGCATTCATCTTGGTGTGGAACTCCACCAGCGCCACTCCGTCTCCAACGTCATACAGGGATGCACCTGGGTTTGAAGCGATAACTTTTTTGGCTTTCTTAATTTCACTTAGAACGAGCAATCCCGGTGTTTTGGGGATGGAGACGTATTTCTGTTTGGCCACATCATAAACACCGACCTTGCGGGTTCCTTTGTATTGATAGAACGTCTCACAGCCTGCCTTGAGCATTTTCTTCACCCAGCCAGCAGGGGCGAAACCCGCAGCTTTCATTTGCCTGGCAGTTTCCTTAACTCCCAGCATATCCCAAATTTCGAACGGCCCGGCTTCGTGCTGGAATCCCCAGCGGAC
>JADGQC010000251.1 GCA_017882125.1 Anaerolineales bacterium
CCAGATGAGTGCAGATGTTGGAGAGAACGATGACATTAGTTGTGTCTTTGCGAACGGCGAATACCCCGTAGCTGGTGACTGTATTCTCCCAGCCGTTTATTTCTTTTCGTGTAAAACTAAAATATGTGGGAATCCCAATCGGGATTTTCTCGAGAAGCCCTAATGGGATCCATGCTTCAGCATCCTGTTTGCGTAGCGCTGGGGAAACCAGGTAACCGATGGTTGGGATGCCGACCCCTGCGACGATAACTGCTCCAACCGCAGCAGTTACGAGCTTGATAAAATCGCGCCGGCTGATGTAGTTCGATGAGGATTTTTCCATATTCGCCTTCGTTTATATACGGATAGTACACTTTTGTTTTCCACATGTCATGCGCATCCTGGCTTTTTCATTCATAAGCACTCTTGCTTATAGAAAATCACCGTAAGCAAAACTGCCTACAGAGGTCATACGTGGGATGGCGCTGGGTTTTCGGAGGTCGATTTCGTATAATTGAGAAAGCAATCAGAGACTGGCTTTTGCCAACCAATTAGCATATTTTTTGGAGAGGTAAATATGTCTGGAAGACTCGTTCATGAAAACATAAAAGTCCACAAAGAAATACCTATGGTGGTCTGGTTATGGGCGATGGGGTTAGGGTTTGTAAGCTATCTCGTTACACGCGTTGCCTTGTATACGTACCCTCACCCGGTCCATTGGGCATCTGGAGTGGCAGGGTTCGTGATTGGTTATGCAGTTGGGTGGCTTTGGTATCGTTGGAAGGGGGACGTCGTTTGACCAGGAATCAATAAGCATCACAAATATACTTCAACGCCACTAATTGGAATCGGCAGAGGGCTGGTTTTATTCAACCGGTCTAAAAATATCCATTTTCCTCTTATTAGGAGTTCGGCTGATTTCGATTTGCGTTTTAGCAATCAAACGCGCCCTCCAAAAGGGTGCGTAATAAAACATCTTCAACTCAGCATTATTGGTTTGTTCTTTACTTTATCAATTAGGTTGTTTTCTCTATTTATTTGAAGGTGCTCCGCAAAACTTGCACAATTTATCTCCAGTACTTATGGTTTGTCCACAGTATGCACAGGGATGAAGCCTGAGCGAAGCTCCGCATTTTGGGCACCAGGCAAACTCAGGCGTGATCGCGGTACCACAAGCGGGGCAAGGTTGTTGTGAGGGGCCTGCATTTACTATTTGGATTGGCATACCCTGCCCGGCTGGGCTGACCGCCAGGGGAATGAGCGAACGAACAAAATTACCACCGCACATGGAATTTCCTTTCACTATAACGGTTTTCCACAATAGGGGCAGGTCGTCCAACCGGATTGAGCTGGTTTACCACAGTTGGAACACGTTCGGTCAGCTATAGTGGGAGCTGAGTTTCCTGGCTTGGTCAGGGCGTTGACCAGCGCAACAACTCCCAACACCAGCAACACCAGCAAACCGATCGGGATCAGCCACATTATCGCCATTCCGAAGAATCCAAAGGGATTCCAGTAACCAAAACCCCCCATCATTCCTGGACCCATCATACCGCCATATCCGCTTGTCCATGAACGCCCCATCATGAAGATTCCGGGCAAAACCAGTAAAAGGATCAGGCCCAATACGATTATTATTGTCCAACCTGTTTTCGATTTCATCTAAGTACCTCCAGTAGGTTTTTTGATTTGATTTCAATAAATGGTAACACTCTTACATAAAGGATGTGTAAAGGATAATCAAACCTCTTGTAAAGATTGACCTATTCTTACGTTCGTGTCAATCCGAATGATATTGTTGCTCATTTTCCTACATCGGCGGTATTTTCATTGAATTGAAAAGTGTAAATATAGCTAATGATGTTCCATGTCTGCTGATCCGTAAGGATCGGCCCCCAGGAGGGCATGCCCGTGCCCATCCCACCACGCAGGATTTTCCCCTGCAGGAGAGCCGGACTGGCTCCCAGCATGGTGGATGGGTTGGAAAAATTGACCGGTGTCTTACCCGACAGGGCTTTGATAGCACCAGAGAAAACACCATTTCCTCCACCTGTCTCACCGTGGCAGGCGGCACAGTTCTGGGCGAACAGGCGCTTACCTTCCGCCAACCTCTGCGGGGTACTATTGGATTGCCAAAGATAGGCGACCAGGTCCCAGAGGTCGGAATTGTTCAAAGAAGCCAGGGAAGGATCAACCCGCAGGTCCAGAAAGGCTTGCTCTGGGGAATGGCTGCGATAATAGTCAGTAGACGTGGTTGTAGGAGGTAGTAGGGCGGAAAATGTTGCTCCGCGTTGGGCATTGGGGATTCTAACCGGGATCACAGACGCAGGATGGCCAGCGTCAATATCCAAATTGAGGGTCACATATAGGGGCGGTGTTCCTGGCTGTGGGGAACCCGAATCGTTTCCGATCACCTCGATCGTGCCACGCATGCGCCAATGATTGGGGCCGCACCAGCGCGTGCAGTAATAGATGTATGTTCCGGGTTTATCGAATGTAAGCGAAACCTCGGTCATTTGTCCCGGAAGGACATCCACTGCCGGGGTATCGCTTTGCCCGATGGCGAAACTGTGCATCACGTCGTCCGAGGTCATGCGCAGGTGCAGCGGCACCCCCACCTTGGCCCGGATGGTGCTGGGGGTCCAACCGCCGGTTTCAGCCATCCGCGCATGGATTTCGATGACTCCCTGTGCCCCAATCGCTTGCGCTGCAAAAGGGACTGAGAGCACAAGCAATACTCCGGCGATAATCAATATCCTGCTCAAAAGTTCTGAGTGTTTCATAACAGCAATCCCAACATCGCGATCGTGGCCGCAGCGGAAAACACAATCACCGGTACAGGTGAGATCTTCTCCTCCATCCTTGCCTTTCGGGCGGTGCTGACTGTCCAAAGTAACCCGCCGACCAGCACCAAAGTTTGAAGGGGAACGAGTAAATTGGTCAGGATGGGTTGCCAAGGGATGGCAGCAGTACCGAACAGGTTCCAGCCCCAGCCGAACGGGTCGGATAAGGATGAGAAGATATAGGCAGCATTCGTCAGGACGAATGATAGGCTGAAGGCCACCCAAAACATCAAGCCGAGCGGAACGAGTGCTGTGGCAAAAGCGGTAAAGGATTTTTTGAGCGCTGAAGTAGCCCGCATCAGCTTGCCCCCCACCCAGACAGCTCCCAGGAATAAAGCCGGTAGCAGGCCAAATATAAATGCCAGGAATGCCACCGTGTATTCGAACCACGCGATCGAACCGACCGAATACGCCGCCAGTTTGAGCGATCCCCACGGACCCAGGAATACTCCAGCATAGACCATCGCTGCTCCCAACATAATAAAGGCCTTGAAGGCTTCGTCCATTCGCGCGGATGGCTTTTCCAGATCGGCTGAGAACGGGCG
>JADGQC010000252.1 GCA_017882125.1 Anaerolineales bacterium
CGATACGACATTCGATCCGGATTGTAAGAGTGATGCTTATCCCGTCTTTGGTCCAGGCGGAAATATTATCCATTTTTACTTTCGGGCGCAGGTCAACCACGTATTTAATGGTTTCATACAATTCCAGGAAGGGTGCTTTTTCTCCCGGGCCAACCACCCGTGAAAATCGTCCACCTCGTTCGAGGTAAAGGGCGCATCCATCAAACACGATCAAAGTGAGGGGGCCACCGAGGTGGCAAGCCATCCACGCGGTCCATTTATCTTTTTTCTCAAGTTCACCATCTTTGGCAATGATATACATGGTTTGAGTCATCACATTGAGAGGGGGCGGTAGGGGCCGCAATAAGCCGAACAGACGAAAATTGATGATTTGTGATGGGTTGATATCCTCTGGAGGAATATAGAATTCTGAAAAAAAACGGGAAGCATACCGGAATGCCCCGATCAGGATTGTGGCTATCAATGAAACCAGCACGATGAGGATCGTCAGGGCAATCATCCCCCACATGAAATTGGAATATTTACCATCAATACGAAGCAGGTATATAAGACTGTAGATCAGTACGACAATGAGTCCAAACCCCACAGGCAGTAGAAATGCCGCCGTGTACGTATCTGAGTCGCGATAAGCCTCGTTGCGCGTGTAGGCTGTTTGCCAGGTATCTAGATTTTTTGGATAGGGGAATGTCATTACAGTTTCTCCTTGCTATTGCTGGAGAGAAATTGGTCTTGCCAGGTGCGTAGATAGGCATGTAAACCCTGGACCCTTTGATCATTTTCGATGCTTTCTTCCCCCTCTTCCGGTTTCTTGTGGATATAGTCCTGTAATGCGCTCAAGAAGCGTACTGCGATCACGTAACGCGGCAGGCGAGGGTGTATCTCCTGCGTTTTTTGCAGACCTTCTGCAATTGAGTTCAACAAGAGCGATTCGGCATAGGCACGTGCTTCCTGCTGGGATTGCTCAGATTGTGCCTGGGCTTCATCCAAAATCTTGGTGCGTTTTCGTTCCCATTCGGAACCCCATGTAGTAATCTGTTGTTTTGATATGTGGTCAATTTGGCCTTCGGTAGTTGGAAATCGAAAATTGACGATGCGCGCAGCATCCAGCAATATACCCGCGGCTCGTATTGTGAGGGCTGTGCTGGCCTTTATCTCCTCCGCTATTACATCCAGGGCATTCGCTTCCTTATTATCGTCCGCCGGACGCCATAACTCATCCAGCGTCTTTTGTGAAATAATTTTGCGAGCCGCGTCTTCAATGGCATTAAGAACCCATTGGTCCCAATAAATGATAGTGTCCCCCGCTGCTTTAGTGCTGGTGGTACCAAGTGTCGCCTGAATACGGAGTTTTGAGAAAGGAAAACTCCCTTCGTCGTGGTTGAGCTTAGCTGCTCCCCGCAGGCTTGCATTCAATGGGCGTAGTTGATCATAAGTTGTTTCATCCCAGGATTCTGGGTCGATGCGGAAAGCGGTAAACACGCGCGCTTTGAAACTGATGCCATCTTTACTGACCACGTCAATTTCGCTTGTGCGTAGTTGCGAGCGCAAGTCAATGACTTGGAAGGGCCGTTCCATTCTCCCCATATAAACCACACCAGGGCCATCCACACGTTTGAACTGGGTTCCACTCGTTATTCCCACTGCCTGGTGCGACTTTGTCCAGATCAAACCCGGAATTGGTAGGTTACGCGTAAACATGCCTGCAATACGAGTTTCGGGTTTTTTCCACGCATGGTCGGCTACGACAAAGATGGGGAATTGAGTCCCCCATGTATATGCGGCTAAAATAAAAAATCGTTTCCGCTTTTCCGCCATATCGTCCGGGTCATTTGCCGGCAGTACTACCATTGCCAGGCGGTAAAGTGCGATGTAATATGTCAGGATCAATGGTAGAGAGATAAAAAAGATACCCATCCAGTGGTCCACCAGCCAACCGAATAAGATGACCGCAAAGTGACCGCTGGCGGAATAGATCCACCGCTTTTCTCCGTATTTATGACCAAAGAGATAGGCAATAATGATTAGAATTATATAAAACTCAACCCATCTGAGCGTGGGAGCTAACCAACCCCATCCTGTCCATTTGAAAGCTCGAGCAGGCAACCACCAGAATACTAGAAATGCGAAGGCTTCTATCAAAAGCAGGGTAATTGCTTGCAATATGTTTTCCCCCATCTCGTTTTTGGCCTCCCGATTATACTTTTTATTTTGGTTGTATTTTTTGATATCCTTGGCAAGTAAGTAAAATACAAACCCGATCAAGCCGGCCAGCCCAATCCAGGGGAGCATGACATCCAGCGCGTTATTAATTACTTTGAGAAACCAGTCAATGATCCCAATGATTCCCATACAATGGTCGTCTCCACTGTGCGATCATGTCTCGATTGTTATTCCTGCAATGATGAAAACAGTATATACTGTCAGAATCGGCTTTGTCAAGCTCAATTATATGAGGAATTCCCATGATTTCGATTGACTTCCACACCCACACCTCCGCCTCCAAAGACTCCCTCACCTCCCCTGAGCAGCTTATCCGCACTGCCCGCCATCGCGGGCTGAACCGGGTCGTTGTCACCGACCATAACACCATTGCCGGGGCACTCGCTGCGCACGCCCTGGATCCGGAGTTGGTCATCATCGGCGAGGAGATTATGACCACGCGCGGCGAGATCCTGGCCTCCTATGTGACCGAGGAGATTCCGCCCGGACTCTCGCCGCAGGAAACGATCAAGTGCCTGCGGGACCAGGGTACCTTCATCAGCGTCGCACATCCGTTTGATGCCTGGCGCAGCGGGGCATGGAACCTTGAAGACTTGCTGGAAATTGCCCCGCTGGTGGATGCAGTCGAGATCTTCAACGCGCGTTGCATGATCCCTGGTGGCAATCAACGCGCCTCAGAATTTGCGCGACAATACCACCTTCCCGGTACGGCTGGATCGGACGCCCACGCCGCTTTTGAGTTGGGCGCGGCCAGGTTGATGCTGCCCCAGTTCATGGATCCGGATGAGTTGCGTGTAGTTGTCCCGGAAGGGAAAGTGCAGGGACGTCTGTCACCGTTCTGGGTCCATTTCTTCTCGCGCTATGCTCATCATCGAAAAAAGGTTGTATAATACGCCGAATGGGGCGGTGGCGGAATTGGCAGACGCTGCGGACTTAAAATCCGCCGGTGGTGACACCGTGAGGGTTCGACCCCCTCTCGCCCCACAGATAGCCTTATTAGGCTAAATCTGGCTGAATACCCTGTATATAGGGGTCTTCGGCACTATAAAATTTTTAGAGAGTCCTCTGCGTGTCGAATTTATGAAAACACACTCGGGATTTCTTTATTTAGTATACAGCA
>JADGQC010000069.1 GCA_017882125.1 Anaerolineales bacterium
CCATCGACCCGAAGGTAGCGGCGGGCGAAATCCTTCTCTTTATCTGGAGCAGATTTATACCATCCACTGGAAGTATCGTTATCATGTGTGCCTGTATAAACTATGCAATCTTCAGAGTAAGAGTGGGGGAGAAATGGATTTTCGGGACCCGAAAATCCAAATTGTAAAACCTTCATCCCGGGCAACCCAAACTTTTCGCGGAGAGTAATCACATCTGGTGTGATCACACCCAGGTCTTCGGCAATAATCGGGAGATCCGCGCCAAGGCTCGAGCGAACTGCGGTGAAAAAGTCCGCACCGGGACCTGGGACCCAACGACCGATCTCGGCGGTGAGATTCCCTGCTGGAATCTCCCAGTTGCCAGCAAAACCGCGAAAATGATCAATCCGGAGAATGTCAACCAGTTTAAGAGTTGCGTGCAGGCGTTCCAGCCACCATTTATACCCGGTGGATTTATGTGCCTCCCAACGATATAATGGATTGCCCCATAATTGCCCGGTGGGGGAGAAATAATCGGGGGGAACACCGGCGACCACGGTTGGTTTCAGATCAGAGTCAAGATTGAACAGGTCAGGGTGAGACCAAACATCCGAGGAATCATTTGCCACAAAAATGGGGATATCGCCAATGATGGACAGCCCCTTTTGGTGGGCATATTCTCGGATCGCACTCCATTGGCGGAAGAAGATAAACTGATAAAAAGCAAAACGGTCAATCGAGGAAGCCAGGGTTTTGCGAACGGTAATCAACTCTGACTGATCACGGTGGCGTAAAGGATCAGGCCAGGCATCCCAGGAACCCCCACCCTGGGCTTCTTTTATCGCCATGAATAAGGCAAAGTCGTCCAGCCAATAGGCGTTCTCAGCGCAGAAAGAATCAAAATCTTTAAAAAGAGAGCCCGAGGGGGCGGGAGGAACGACGCCGGGATTTTCCTGAGGGCTTGCTCCCGAAACAGGCGATGGTGGAGAGTCAACGTGTTCAGAAAAGCGGAAGAAAGCCCGCTCGAGTATATTCAGTTTCCAAGGGATGAGAGTCCCAAAATCCACCTTGCCCGTGTCAAACTCCAAATTCCCAACCAGATCATCAGAAGTCAGTAAGTGATCCCGCAGCAAATATTCCGGACTGATAAGATATGGGTTCCCTGCGAAAGCAGAAAAACACTGGTAAGGCGAATCACCGTAACCTGTGGGACCAAGGGGCAAGACCTGCCAAAGTTTACAACCGGAACCCGCCAACCAATCCACCCAGCGGTATGCGGCGGGACCGAGATCTCCGATCCCATGGGGACCAGGGAGGGAAGTAGGATGGAGCAGTATTCCCGAAGCCCGTTTAAATTTCATATGGTTGTCTTTTGGTCTCCAAAAGTTCACCAGATTTAACAATCAGCCCAGGATAATCAGAAGCGTTTACGTCGGTGCCGATGGTAGCCCCCGGTTCCACCACCATACCGGAGGGGATGACGCTGTTTTTCCCAACGACAGCCAATTTTATATCCGGATTAGCAATACCGCCGCCTACGCGGGCACCTGTTTCGACATGGACGTGTTTATCAAGAATGGCGCGTTCGATAACTGATCCGCTTTCAATTACCGTATCGGTGAGGATAATGGATTCGCGCACTATAGCCCCGGGGCGAACGATGACCCCAGGAGAAAGCACACTGCTTTCAATGCGAGCGCCTTCCTGGATGGTGCAGCCATCCGAGATCATGCTGGCAAAGATGCTCGCGTTTTGAGGAATCCGTACCGGCGGGCGTTCCTCGGTGCGGGTATGGATAATCCAACTGCGATCGTAAAGTTTGAGGGGCGGATTGGGGGAAAGCATATCCATATGAGCCTGCCAATAAGACAGGATGGTGCCAACATCCATCCAATAACCGGTAAATGGATACGCAATCACGCGCAGTTTACTCTTCACCAGACGCGGGATGATATCCTTCCCAAAATCATGAGTGGAGTCTTCCCTCAAGTGATCCTCCCAAAGGACGCGGTCCAGCAGTTCCCGGTTAAAAACATAGACTCCCATGTTGATTAAATCAGAAGGGGGATCCTTGGGTTTCTCGACAAAGGATTTGACCCGGAATTTTTTGTCCACGGTTACGACACCGAAACGGGAGGCGTCCGCCAACGGGACGCGAATGGTGCCCATTGTCAGGTCTGCCTGCTGATCCATGTGGAAGGTGATCATCGTGTCGTAATCCATGGAGTAAATGTGGTCACCGGAGAGGATGAGGATCAAATCTGGAGAACCTCGTTTCACAAAGGAAAAGTTCTGCTGGACTGCATCTGCCGTGCCCTCGAACCAGTCCGCCTCGAAGCGGGCCTTGTAGGGGGTGAGGATACGAACCCCTCCCGTGAAGTCACGATTAAGGTCCCAAGGTGCGCCCGCCCCGATATGCTCTATCAGGGAATGTGGACGATACTGCGCCAGCACCATGATATCGAAGATATTAGAGTTGACGCAGTTCGATAGCGCAAAGTCAATAATGCGATATTTACCAGCAAAAGGAACTGCGGGTTTTGTGCGCTTGACCGTGAGCACACTTAGGCGGGCCCCCTCCCCACCAGCCATGATGATCGCTCGAGTTTTCATGGTTCACCTCGTGGGAAATTGTTAATCAGGATTCGGATAGTAACGAACTATAAATCGATGCATATTGCCCCGCCGAGCGGGGCCACGAGAAATCTTCCTGCATATCATTGCGCTGAAACTTCTGCCACTGGTCAGGCTCTGCAAACAAAGCCAAGGCGCGCACAAGTGCGGCTTCCATGGAAACAGGATCAGAATCCTGAAATAGGAAACCAGTCTTCCCCTCCTGCACGGTGTCTTTAAGCCCACCAGTGGAATGGACCACCGGGACGCAGCCGTAACGCATGGCGATCATCTGCGCCAGCCCGCAAGGTTCATAGCGCGATGGCATCAGAAACATGTCGGCACCACCATAAAGCAAATGGCTAAGATCTGAGTCATAACGAATGACTGCCCGAACCCTTTCAGGAAATTCCGATTGTAAAGAGCGAGCAGTTTCCTCAAGAGCAGGGTCTCCTGAACCGAGAATAACGAACTGCCAATTCTGCCCTACCAACCTGCGCAAAGACTCGAAAGCGATATCAAGGCCTTTTTGGTAATCCACCCGTCCGACCATCACCAAAAGGGGGACATTTCCATCCTGTTTCAGGACGAGCGTCTTTTGCAGAGCGGTTTTATTGACGAGGCGGGCAGGCAGTTGACCTGCATCAAAACATGCAGCGAGGGTTTTATCCCTGGCAGGATCCCAGAAATTAACATCGAGACCATTTAAAATGCCGGTGAGGCTTTTCACACGAGTTTTTAGGTATAGATCAAGCCCACAGCCAAAATCAGGGGTGAGGATCTCCCGAGCGTAAGTTGGGGAAACCGGGACAATGGCATTGGCTGACCACAAGCCGAGTGGCAAGGGTTGAGATTGCGCCCATTTTGGCAGTGAATGGTCAGAGAAAGGCATGAGACCGTACGCGGAAAGCACATCCGAGCTGTCACCACCCAAATAAGCAAGGTTGTGGACTGTGAGAACAGTGCGCGGGTGCTGGGAGGGTCGAACTATCTGCCGAGATTGCACTGCATAGAGTGCAAATGATGTGTGCCAATCGTTGGCATGAATGATGTCAGGCTCCCACCCCAAATGATGGGTCAATTCCAAGGCGGCAATAGAGAAAAAGGCATATTTTTCCCGATCCTGCGCAGGGTCGGGGGAATAGACGGTGGGCGTGCTGGAAATGGGAGCACCAGAGATGAAGTAGACTGGCATCCCATCCAGAGACGTTTCAAAAACCTTTACCGGGACAGAAAACCCATCGCGCCAAACTGAAAATTCTGCCACAAGCCGCAAGGTAGCTGTGTCAACCCGGACTGACTGGTGAAGCGGTAACACAAGGCGAACGTCGAGGGGGACTCCGGCGGCGGTTTGAGCGGGAAGAGCTCGCAGCGCAAGAGGCAGGGAGCCGGCCACATCAGCCAATCCACCAATTTTAACGAAGGGTTCCGCTTCTGCGGCGAGGAATAAAATTTTCATTTTTGGACAACTCTAGTATATTTTACAACAGAAAACATCCGGAGAGGCAAGGGCGACCAGTAATATTATTATAGAAGGGAAAGGAATATACGGTTCCCACCTGCGAACATTAGAAAAATGGAAGTATACTTAAATGAATCCGGGATATTCAAGCATGTATTTCATATGCAATACAAGATGGAGTGACCAACAGCAATCCCGCAGACATGAATGCATCCACAAACCCAGGTCGGGAATGAATTTATGAAATTGGGGTACTGATTATTAGAAAGGAGCAGCAATGAGCGAACGACGGAAAATCCAGAGAAAGAGCATCTCTTACTACATGAGGGTAATGGACGCCAACGAAAATCAAATGATCGGCCACCTGGCAGACATAAACCTCACTGGATTAAGAATGGACAGCCAGGTACCGATCAAGGTAACAAAAGAATTTCTACTACGCCTCTTCACCACATCTGATGTTGCCGACAAAGACTATATCGAATTTGGGGCCAGGGCTAAATGGTGCAGCTTAAACCAGATAGATCTCGGAGTTTACGATATCGGGTTTGAAATTATAAAGATTGCCCCGCATGACGCCGAGATCATCAAGCACATCATGGCTAAATACGGTTCCCGGGAAAACTCTTCTATTTTCTAAAGGAGTGAATCAAAATACAATATTTAGTAAATAGCAATTCTCAAGGCAAGCATCAGGTGGTTTTGCCGAAATGACCCAAGGAAGGTCTTGATTCTCACGGGCCAATATCATATAATAAATATGGAAAAGTGAAAGGTGATGCCATGCTTTGGTCAAATTCGCAGGATCGACGAAAATTCAAACGGCGCAACCTGATCTATTACATCCCGGTCATTGAGAACGACACGCACCATCCGATCGGCCGCATGGCAGATATATCGCAAATGGGGTTTATGCTGGACAGCGATACCGAAGTCCCATTGGAGAAAGATTTTCAACTTGGTTTAAATACGACACCGGATGTCGCCGATATTGCATTCATTGGATTCGTAGCGAGAAGCAAATGGTGCCGAGCCGATAATATCGAACCATGCCAGTATTACGTGGGATTTGACATCGTGGACATCGAACCGCATGTAGCAGAAATCGTGCAGTGCATTGTGGATAAATATGGGGCGGCCGACGCGCCCATCCACTAACCCGGTCCAACTTGCCAGACCCAAACATCCCCTTAGTAGAGTTACATCGTCATCTGGACGGTAATATCCGTCTCACAACCATCCTGGAGCTTGCCCGCCAGCATAATATCCCTCTGCCTGCCCAGGACGTGGAAAGCCTGCGGCCATACGTCCAGGTGACGGACCCACAACCGGGGGTGATGGCTTTCATCAGTAAATTCAAGTTACCCCTGGCTGTACTGGTGGATGGTGAAGCGTGCCGTCGGGTGGCTTACGAAAACGTGGGAGATGCCAAGCGTGAAGGGATCGATTACATTGAACTCCGTTTCAGCCCCTGGTTCATGGCTGAAAAGAATCAATTGGACCCGTTCATGGTCGTGGAGGCAGTAGTCGATGGAATCGCGACGGGGGTACACGATTTTGGGGTGAAGGTTAACCTGATCGGCATTCTCAGCCGGACGTACGGCCCTGATATTGCATTCAAGGAATTGGAAGCGTTATTAAGCCAGCGAGGAGCAATCACAGCACTCGACCTGGCTGGGGACGAAGCGAATTTCCCCGCTGAATGGTTTACAGAGCACTTTCGCCGGGCGCGAGACAATGGCTGGCATGTGACGGCGCATGCCGGTGAGATCATGGGGGCGGATTCGATCTGGCACGCGCTGCGGGACCTGGAGGCGGAGCGCATCGGGCATGCCCTGAGCGCGGTGCAAGACCCTACCCTGATGGACTACCTGGCTGACCACCGGATCGGAGTTGAATCAAGCCTGACAAGCAACGTCCAAACAAGTTGCGTGAAGGATTTCGGTAGCCACCCAATCAAGACTTTTCTCGAGCACGGCATCTGTGCAACCATCAACACGGATGACCCCGGCATCAGCGATATCGACCTGTTAAATGAATACAAGATCGCTGCTCCACAAGCCGGTTTAACCGAGCAGCAAATCCACCAAGTGCAAGTCAATGCACTTGATGCGGCGTTTCTTTCCGAGGAGGAGAAACAAGCCCTGCGGACAGCCAAGAAGCGAGAAAGAGGGAATAAATTGGATCAATCAGCGTGAAAGATTTTTGATTAATATTTTCCAATTCCCAGGGTGAAATGGATTGAGAAAGCTCGATGAAGGTATTAATTCCGTGGAGATATAGGGGTGAACATGCGGGTAATATTTAAGCAAAATCACACAGCGTAGACTTGAAATAATAAAACTGGTTGCCTCGATCCACAAAATGGGGATCCGAGGTACGAGAACGGCAGGCCGGAACAGTGCAATATTTGAGAAGGACTATTATGGCAAATCCAACCACCAGATCCTGGGGGCGCATTCGCGAGCGATTTATCAATTTCTATCCACCCCTACTCGGCGCGGGAATACAATCAAAAATAATCGACGAACACACCATCCGAGTGGAGATGAAATTAACCGTATTAAACCGCAACATCGTCGGTACCCATTTTGGGGGGTCGCTATATGCAATGTGCGATCCGTGGTTCATGTTGATCCTGATGCACGCCCTGGGAACGGAATACGTGGTCTGGGATAAAGCCGCAAGCATCCGGTTTTTAATCCCAGGGCGGAGCAAAGTATGCGCAACTTTCCATATCGCGGAAGAGCGCATCCAAGAAATCCGTTCAGAAGCTGACCGCAGCGGGAAAACTGAGCCAACCTTCGAGGTGGATGTGGTGGACGAGCAAAACCAGGTGGTGGCGCACATTCAAAAATTGCTGTACGTTCGGAAGAATAAATAACTCCTCAATCTGGAAGGGCTGTGTCCTTAATTTTCCACCCCGCGTTCTTTCGATTAACCAACCAGACCCCGGCCAGGATCAATGCACCCCCGATCATCGCGGCCAAAAAGAGATGCTCCCCCAAAATAAGAGCAGCAACAATAAGCGTGGCGACCGGTTCCAGATATAAGAATGCGCCTGTTTGAGCGGCCGGTAGCGCCTGCAAGGCATCATACCAGAAGATATAGGCCAATCCGGAGCAGAAAACACCCAAAAAGGCGATACCAACCCAGCCATCCCATGGAATCTTACCAATCTGGCCAATACCGCCCTGTGAGAAAAAAATAATCGAAGAGAAAAACCAGCCGAAGGCCATTACATAGAACATCATCAGCGTGGCCGGATACTTTTTTAGACCGCGACGAGAAAGGATGGAAAAGACCGCCCAATTAGGTGCGCTAACGAGAATCAGGAAATCACCGACGGTGCCGAATTTGCCTCCGATAAGCTGAGACAGATCCCCGCGGGTGACCACCAACAGGACCCCGATCGTGGAAAGAAAAATCCCACCGATCTGCAACCAGGAGAGTTTTTCCTTCAGTGCCAGCCAACCCAGGAGGGCCATGAAAATGGGAGTAGTGGCAACAATCCAGGCAGTGGTGGTAGCCTGGGCGGTCACCAAGCCATTGGACTGGAGCCACTGGTGGAATGTGATCCCCAGGAAACCAAGCAAGGCAAAATACAGCCAGTCCCATTTATCTGGCAAAGCGAACTTTCCCCTAACCAGCACAGCAATGTCAAGGATGACTACGCCCATGGTGAAACGCAACCAGACCACCACATCTGGACTTGTATATTGCAGTGCAACCTTGGTGGCAACGAACGATGCACCCCAGACGACAACCGCTAGGAGCGCTTCGATAACGGCATAGCGGCGGTTTATTCCCATAGCTCGAGAGTGTACCACAAGGAGAAACCCGCATTAACTTATTTTTTTCCAAATCCAAGACGAAGAGATTGTCTGATAATCAGATCGATCACATGAACAGGGAGCGAGTTTTCTGAAAAAGCTCATACGAATAAAGCAGAAAAAGTGATTAGAATATCGACAATGAAACGATCGCACATTATCGTCAATATTGCCATGAGCGCGCGGATGGCAAGATCGACTAGGCTGCACGCAAAGGCGCCGCCATTTCCTTCCAAGCTGACAAAGCCCGGGTGGACCATATACGTGCGAGCCTGGATGCAATGCTGGTGGGAGGATGAACAATATTGAATGAAGACCCGAAACTGACCATGAAATCCGCCGAATTGCGTACGGATATACCGTTCAATACATAAGAGCATACCGGTCCCACCTATTTTGAAAATATACCAGTGTTTTGCCTGAGATGAGGAGGAGGTCCATGAGCCTGCAATCAGAGATCTTTGAACAACCAGAACGACTTGCTCACCTTTTGCAAGCCCAGCAGGATACCGTGGAAAAGATCGTTATTGCGATCCGAAAGAGTGAGATTAAGTACGTATTTTTGGCGGCACGCGGAACGTCGGATAACGCGGGAAGATATGCCAACTACCTGTGGGGCGCACTGAACAAGCTCCCGCTGGCACTGGCGACACCGTCGCTGTTCACCTACTACAACCAACCCCCAAAATTGGATGAAGCGCTGGTAGTTGGTATATCCCAATCCGGTCAAAGCCCTGATATTGTCAGCGTGCTCGAGGAAGGACATCTTCAGGGCTGCCTGACACTTGCAATTACCAATGAACCCGATTCCCCGCTGGCACGGGCAGCCGACCTGGTGCTGGATATCCAGGCGGGAGAGGAAAAAGCAGTCGCTGCAACCAAAACTTATACGAACGAATTGATGGCAATCGCGATGATTTCAGCGGCACTCTCAGGTAGCAAAACACACAAAAGAGATCTGGAAAAAGTCTCCGGTTGGGCAGAAAAGGTATTGAAACAGGATGAGCCGATCGCACGGCTGGCTGAACGCTACCGGTATATGCGTCAGTGCGTGGTACTCGGACGCGGTTTCAACTATTGCACTGCTTTCGAATGGGCACTAAAACTCAAGGAATTGACCTACACGGTTGCCGAGCCGTATTCTTCCGCCGATTTCCAGCATGGACCGATCGCCATGGTGGAGGGAGGCTTCCCAATCATGGCGGTATCCCCACGAGGAAAGGTTCAAGATTCGATGCTGGAGATGTTAGGCAGGCTGCGGGGCGACCACCGGGCCGAGCTGGTGGTCATCTCAGATGACAAGCGCGCCCTCTCCCTTGCGCAATCGCCCATCCAACTGCCGGATGGGATGCCTGAATGGCTGACACCCATCGTGGGAATCATTCCGGCGCAACTATTTTCTTATGATTTGACAAAGGCCAAGGGGCTTGACCCTGAAAAGCCAAGGACGATCTGGAAAGTGACTGAGACTCATTAGAAAGAAACCGCTTCAGTAAATAAACCTGAAGCGGTCTCTATTTTAATGCGGGATCGAGACCTAAACTCTAATCCCAAAATTGGGGCAAATACGGTCGATTGGTTTCAAGCAAATCGTCAAGCACTGCGGGTATCTTATCCGCCCTGGGGCCGAGTGGATGAGCAAGTAGCGCCTGGTAAGCGGCGTCGCGGTCACCGTGAACTGCCGCTTCAATCGTCAACAACTCAAATGCTTTTATTTGAGCAACCAAACCAAAACACACAGGCGGTAGAGGGGTGGCTGGAAGCGGTTCGATACCTTTGCGGGAGATCGTTGCCGGTAATTCGAGAACCCAACCTGCGGGCCAATCCCTGACCGCTCCATTATTGCGAGTATTGACGACATGGGTCTCCCCCAAATCGTTATAGTGAGCATTGAGCAATTGGGTCGCGACCGTGGAATAATAAGCTCCGCCGCGCTTCATCAAATCAGCCGGTGGTTCCTGCAAGGCGGGATCAGCATACTCCTTTAGCAGGTCTTTCTCAATTTCCATGACTTCCTCGGCGCGTGAGGGCGGCCAATTCTCCTGGGCAGCAAGCTTTTTATCGGTGGCATAATAGTACTGCAAATAGGAATTTGGGATCATGCCCAGGACCTCAATTGTGCGAGGATCCCATTCCGGGTCTGGATCCTCTTTGAGGGACTTAATGTATTCCGAGATCACCTGAGGCCACATATTTTCCCCATCCACGCTGAAACCACGATACCATGAAAGATGATTCAAACCTAAGGTACGAAGTTCGGTGGTTTTGGGGTCAATATGTTTGCCAGTTACCAGTTCAAGTTGATCAATGATCATCATTTTGGTAGTGATGGCAGAATTGCAAACGCCAACGGCGGGTACATCGGATGCATAATCACTCAAAGCCTGTGTTACCAGTCCTGATGGATTGGTGAAATTCACCAACAGCGCCCGAGGAGCAAGTTCTCGCATGTCAGCGGCAATTTTTAAGATAACCGGGACCGTTCGCAAAGCCTTGGCCATCCCACCCACACCGGTGGTTTCCTGCCCAACCAAGCCATGACGGCGACCGAGATACTCGTCCTTTCGGCGGGCTTCCATCTGACCAACGCGCAGCTGCGTGGTCACATAGGATGCACCTTCTACAGCCATACGTTGATCGGTGGTCAGGACAATTTTAAATGGCGATCCCTTGGATGTCACCATCCGGCTCGCAAAGCCTCCGACGATTTCCAGCCGGACAGAGTCGATATCCATCAACCAAAGTTCGGTAAGAGGAAATTGATCCATGCGGGATAAAAAACCATTGACCAATTCCGGAGTGTAGGTGGATCCCCCGCCAATCACTGCAACTTTCATAATTATTCCCTATCTAATATATGGAGAAGATTGTAATAGTATATGTAAGCGCTTACATGCGATTCTAACACATTATTCGCGGACAACAAAATCGGGTGCCGTAACCAGAAAATGCTGCATTTACCTGTCCTCCCTTGCAATGCCCCTGTTCAGCGTTTATACTCAGCTTGAATAGCTTTAGAGTTATTCAATGATACCGGAGAAGCCATGGAAGACCTTTATCGTGAAACAATCATCGACCATTATAAAAACCCACAATATCGCGGTCACCTGGACCCAAACTCCATCCAGTTTGAGGACGATAACCCCCTATGCGGCGACCACATCGAAATCACACTGCGTGTGGACGAATTAAGCAAAGTTACAGAAGGTCGTTTCGACGGCAAGGGTTGCGCCATTTCCCAGGCGTCGGCAGATCTACTAATCGAGTCAATACTAGGGAAATCGCTTGAGGATGTTAAAAAACTAAACAAACAGGATATCCTGGACCTGCTGGGGATCGAACTCGGACCGGTCCGGCTAAAATGCGCACTGCTTTCCTTAAAAGTCCTCAAGGCAGGTGTTTACGGATTGGGTGAAGCCACCGACGCTTTAGTCGAATAAAAAGACAAGGGTGATTGTGAATTCTTAAATCCGAATCCCAATGTTTAATTATGCCCTGCTTGATCCTTCCAAAGTTGAATATGTTGATATCTCCCCTGCTGACGATTTAGCGGATGGCGAGCGATTATTCGTGGAACTGGGCGGGAAATCCATCGTTCTTTTCAA
>JADGQC010000070.1 GCA_017882125.1 Anaerolineales bacterium
TATTCGTTCCTCGAAAATAAATTATTATGCACGCGAATTTGCAAGCCTCGCATCGGAACCAGGTGAGATTTATTCGTTTTGGGTTTGTTTTGAGGAACGAATTCGCCAGCCTGGTATATGTATATGAAGAGACAACGAGATGTTTTCGTTCCTCGTTTGTTCCTCAAGAACGAATGCGCGGATGTTGTCCCCTATGGGGAGGCGGCTTTCGCGACATTGTCCCGGTGCTCTTCCGGGAAGCACCCCCCTTGGGGGGCAAGCCGCCACAAGCAGAGGCGGCTACGAGCCGCCATCGGCAGGTTTGGCGACACGAGTCGCCAAACACAGCCACACACTTGCACCGCACTGCGTTTGGTGCACATATGCCCTGGCGGGCAGTGCCAGGGGTGCAGGTGTCGACGACATGAGTCGTCGATGTGCGGACATCTTCCCCTCCTTCCTCGAAAGGTATAATCAACCCATGCCAAAAACCCACACCCGTTTCGTCTGCCAGCAATGCGGCCGCGTCTCCGCCGGCTTCATGGGGAAATGCCCGCAGTGCGGGTCGTTCAACAGCATGGTCGAAGAGATCGTCTTCGACGAACCCTCCGGCGGGAAGAATGCACCCCGCGGCCTGAGCGGGCGCTCCACCCCGCACCGCCTTTCGGATGTCAGCATGGACGCCGAAGACCGCATCCCCGTTCCGATCGGCGAGTTCTCCCGTGTGCTGGGCGGCGGCCTGGTCCCCGGCTCGATCGTGCTGGTGGGCGGCGACCCGGGCATCGGCAAGTCAACCTTGATGCTGCAGGTGGCGCTCGAAATGGCGACCCGCCTGCGGGTCCTGTATGTTTCGGGCGAGGAATCCGAGCGGCAGATCAAGATGCGCGCCAACCGCATCGCCTCCTCGGCCAAGTTCCCTGCCGACCTTTTTCTCGTCACCGAGACCAACCTGGAAACGATCTTCGAACATGTGACGGTCGTCAAGCCGGACCTGCTGATCGTGGACTCCATCCAGACCGTCTACATCCCCGAGATGGACTCGGCTGCCGGGTCGGTCTCGCAGGTGCGCGAGTCCGCCAACCGCCTGCGCGAGCTGGCCAAATCGTCGGGACCGGCGGTCTTCGTCATCGGGCACGTGACCAAGGAGGGCACCATCGCCGGGCCGCGCGTGCTGGAGCACATCGTCGATACGGTGCTCTATCTCGAGGGCGACCGCTTCCAGGCCTACCGCCTGCTGCGCTCGGTGAAGAACCGCTTCGGCGCCACCGCCGAGGTGGGCGTGTTCGAGATGGTCGAGCACGGCCTGGTCGAAGTCACCAATCCCTCCGAAGCTTTCCTGGCCGAACGCATGGTAAACGCGGCTGGGTCTGCCATCGCCGTCACGCTGGAAGGCACCCGTCCGCTGCTGGTGGAGGTGCAGGGGCTCACCAGCGCCGCCCAGTTCGGCAACGCCCGCCGCACCCCCAACGGTGTGGACTACAACCGCCTCCTGATGATCGCCGCGGTGCTGACCAGGAGAGTGGGGCTGAAACTGGGGGAAGCGGATATTTTCGTCAACGTGGTGGGGGGACTGAAGATCGACGAACCGGCCGCGGACCTGGCAATCGCCGCCGCGGTGGCTTCATCCATGCGCGACCTGCCGGTGAGAGCCGATACTGTGCTGATCGGCGAGATCGGTCTGGCGGGGGAGTTGCGCATGCCCGGGCAGATGCCGGTGCGATTGCGCGAGGCTGCCAAGCTCGGCTTCAAGACCGCCATCGTCCCCAAACGCCTGCGCAAGGGTGAGCCCTGGCCCTCGGACCTGGAGATCGTGGAGGCGCGTTCGGTCCACCAGGCGCTCGAACTGGCCTTCGGCATCCAGCGCGATATCACCAAAGGGCGTAAGGTGGCCTGATGCCCAATCTTCTCCGCGCGACCAATGTACAGCCTGAAAACGCCGTGCTGGTCTATTCACTGGATTTGAAGAAAAACAAGGCTGCCCTGTGGGGCATGAACCTGGGGAGCGTGTTACTGCTCTTGGTATTCGGATGGTTTTTCGTATCGTACGCCCGGCTGGTCCGCCCAAATATCCTGGCGGAGGTGGGTTCCCGTTCGTTCAACCCCATTAATTTTGTCATCAGCCTGGTCGTTGTCTTTGTGGTCATGATCGTGGTCCACGAACTCATTCATGGATTGTTCTTTTGGGTCTTCACCCGCCAGCGCCCAAAATTTGGTTTGCGCGGCTCGTATGCATTCGCTTCGGCGCCGGGATGGTACTTCCCGCGCCGTCAGTACCTGGTGATCGGGCTGGCGCCGGTCGTGTGTCTCTCCCTGCTCGGGGTGATCCTGCTGGCGGTCCTGCCTGCCGGGGCATTGGTACTGGTCCTGTTTGCCATGATCTTCAATGCTGCCAGTTCCATCGGCGACCTGTGGATTTGCATCCGGCTGATGTTCGAGCGCCGTCCCGTGCTGGTGGAAGACGTGGGCGACGGGATGTCCTTTTATGCATTGGGTTGAAAACATATTCAAATGGAATTTAGAATCCCCGCAAACCCCCGTTCTTCTTGGGAGAGCTGCCAAGCGCCAATTGCTTTTGTAGGGGCGCATATCATCCCCGCAGGGGACATCGTCCCTGAAGGGGAATACATTGTCCCCGTTATAGGGGATATTGCGCCCTTTATTTCTCTCATTAAAGCCTTCTGAATGACCACCCATTAATTATTGGACTCGGATTTTAATCAAACCTTAAGCAGTATTTCAGCCAGCTATCATCTACAAGAGCTAACATCCAAGTATCCCGTTTTTTTATGGAGGTTGCATGCATTACCTGCCTTTCCTTTCCACCCTGGTGACATTCGCGTTTGCCGCGTCGGTTTTCAGGCGCTACCTGCTGAAACACGGCCCGTACCTGCTGCTGTGGAGCATCGGTCTGGTACTGTTTGGGATCGGTACCTTGAGCGAGGTGATTCTGGCATTTACATTCAGTGGTCTGGTGTTGAAGCTCTGGTACCTGTGCGGCGCCATGTTGACCGCAGCCTGGCTTGGCCAGGGGACGATCCACCTGCTCGTCCGCAAGCGCGGCGTTGCCATATCAATGACAGGGGTCCTGGCCGCGGTTTCATTATTGGCGATTGTCCTGGTCCTTTCCGCCCCGCTGACGCCTGCTGCTTCATCCTATAACCTGGGTATGGCGATCTCATCCCAGTACCAGGACATCCTGACACGCGGCGGCCTGACCATTGCCCTGACCATCATCTTGAACATTTACGGCACCCTGGCGCTGGTGGGTGGAGCCATTTACTCGGCGGTCATCTTCTGGCGCAAGCGCGTGCTGATGAACCGCATGATCGGCAACATCCTGATCGCCATCGGCGCTCTTGCTCCGGCCATGGCCGGGTCCTTTGTCAAAATGGGCCTGGTGGATGGACTGTATTTTTCCGAGCTGATCGGCGTGGTGCTCATGTATATCGGCTTTATCCAGGCCACGACGGTGCCGGCACGCGAATCAGCCCCCATCACGGCAAATTAATTTCACCCAACTTTCCCAGGCTTCCGAAGATCCTCCGTCTTCGGAAGTTTTTTTAAAAGATCGAAATACCGAATCCTTGCAACCTCTTCTTAACAGGTATAATCTTTAATAAGCCTTATTGCAGGGAAACCTTGTGAACAGTTCTCTAGAGAGACGCTCGGAAACAACAGGACTAAGTTTCGGTTACCAGGTAGTATTGTGAGATTGGAGGCAACCATGACAATTCTCGACACCCCTATTATCTCCCGCATTCGCCGCAACCACGGACTGGAACATGCCACGATCAATATTCTTGCCCAGCATTTCCCCTTCCGGCGTTTGGCGGGTTATTCCTTCCCGGGCGGCTTTTTCATCCTCGGTGATATCCCCACGGACGATGTGCGCGAGGCCGTCATCCGGGCGCTGATGCGCCTGAACAACGGCGACCGCTACCTCGCCATCCACGAGCACTGCGGCACGAACTACGCCGTATCCGGGTTTGTCGCCGGATTTCTGGCGTGGCTGGCGATGGTTGGGGTAAAGAGTAAACGCGGCAAGGTGGAACGCCTGCCCCTGGTCATTACCCTGGCAACCCTGGGGTTCATCGCCAGCCAGCCGCTCGGGCCGATCATCCAGGAGCGCGTCACCACTTCCGGCGACCTGCTGGGATTGTCCATCGTGGATGTGTTCCCAATCAGGTTCGGGCAATTCTCGCTGCACCGGGTGGTAACACAAGATTCGACCTCGTAATAGAATATCAAAACCACAAAGGTTCAAGGGCATAAAAGCGGGTAATCATATCCGCATGACGTGGTGTTAATCAGCCGCGATCCGTTTTCTCTCAGATGACAGAACTCCCCTCGGTCCTCATCCTGCATGGCAACGACGAGTTTGCCATCTCCGGGCACATCAAGCGCATATGCGCCAGCTTGGGGGATTCTTCCAACGCAGAATTGAACATTGCACGCTTCGACGGCCGCCTCGGTCTTGATTTCGAGGCGCTTAATACCGCCATCAATGCTGCCCCCTTCCTGGCAGCGCGGCGAGTGGTGGTGCTGTTGCATCCGGTCTCGGCCTTTGCTCCAGCCCGGAAAAAAGTCGTTGAGCAGCCGGAACAACCCCCCAAAACCACGAACGACGCCCAGCCCGACGAAGAAGAAATCACCGATGACCACCGGCCGTTTCCCCGAAAAAAATTCATCGACCTTTTGGATAAGGCCCAGCCGACCACATCCATCATCCTGGCGGAGCATGACCAACTCAAGGGCGACCACTGGTTGTTGAAATGGGCGGCGGCGCGCCCGCCGTCCGGAAACCGGGCCGAGGTCCACGTTTACAACCTGCCCACTCACCTGGAAATGCCGCGCTGGATCGAGTCGGAAACGAGAAAGCTGGGTGGAAAGATCGAGCCAGGCGCAGCGGCGCGTCTCTCCGATATGATTGGCGAGGACCCGCGCATCACCGCGCAGGAACTCGGCAAACTGCTCACCTACGTAAACTATGCCCGCCCGATCACCATGGCGGACGTGGAGAAGGTGGGCATCACCAGCGCACCGGGAAAGATTTTCGACCTGGTGGATGCGCTTGGCCTGGGGGATGGGACAAAGGCGCAGAAGGTACTCCATCAATTGCTGGAAGATGAGGAACCCTTCGCATTATGGGGCATGGTCATCCGCCAGTTCAGGCTGCTGCTCCAGGCACGCGAAATGCTGGACGCCGGGGCAAGCCTCCCCCAGATCCAGTCAACCCTTAAATTACACAGTTACGTGGCACCCAAAGTGACCAGCCAGGCGAAGCGATTTTCACTGCCTGCCCTGGAGTCCATTTATCACAAACTCCTGGAAATTGACGAGGGGGCAAAAACGAGCCAGGTTCCCCTGGATCTGGCCCTGGATCTGCTGGTGGTTGACCTGGCGAGAAAATAAGCCGGGTGACCGGTCAGAACAAGCGCGCTTGTTCCTTTGACAAATGCGGAGGCAAGAGATATCCGTGGTCCCTGCACCAGGCCGGGTCGGGACCATTCCAGCCGAAGCGCTCGAAATCCACCCTGGCACTTTCATTAAACTCCACACCCTCTTCTTCCAGCAGGCGGCGCTGGTTTTCCGCCCCCGGTCTCGGACTGACCCTGCCCTGCGAGTTGATGACCCGCTGCCAGGGCACGTCTTCAGGACAGGCTGCCATGGCGCCGCCCACCCAGCGCGCACCGAAGGCGTCGTAACTGCGCTGGGGCATGTCACCTGGCGGGGGGATCATTTTGGCGATCTGCCCGTAGGTGCTCACTTTGCCCGGCGGCACCTGCCGGACGATCTCCCAGACCTGGTTATTGAAAATAAAAGTGTCGGGCGGAGAAGCAAATGGACTCACAATTCCTCTTTTACCAGGTCCACTTTTTCATCCCTTCCATCGCATCGCAGGCTGTCAGGTCGAGCTGCAAGGGTGTGATGGAAACATAGCCGGCCTTAATGGCGCCGTAATCGGTGCCTTCTTCCAGGACGCCGATGGGGAACTGTCCGCCGATCCAGTAGTACGGCTTGCCGCGCGGGTCCTTGCGGGCATCCAGTTCGTCACGATATAAGCGCAGACCCTGGCGGGTGATCATAAAGCCTTTGAGTTCGTCTTCCTTCAAATACGGTACATTGACATTCAAGAAAACCCCTTCGGGCAGTCCTTCAGTCATCACTTTTTGGACCACCTGGCGCGCAACGGCGGCGGCAGTACCGTAATCCAGCACACCCTGGAATTCTTCCGGTGAATTCAGTGAGACGGCAATCCCGCGTACTCCACCTATGACCGCCTCCATGGCAGCCGTCACGGTCCCGGAATAGGTCACATCGTGACCGATATTCTCATGCGGGTTGATCCCCGAAACTACCAGGTTGATCTTTTCTTTTACCACGCCCAAAAGGGCCAGCGCCACACTATCTGAGGGGGCGCCATCTGTGGCGAGGGCAGGGGTACCATCAGCCAGGAGCACTTCACGGGCTCGCAGCGGACGGTCCATCGTTTTGACGTGACCGGAAGCACTCCAGTTGCGGTCAGGTGCAAAGACCGTCACTTTTCCCAATTTCCGTAGTTCCTGAGCAAGCGCCAAAAGCCCGGGAGCCTGCACGCCATCGTCGTTTGTGACCAGAATATGCATAATGCGTCCTTTTTAAGAAATTATATCGCGCACCAGTGTGTATAATTGATATATCACGTTGTACACTGCCACCCGGAATACGCTGACTAAGAAGTTCGTGGATGCACAGCACCTGGTGGTCCCTGATTACCATTCGAAGGAGGAACCATGGGCCGGATAATCTTCCCTATTATGGCGCTCGCATTGGCAATCATCGCATGTTGTAGTCCCTGTTCGCCACCGCTCATCCAGCCTGTCTCCCCCGCAACGGTGATCCTCAACGTTTATTTCACCGACATGACCCGGTATGAGGTTGGCACTGAACCTTATGAAATCCAGGTCACGCGCAGCGTGCCGGCACCTTTATCGCTGGCGGAGGCGACCCTGACTCAATTGTTCCTAGGTCCAACAGAAGCTGAAAAATCCCAGGGGCTGTCAGTCATCCTGAGCGGCACGACCGGGTACAGTAAACTAACCATCGAGAATGGCATCACCCGGGTCTACCTGACCGGGACGTGCGCATCCCAGGGATCGACCTACACGATCGCGAACCTCATCTTTGCCAACTTAAAACAGTTTCCTGAAATCGTTTGGATCAAGATCTACGACCAGAACGGTGAGACGGAAACCCCCGTTGGACAGAGCGATTCCATCCCGTTCTGCCTTGAACCATAACAGGACTAATTAATGAAATCATCCCGCAGAGAAAACCTACGGGATGATTGTTTGAGCATGGATTGCGAATAAAGAACCTAGCTCAGTCCCCGGACAATTTGACTGACCAGGGCAGGTCCGGCATAAACCAGACCGGTATAGACCTGCACGAGCGTGGCGCCGGCATCCAAACGTGCCCGGGCATGCTCGGGCTGCATGATCCCACCCACACTGACAACCGGCAGGCGACCGTCCAGTTTTTTTACAACCGAATGTAAAACCGCCTGGCTGCGCAATCGAAGAGGTTCCCCGCTCAACCCGCCGGTCTCTGCGGCATGCTTAGACTGCAAACCATCCCTCCCCAGGGTGGTATTGGTGGCGATCACGCCGTCCATGCCGGTCCGGAGGATGACCTCAAGGGCGTCATCCAGTTCCTCTTCGGACAGGTCGGGCGCCAACTTGACCAGGATGGGTGTGGAGGCTCCCCCGGCGGCAGCAATGTCTTTGCGTTCATTGGCAAGTGCGCCCAGCAACCCTTCGAGAAGATCGCGTCCCTGCAGGCGGCGCAGACCGCTGGTGTTGGGAGAACTGACGTTGACCACGAGATAATCTGCCAGGGGAGTGAATTGGCGCAGCAGGGAAATATAATCACCGGCGGCGTTTTCGATGGGAGTATCCTTGTTCTTGCCCAGGTTTACCCCCATGATCACTCCCCCGCGCCTGCGACGGCGAATCTTCCCTGCCAAATAATCTGCGCCTAGTCCCGGGAATCCCATGCGGTTGATCACCGCACCATCTTCAACCAGGCGGAATACACGCGGCTTCGAATTCCCCGGCTGTGGCAGAGGGGTGACGGTGCCAACTTCGATGTGTCCGAACCCCAGGGCTGACAGCCCGCGCCAGGCGAGACCATCCTTGTCATATCCCGCTGCCAGCCCCACCGGATTCCGAAAATGCAGCCCAAAGGCCTGCACTGGTCTTTCCGGGACTGCATATATTGCCTGCAGAATGGAGTTCAATGGTTGAAACCTGCCCAGGCGGATCAGTTGCAGCGTCAGATGGTGGGCAGTTTCCGGGTCAAGCTTGAAGAGCAGCGGCCGAACCAAAGAATACATTTAAGGTTTGGGTTTGCGGATGGATAGGTAACGGTCACAATCCAGTCCATATTTTTTGGCGCGCGCCTGTAATTTTGGCAGTACCGCGAAATCACCCTTGAGCAGGGTCGCGCCATTGTCCAGCAGTTGCCGACCCATTTTTTGCATAATGGGTTCGAGTTCGCTTTCGTTGATCGTCGATGGCTGAAAAGCCTGCTCAGGGAGCGGAGGCTTGTCAACGCCGGCCTCAACCAGCAGCCAGCCGAGCGTGGATTTGTTACCTGGATTTTGCAAGTCGGAAATTTCCAGCCAGGGTTTGGTGCCTATTTCATAATTTACAATAATTTCAGTAGTGGGATTTTGATAACGTACGATCACGCTGCGATTTTCGAATTTGGTTTCGGTTTTTTTAAAACCGTAGCGGGCCTCAAGTCCCGAGAATGCCCTTTCCACCATGCGTTCGAACACAGATTTTTTCATCGGTTTGCTCCTGGAAATTTATCTCGGCAGGGACGCCCGCCTTGGTAGGAGCGGTTTCGGGGTCGAGGTAGAGAATGGATGGATAGCTTACATATCAGGTCAAGACCCCCTGTATGAAACAAAATAAAAAGGCCGGATTCACCTACAAATCAGCTTGTGAACAACGGCAAGTGCCCCAGGGCAATAATATGATCCCATTTGGCTCGCTCGCCCTCGGTCAAAATTGCCCCCTCGCGCACCACTTCAGCCCCGGCTTTTTCCATTATCATCCGCATCCCCTGGAGGGTCGAGCCGGTACTGATCACGTCGTCCACAAGGACAACTTTTTTGTTGCGAACCAAGGCCTGGTCTTTTTCATCCATGATGAGGGTCTGCGGCTCGCCGGTGGTGATGGACAACGTTTCGGCGATCAATGCGGCGCCCATATAGGGTTTGTAAGCTTTGCGCAGGACGATGTATGGTTTTTTTGTTTCAACGGCCAAGGCATAAGCCAATGGGATCGACTTGGCTTCAGCGGTGACCAGAATGTCAAACTCGACGGCTTTTAGCGCCTTTGCCAGTGCTTTGGCAGCCGCCTGGACGAGCTCGGTATCGCCGAGGATATTGAGAATGGCGATCCTCAATCCAGGTTTGATCTCAAACAGGCGCAGGTCGCGTTTGACTCCGGCGATTTCAATTGAATAGGTTTCATGAGCTTGCATGGGAATTCTCCGGTATAAAACGGTTGGAATAAGTGTATCACAAAAGACTTGGGCGGCATTCGTCAATTCAGTCCATTTGCGTTAGAATCCATACGTGCTTCCCGACTTGCAGCTTAACGACCTTCTGCGTTTGCGTAAACCGCATCCGTGTGGCTCATACGAATGGACGGTCACTCGCCTGGGTGCTGATATCGGCCTGGAGTGCAAAGGCTGCAGGCGGCGGGTGATGCTGACGCGCCGGGAACTTTCCAGGCGGTTGAAGACTGTTCTATCAGAGGGATCCCATGAGCGCTCTTCCGACTGACAAACCTCATATGACCTTCCTATTCTCGGATACAGGCGGCGGGCACCGGGCTGCCTGTGAGGCCATCATCGAGGCGATTCACTGTGAGTTCAAGGATGCCGTGATAACGCAGATGGTGGATTTCCTCAAAGATTATGCTCCACCGCCCTTCAACCATTTACCTGAAGCCTACCCGGATTTGGTACGCGTCCCCGAGCTATGGGGAGCCATGTTTGACATTAGCGATGGGCGGTCGCAGGCGCGCTTTGTGACTTCCATTTTTTGGCCATACGTCCGGCGTGCAGCCCGCCGCCTGGTGAACGATCACCACAGTGAAATGCTGGTTAGTGTTCACCCCCTGGCAACCACTTTCGCCCTGAAAGCCCTCGGGAAGAACCGCCCGCCATTTGTCACGGTGGTAACAGACATGGTTTCGACACATGCATTGTGGTTCGACCATCGGGCCGACCTGACCATTGTACCGACCGAAATGGCCCGTCAGGTTGCAATTGGTTACACCATGTCGCCCGAAAAAGTCCTCGTAGTGGGACAGCCTGTCTCGCAGGGTTGCAACGCTCCAATAGGAGACAGATCTCACTTGCGGAAGGATTTTGGGTGGCCGAAGGGCAAGAAGGTTATCCTGCTGGTGGGTGGAGGCGAAGGAATGGGCCCGCTGGCAGAGACAGCGCATGCCATAGACGAGTCGGGGCTGGATGTGTGCCTGGTCATCGTGACGGGGCGAAACAGCAAACTCGAAGCTGAACTTAAAGAACAGACCTGGGAGAATCCCGCCTTTGTCTATGGGTTTGTTCATGATATGCCGGACTTCATGAGGGCAGCCGATGTCATAGTGACCAAAGCAGGGCCCGGAACGATCGCTGAAGCGCTCATCGCTGAATTACCAATCATCCTATATGCCAAATTGCCTGGTCAGGAAGACGGCAACGTGGATTTTGTTGTATCCGAGGGGGTGGGAGTGTGGGCCCCGGAACCATTACAAGTGGTGCGTGCATTGACACGCTGGGTCTGCCGCACAAACGAGAGGCAGCAGGTTGTGAAAAACTGCCGCCGCGCGGCCCGACCGGATGCCGCACGCATCATTGCCCGGACGCTGGGCGAAAAAGTGGGGTTGACTTAGAAACCCCCGGTTTTTTTGAATGGTTTTTGGTTGGGGACCAATCAGCTATGCCAACCTGGTGGCGGGGTGGTGAAATCCGGACAAAAACCCTGTAGTATAATCTTCTCGACATGCCCATCCTGGACGCGCATACATTTGAATTCTTCAGCAAATCCCCCGAACAGACCAGACGGCTGGGGATGCGTTTGGGCGCGCTGCTCCAACCAGGAGATTTGATCTGCCTGCAAGGGGAACTTGGCGCGGGGAAAACCACTTTTGTCCAGGGTGCAGCACTTGGCTGGGGCGCAACTGACGACGTCTCAAGCCCAACCTTCGTCCTGGTAAACGCGTATCGACGCCCGGACGGGGCACAATTATCCCATTTTGATGCCTACCGGGTCGAAAGCCTGAGGGAAGCCGAAGAACTGGATCTCGATGCCCTGCTGACGCAAAGCCCTCTTTTTGTAGAATGGCCGGAGCACGTTGAACCCATCCTGCCGGTCGATCGTTTATGGGCCAGGCTGGAGTACGAATCGGAAGAACACCGTTCCATGCGCTTCGAAGCC
>JADGQC010000071.1 GCA_017882125.1 Anaerolineales bacterium
TGCAAAAACTCAATCATCGACCTCGAAAGACACTCGGCTTTCGTACTCCTTTTGAGGTATTCTTTAACAAGTCTGTTGCACTAACGAGTTGAATCCGCATTTCCAATCCTTTTCTTATCTTAAGCCTCTTGACAATAACTTAACTTGCGGATATATTCAACGTCGCTTAACTAATAAAGGATATTAATTATGTCGCCAACTAAAGTATTAACTGACGTAATCCGCGAATGGTCGGAAGTTTTCATGCAGCGCTCCATGCGCGACTTCAGGAAATTCATGGATTTGACGGGCCTGTCGTTCTCCCAGATCAACATCTTGATGAGACTTGTTCATCACGGAAATACGAGTGTATCTGAAGTGGGAGAACAACTCGGAGTAACCAACGCCGCAGCCAGCCAGGCGGTAGAGCGGTTGGTACAATTGGGACTGATCGTACGTACCGAAGATCCGGAAGACCGGCGCGCCAAACAACTAGCGCTTACGCAAAAAGGCCGCACCCTGATAGAACAGGGCGTCGAAGCCCGCAGCAAGTGGGTCGAGGGTGTTACCGATGCGCTCAGCCCAGAACAGCAGAAAATGATCATTTCCGCGCTTATCCTGCTCACCTCAGCTGCGCAAAAGACAACTGAGTAGGTCGAGAAACCGGCCCGAAAAACAACCTTCTGCATAGAGTAACGGAGCCAGATCCAAAACGACCTGGCGGAAAAACTTGTTGGATAACATTTTATAGGAGTCTTTACAACCATGCTACGTTTATTGAAATACTTAAAACCCTACCTCCTGCTCATAATAATTGCAATCGCCTTGCTGTTTGTGCAGGCGAATGCCGACCTGGCCCTGCCAGACTACATGTCGAAAATCGTGAATATCGGCATCCAGCAAGGTGGTGTGGCAAATGCCATCCCCGTGGCAGTCCGCCAGACCGAGATGAACAAGCTCACCATTTTCATGAGCGCAGCGGACAAAACAAGAGCGCTGTCCGATTTCACGCTGGTAGATAAAAACTCACCTGATTATGCCGCGAATGTCAAGTTGTATCCCGATCTGGCAAACGAACCGATTTATGTCCTGAATAAGATCTCCAGCACAGAAATCACCTGGTTGAACCCCGTGATGGGGAAATCCTTCCTGATCGTTTCAGGCATCCAGGAGATACTGGCTGACCCAGCGAAAGCAGCAGCCATGGCAGCCACCTCGGGCTTCGACCTTTCCAAGATTCCGCCCGGGATGGATATTTTCACGATACTCGCACAGCTGCCAGCCGCACAATTGGCTCAACTGAGCAGCACTTTCGATGCAAAGTTTACCGCCCTGGGAGACAGCATGATCATCCAGGCTGCTGCCGCACCGGTCAAGAACGAATACATTGCGCTAGGAATGGATGCCGGGAAGTTGTCATCCAACTATATCTTAAACATCGGCGTCTTGATGCTGCTCGTGACACTGCTCTCCGGTACCTGCACGATCCTGGTGGGATATCTTTCTGCGCGAACAGCCGCAGGGCTGGCACGTGATCTGCGCCGGAATGTATTCAACCGGGTGGAAAGCTTTTCCGCGACCGAGTTTGACAAATTCTCCACGGCTTCTCTGATCACCAGGTCGACGAATGACATCACCCAGATCCAAATGGTAGTGATCATGATGATGCGCATGGTGTTTTATGCGCCGATCATTGGTATCGGCGGCGTGATCCGTGCGATCGGTAAAAGCGCCAACATGTGGTGGATCATCGCACTGGCAGTGGTTGTGCTGTTTGGTTTGATCCTGACCGTGTTTGCCATCGCCCTGCCTAAATTCAAGATCATCCAAAGCCTGATCGACCGGCTCAACCTTGTGACACGCGAAAACCTGTCGGGGATGATGGTCATCCGAGCTTTCAACATGCAGGGATTCGAGGAAGCCCGCTTCGATAAAGCCAATGTAGACCTGACCAGTAACAGCCTGTTCATCAACCGGGTCATGGTCACCATGATGCCGGTAATGATGCTGGTGATGAATGGAGTAACCCTGCTTATCCTGTGGGTTGGTGCCCACCAGGTGGCGCAGTCATCCATGCAGGTGGGCGATATGATGGCATTTATGCAATATGCCATGCAAATCGTTTTTGCCTTCCTGATGCTGGCGATGATGTTCATCATCCTGCCAAGAGCAGCCGTATCCGGGGATCGGATCGCAGATGTGCTCGAAACCAAACCGGTCATTAATGACCCGGAAGTCCCAAACCAATTCAGCGAGCCGTTCAAGGGAACGGTCGAATTCCGCAACGTTTCGTTCCGATACCCCGGAGCTGAGGAGGACGTTTTACACAACATCAGCTTCACTGCCCAACCGGGTCAGACCACGGCGCTGATCGGCACCACCGGTTCGGGTAAATCCACGATCGTCAGCCTGATCCCGCGCTTTTATGATGTCACTGAGGGGTCAGTCATCGTCGATGGGACAGACATCCGGGAAGTGACCCAGCACGACCTGCGTGACAGGATCGGTTACGTCCCCCAAAAAGGGACGCTATTCTCAGGGACAATCGAAACAAACCTCTTGTATGGGGATGAAAACGCCAGCGACGAGGAATTGAAAAAAGCAGCCGACATTGCCCAGGCAACCGAATTCATTACCTCTAATCCTGAGGGCATGCAGACTGAAGTGGCACAAGGCGGCATGAACGTATCCGGAGGTCAAAAGCAACGCCTGGCGATCGCCCGTGCCCTGGTAAAGAAAGCACCCATCTATATCTTTGATGACAGTTTTTCGGCCCTGGATTTCAAGACGGATGCAGCTCTGCGGAAATCGCTCAAGGAGCACACCGGTTCGAGTACCATGATGATCGTGACCCAACGCATTGCCACCATTAAGAATGCCGAACAGATCATCGTATTAGACGAGGGTAATATCGTTGGAAAAGGCTCCCATGACGAACTTATGAAGGACTGTGAAATATACCGAGGCATTGCCTTATCGCAGTTGAGCATGGAGGAGTTGTCATGACAATGCACAGCGTTACTCCCCCAACCAGTTCCACTCCAGCCGGCGGGCGCCCCCCAATGGGCGGCATGAGACCCGGCGGCGGCCCAATGGCAATGATGCGAAAAGGCGAAAAACCGCGTGATTTCAAAGGCACCCTGAAAAAACTTGTCCAATATCTTGCGCAATACCGGCTTTTGATCTTATTCATCTGGCTGCTCGCGATCGCCTCGACAGCCGCAATGATCGTCGGTCCGAAGATCCTGGGAAATGCCACCACAAAGCTGTTCGAAGGTGTATTAGCCCAGATCGCTGGAACAGGTGTAGTTGACTTTACCTACATTGGCAATATCCTGATAGAAACCCTTTTGCTGTACGTGTTCTCTGCGTTGCTGAGTTACGGACAGGGCTGGATCATGTCCAATGTGGCAATGAATATCACCTACCGGTTCAGGAAGGACATCGCCGAAAAGATAAACCGGATGCCCCTGAAATATTTTGATACCACGAGCCACGGCGAGGTTCTATCGCGTATTACAAATGATGTGGACACGGTCAGCCAGACGTTGAACCAGAGCATGACGCAGATCATAACGTCCATCGCTACTGTTATCGGCGTGCTCATCATGATGTTCACCATCAGCTGGCAGATGACCCTGGTAGCGATTGCCATCCTGCCACTGTCGTTCGGCATCATTGGCTTGATCGTCGGTAAATCCCAGGTCTTCTTCAAACGCCAGCAGGACTACCTGGGGCATATCAACGGTCACGTTGAAGAAATGTACGGCGGGCATGTTGTGATGAAGGCTTTCAATGGTGAAGCCAAGAGCGTTGAACAATTTGACGAGATCAACAGCACCCTCTATGACTCAGCCTGGAAGTCACAGTTCCTGACCGGCCTGTTATTCCCGATCATGAACTTCGTAGGCAACCTGGGGTACGTAGCCATCTGTATACTGGGCGGCTACCTGGCAGTTCAGGGCAGCATCACCATTGGCGATATCCAGGCGTTCATCCAGTATGTACGCTCATTTACACAGCCGATCTCGCAGATCGCCAATATTTCCAATATTCTTCAGCAAACCATGGCAGCTGCGGAGCGTGTGTTCCAATTCCTGGCTGAACCCGAAGAAATCCCGGATACAACAACCCCCGTCCAGGTGGGTACTGTCCAGGGTCGGGTGGATTTCAAGAATGTCCATTTCGGTTACAACCCGGACAAGATTATCATCAATGACTTTACCTTCTACGCCGAACCCGGTCAAAAGATCGCCATTGTAGGACCGACCGGCGCCGGCAAGACCACCATGGTCAAACTGTTGATGCGCTTCTATGACGTCAACAGCGGCGCCATCCTGGTGGATGGTCATAACATCCAGGACTTCACCCGGGCGGATCTGCGCTGCATGTTCGGTATGGTCTTACAGGATACCTGGCTTTATAACGGACCCATCATGGAGAATATCCGCTACGGCAGGTCGAACGCCAGCGATGAGGATGTCATCAATGCCGCCAAGGCTGCCCGCGTGGACCATTTTGTCCGCACGCTGCCCGAGGGTTACAACATGGTGCTCAACGAGGAGACCACAAACATTTCCCAGGGTCAAATGCAGCTGATGACCATCGCCCGAGCCTTCCTGGCAGATCCCAAAATCCTCATCCTGGATGAAGCCACCAGTTCGGTGGATACACATACCGAAGTGCAGATCCAAAAAGCAATGGATTCACTTATGAAAGGACGCACCAGCTTCATCATTGCCCACCGCTTATCCACGATCCGCGATGCGGACTGGATCCTGGTGATGAAAGACGGTGATATCGTGGAACAGGGCAAGCATGCCAAACTACTTGCCAAGAAAGGTTTCTACGCCGAACTTTACAACAGCCAGTTCGAAGGCAAAGAAATCTAGCCCTGCAAGGTTTTTGCACCCAAAATACCAAAATCCAGCCTCTTCCAACGTCTAATAGGGAAATAGGGAGAGGCTGGTGCTTTTTCAAGGTAGAAAGGACTTTTAGAATGGAAAAAACTAATAAAATTGAGAAAAGACACCTGGGAAAAACAGAAATTCTGGTCACCCCGATCGGACTAGGCGTCATGGAACTTGCAGGAGGAGGCGGGTTGATCGGGCGAGCGTTCCCGGTCATTCCGCAGGAAGAAAAAAATGCCATCATCAAAGCAGCGCTGGACGGCGGCATCAACTGGTTCGATACTGCCGAGATGTATGGAGCAGGTGTATCTGAACAATCGCTTGCGATCGGGTTGAAGGCTGCCGGCAAATCAGATGAGGAAGTGGTCATTGCGACAAAATGGCAGCCGATTTTACGAACTGCGAGGAATATTCCGCTAACCATCGGTAACCGCCTGCACTTCCTGGGTGGGTACAGCATCGGGAATTACATGGTCCACCAGCCTTACAGCTTTTCGTCGCCTGAAGCGGAAATGAATGCCATGGCTGACCTTGTAGAGGCTGGGAAGATCCGATCAGTAGGAGTGAGCAATTTCAATCCTGCTCGAATGCGGCGGGCACATGCGGCACTTGAAAAGAGAGGTCTGCCACTCGCGGTGAACCAGGTTCGCTACAACTTATTGGACCGGAAGATCGAAACAAATGGCGTCCTGGAAACAGCCAGGGAACTGGGGATCACGATCATTGCCTACACACCCGTGGCACGCGGGTTGTTGACCGGGAAATATCACAAGGATCCAGGGCTGCTCGCGCACGTACCAGGTTGGCGCAAGGCAGGCATGAAACGCGACCTGGAGAGGACACGTCCACTCATCAATTCCATGGAAGAGATTGCCGCCAGTCACGGAGCGACGGTCGCACAGGTTGCATTGAATTGGCTGGTATATTTCAAAGGAAATATCGTGGTTACCATCCCGGGTGCCACGAAGGTCCGACAGGCTGAGGAAAGCGCCGGAGCGATGAACTTCCGGCTCTCCAATGACGAACTGGCCTTGTTGGATGAAATGTCGCGAGGGCTCCAAAAATAAATCAGGAATAAAAGCAGGGACTGGCAATTTATGTATCTTTAGTTGCTTCCATGAAAAATATAATTCCGAATATATTATCAAATGCCGAGTCGGGTGACTCGGCATTTGATTTAAGGTAAAATTATTTATCTAATTTATTTTGATTTTTCCTTCTTAGGTTTTATTCAAAAGGATAAGATGACCAACCCAACTGAAAATTCCCGATACCTTGTCAACCTTCAAAAAGAAACAGACGGCGCCTTTCTCTATCTTGCCTTGGCGGAATCTGAAAAGCAACCGAAAATGGCCGAGTTGTACCGGCGTTTATCTGCGAGCGAAGTAAAGCACGCGAAAGCGTGGGAAAAACGATTAATCGACTCCAAGGCGAAATACTCGCGGCCCAAACCGAGCGGACGCGCCCGCATTCTCGCAATCCTGGCAAAGCGGTTCGGACCTCAGTTCATCCTTCCAACCCTTACGTCCAACGAACAGGCTGACAGCCGCGCATACGACAATCAGCCCGAAGCAGAATCGACAGCCATGTCGGCTGACGAGAAGTCTCACGCCCTATTGCTATCTGCGGCCTCTGATCGGTCAACCGGACTGGCTGGTGCCGATGTAGCCCAAATGGAGGGGCGCCATCGATTAGGCGGCGGGAATGCCCTGCGCGCGGCTGTCCTGGGAGCTAATGACGGGTTGGTGTCGGTCCTTAGTTTGACAATGGGAGCTGCCGGGGCGAACCTGCCTGGTCATGGTGTGCTTATAACCGGGATTGCCGGCCTGCTGGCCGGATCCAGCTCGATGGCATTAGGCGAGTGGCTTTCGGTCCAGTCATCGCGTGAACTTTATCAAAGACAGATATCCATCGAAACCCAGGAAATCGCAGATCATCCTGAAGAAGAACAGGAAGAACTGGCGCTGATCTACGAGGGTAAGGGGCTGCCCATCGAACGTGCACGCGAGCTCGCTGCTCACATCACAAAGGACAAAGGCAATCTTCTGGATACATTGGCTCGCGAAGAGTTGGGGATAGATCCAAAAGAACTCGGGGGTTCTCCCTGGGAAGCGGCGGTAACATCATTCTTCCTTTTCGCTTCCGGTGCGTTTATCCCACTTTTTCCATATATCTTTCTCAAGGGAATCCCTGCCGTTGTTACCAGTTTGTCTGTCGGTGCGTTGGCGCTCTTTCTTACAGGAGCAGCGATCACCCTGTTAACTGGGAAAAGTGTGTGGGTCTCCGGGATCCGGCAGGTTGTGATCGGTATCCTGGCCGCAGTACTTGTTTTTGGAGTGGGCAGATTGATCGGTGTTTCGGTGGGTGGCTAACAGGAATTATCGGGCCAACAATTGAGGGGGCTCTTTGGAAACCCTACCTGCGTTTTAGGGTAAAATTCGACGATTCTAAAATTCATTCCTGGATAAATAAATGTCAACTCCTGATTGGGTTAAAGACGCGATTTTCTATCAAATATTCCCCGACCGGTTTGCCAATGGAGACCCCGATAATGACCCACCCAATGTGCAAAAGTGGGGCTCTACTCCCACTGCCTGGGGATTCCAGGGCGGTGACCTGCGCGGCATTATCCAGCAACATGACTACCTGATCGACCTGGGCATTACCGCGATCTACTTGAATCCCATTTTTTTATCCCCCTCCACCCACCGGTACAACACCAGCGATTATTATCAAATCGACCCAAAACTCGGGACAATGGCCGACTTCCACGACCTGGTTGATTGTGTGCATCAAAATCACATGCACCTGATCCTCGACGGCGTTTTCAACCACGTCGGACGCGGTTTCTTTGCATTCGTGGATGTCCTCGAAAATGGTGAAAAATCAGGCTATAAGGATTGGTTCCACATCAAGAATTTCCCATTAAACGCATACGATGATGGAAAGCCAATAAATTACCTGGGCTGGTGGGACCATAAATCTTTGCCCAAACTCAACACTTCCAATAAATTGGTCAGGGACTATATATTAAATATTGCCCGATACTGGATCGACCAGGGTATAGACGGCTGGCGATTGGACGTACCCAATGAAATCGATGACGATGGTTTTTGGGAAGAGTTCCGTAAAGTCGTCCACGATGCAAACCATGAAGCTTACCTGGTCGGTGAAATTTGGGATGTGAATTCCCGCTGGGCGAATGACCGTCACTTTGACGGTCTCACCAATTACCCGGTACGGGATGCCCTCGTTGCGCTGCTGCAGGGGCGAGAAAATGCCACCCAATTCGACGCGCGCATCGAGGCACTGCTCAATGCTTATGAGCACGACAACCTACTTGCCATGTATATCCCCCTCGACAGCCATGACACCGAGCGCTTCAAGACCATGGTGGCAGGGAACATCGACAAGCTAAAACTGGCATTTCTATTTCAAATGGCATTTCCGGGAGCACCGGCAATATATTATGGGGACGAGGTTGGGGTGGATGGCGGCAAGGACCCCGACTCGCGACGAGCTTTCCCGTGGAACGAAAATGAGTGGAACCTGGACCTGCGTAACTGGGTGAAAACCCTGATCTCGCTGCGAAAACGGATCCCGTGCCTGCGCCGCGGAGACTTCATCCGGTTATTGGCCGAAGACGGAAACTACGCATTCGCCAGGTCCCTGGGTGAAGACAGGGTCCTGGTAGCACTGAATGCAAGCTCAAAAGCACGTCGCATTGATGTGCCCGTTTCCAAAATCGGATGGAAAGACGGGCACAGTGTCAAGGATTGCCTGAGCGGTGAAAAACATGTTGTCAATGGGGAAAATATTACCGTAAACCTACCCGGTTGGAGCGGGGTGTGGATCGGGTGATCAAAGCCAGCCAACCCACAATTGGAATAAGTTGAGTAACTGCGAACCCTGTTCCCAACTCATCTCACGAGTTTTCACGGACACCATAAATCCAGCTGAAATTCGTTCCGAGCGTATTGGCCTGGTAGAAACGGTCATCAGCTACCGATAGGGTTTTAGCGTCTTCCTGAGAAATCAGGGGAATTGGCTTTCGTTGATATAGTCGTCTGGATATTTCTGAAATCCTGGCCTCACTCCACATCCAATCCGGGTCGAAGGCTGACAGGTCAAGCGGGCGAGTGTAGCCGCGCAATGTTTTCCGTTTTTCGTTACTGGTGTAAGGTTCGAAATAACTCATCGCCAATTCGCGAAGATTCCTGTAAACCGGCTCACGGAAACGCAGAAAAGCATAATTCGATTTGGCGATACAGCCCCAATTATTATTGTGCTGGAATAACGCCAACACGTGGTCATCATCCGTGCCGGGCTCAGGGACAAGGTCCATGATGAGGGGACGATGCCCGAGGCGAACAAGAGCCAACGCAGCAAAGAGTGCCCCATCGAGGCAATGTCCCTGACTGTCGGTCATTACCCGCAGCGGTGATCTGTCGAGCTCCTCTGCGATGTATGGGATGCTGTCCAAATAATCCTGGATGGCAGCCGGAGAATCTAATTTCCTGAATATCTTTTTTATTGGGGGCGTCAAGCGGTTCTCAAATTCGGATAGTTTGATCATTTGTTAATTTTATCCCGTTTATATGAATATTCAGATTAATCAGATGGTCGAAAGCGTACCGGGCTGATTATCGCAGCAACGTGATCGCGATAGATGCCATGAAAACTATTACTGCCATTGACATTGTGATTTGTACCATTAACAAGAACTTGGCTCGCGCCGATAGCACCTGCGTGTCACCGAGCCCGAATTGTGTGTTGCTGCTAAATCCGAGGAAAACATAATCCCAGAACCCGGCGTGTCAGTCTTCCCAACCGGTCAATGGTTGGGCTTGCTGAGGAAAAGCAAAATCATAGCGCTTTGTTAATCCATCGCGGCGGGCGCGTGGACCGCCACCATCGATGATCCAATACCACACACCAAACAGTACAAAGTTGACCACCCACAGAACCAGGGTGTCTTTTAAAAGCACACCTACACCTGTCTGAGGTCGTGAAGATACAATAAATATTACCAAGCCGATTTTGAGCACCATGCGCAGCGTGACCCAACCGAGATAAATCATTGCCACGTGGCGTTCCCATACATTTCTGCGAGTCAACCAGAGGATCAAAAGGACGATAAATGAGACGATCGGGACCAGGTATTCCAAACTTGTGGCGACCTTGTCCATTGAGCTTAGCACTACCAGCGTACTGCGATGAAGAGCAACCGGCAGGGAAACAAAATTAGATAACAGGAAATCGTGTAGTGTGATCAGGGCTAGAGCGATGATCATTTCAAAGGAATAGATATCCAGTCGTTTGGAGGCGCTTTTCGATTCATTCATATGGAATCATACTGACGTAGTATTTCAAGCTAGGCATGGAGGTGGTTATTAATATACGAATAAGCACAATTTTCAAAATGATTCTTTATGCATGCAAATAAGAATATTTTCCCAAGGATACTATGTAGATCAGTCAAATTTAATAGTATCAAACATTTGAGGCTAAATCAATGAGCATATATTTGAAATCATTGGTATTTTTTCCAATTATTTATTGGCTATACAGCGCTAGTGCTTAGACCCACAGCCTGTCATGACCTCGCCGGGTGTAAAATATCCCATGACAAGAGAGGATTCCATGCCAATTCCTGACCAGAAGAAATTGCTCCAACTCATGGAAGAAACGCACACAAAAATGGAAGGCGTTTTGCCTCAAGTTGACTCTAACAAAGAAATCTATCCCGGCTGGACCATAAGGGAGGTTTTGGCGCATGTGACTGGCTGGGATGAAGCCACAATTGAAGCTCTGCACGCCCACATTGAGGGTAGACCGCTGTCCATCCCAAATATTCCCGATATCGATGCATACAATGAAATGTCTGTTTTCTCCCGGGCCGAACTTGATAATGAACAGGTTCTTAATGAATGGCGTTCCAACCGGCAGGTCCTGAGGACCATCATCGAGGAAATGACAGTAGATAAATTCTTCCTCCCCGTCAACGTTCCCTGGGGAGGTAACTCAACCATAATGAGCATGATGGTAATGTTTTGCGAACACGAAGGTAAACATACGCGCGACGTTCAAAAATGGCTTCAGCATTCGGATAAGCCGCTAACGAAGGAAGGAGAATAGTATGCCCACCACCGTGACCTCGGAGCAATTTATTAAAGTACCACCCGCACAGGTTTATTACTCCCTGACCCATGCAGAAGCATTGCACGAATGGCTATGCGACTTTGCCACCGTAGCTCCCCGCCCAGGAGGACGGATGTACCTTTATTGGCATGGTGACTTTTATTCCGCTGGAGAATATATTGCCCTGGAAGAAAATAAATCCGTCAAATTCAAATGGTTTGCGCGGATGGAACCATGTGCTACAGATGTGAGCGTAACATTATCGCCCAAGGACGGGGGAACACTGGTGACATTCGACCATGCTGTCCCAGATGGAGACGAATGGAAACGGCGAGCAGAAGGTTTCAAAACCGAATGGGATTCAACGCTCCCCAACCTGGCCTCGGTTCTCGAGACCGGACTTGACCGGCGTACATTCGACCGACCAATGTT
>JADGQC010000072.1 GCA_017882125.1 Anaerolineales bacterium
GGTTTATAATTATTTTATGACCGACCTTTTTGATCATGCCATGCAGCAAAAATTAATGGATGAAGCCCCGCTGGCTGCCCGCATGCGTCCGCGCACACTTGACGAATATGTCGGTCAGGAACATATCATTGGACCGGGAAAACTTTTGCGGCGTGCCATCGAATCCGACCGGTTGTTCTCTTCAATCATCCTGTGGGGCCCGCCTGGTACAGGCAAAACCACCCTGGCACAGGTAATTGCCAACCGCACCCAATCCCATTTCGAAACGCTTTCTGCAGTCCTGGCAGGTAAGGCCGAACTCAAAGACGTTATTGAGGCTGCCCTGGAACGAAGACGCCTATATCAAAAAAAGACCACCCTCTTTGTTGATGAAGTCCATCGCTGGAACAAGGCCCAGCAGGATGCACTCCTGCCGCACGTGGAGAACGGCACCATTCTCCTTATCGGAGCCACAACTGAAAATCCTTATTTCGAAGTAATAGGGGCGTTGGTCTCCCGCAGCCGCGTCTTCCAACTTCTTCCATTAACCGGCGAGCAGACTGGAAAGATCCTGGACAGGGCTCTCGCGGATACCGAGCGTGGTTACGGCGGTCGCCGGGTGGTATTGGATCCTGAAGCCCGGGACCATTTAATCGATGTTTCGGGCGGGGATGCCCGGAATGCGCTCAATGCCCTCGAATTGGCCGTTGAGTCCACACCTCCCGACGACGGCAGCATCCATATCTCCCTGGAGGTTGCCCAGGAATCCATCCAACGTCGTGCTGTCCTTTACGACAAGGATGGCGATGCGCATTACGATACGATCTCCGCCTTCATAAAATCCGTCCGCGGTTCAGACCCCGATGCGGCTCTTTACTGGCTGGCGAAAATGCTTTATGCGGGGGAGGACCCGCGCTTTATCCTGCGTCGTCTCATTATCCTGGCTGGAGAGGATATAGGTCTGGCTGACCCGATGGGAGTTGTGGTAGCTGCATCTGCCATGCAGGCGTTTACATTTATCGGTCTGCCGGAAGGTGTATACCCGATTATAGAAGCAACCCTCTATCTCGCTACTGCTCCAAAATCCAATACAGCCACATCTTATTTCAAAGCATTTGAGCGAATCGAGCAGGAAGGTGTGGGAGATGTGCCAAATCATTTGAAAGATAACACCCGGGATGCCACTGCCCTGGGGCATGGTAAGGGCTATGTTTATCCCCATATGTCGGAAGACCATTTCACTCCCCAGCAATACCTGCCGAAAGAACTCCTGGGTACTTATTTCTACAAGCCCTCCAGTGTTGGATACGAAGTGGAAGTATCAGACCGGTTGTCACGCTGGCGCGCGGCCCAGCGCAAAGCGCTTGGCATCACGCGTCTTGAGGAAATTCCCGATTTGACTCAGGAACAGATTGACGAAATGAAGCGGAAAATAAAATAATCAGGTTTCAAATATAAATAATGCTCCCCGGTTTTAAATTTTTTTTGCAGGAAATGGGGATAATGAATTTTTAGGATTTGATTGTCGCAGGATATTTGAGGTTTTATCAGTCCATTTCCAATCATCCAATCAATAAATAATGGTTCCAGAGGAATTCATCCGAAGCAATCGATGGGGCGCAAATCTTGGCTGGGGTATAATTCAAACAATGGAAAATCGGTCCAATTCATCATTTCGCTCATATATTGCCTCAAGTATCATCCTCTTTATCCTCGGGTGGGGCGGCTCAGCGTTGGCGGTTTTCATGCTCACCCCTACTGTCTGGGCACGTTGGCTGTTGTTTTTTGGAAGCACTCTTGGGGTCACAAGCCTCGCCCTTCCGGTTACCTGGTTTCTTAACCTGCGTTTTCCTTCCAAACCCCCCGTTGGTGCCACTGTTGTTATGCGTCAGGCAATTTGGTTTGGAGTTTACGTGGCTTTATTGATCTGGCTTCAACAGGAACGCCTGGTTACGATTTGGACGGGACTCGGGTTGGCTGCTGGATTGATTGCCATTGAGTATTTCATTCGTATGCGGGAAAACGCTCGCTGGCAGCCTCCCACAAACATTCCTTCAAATACGGGTGGACAGTCTTCGGTGGATAGTGACCAGTCGAAAGAATGAACCTGCACGGACTCCCTTCAGTTGAACAACTTCTCCAGACCAAATATGCGGCTGAACTCATCGCGAGCTACGGCCGCCCGCTAACTTTACAGTCCATTCGCAGTTCTCTTGAAAGCGCTAGGGCTGTTGGTATAAAGGCGCGCGAGTCCAAGCTTCCGGATCGGGAAACATTACTCAGCCAGGCTGCTGCGTTGCTGCAATCCTGGACGGCCCCCACCCTGCTTCCGGTTATCAATGCGAGTGGTGTGATCTTGCATACCAACCTAGGGCGAGCCCCACTGTCAACTACTGCCATACAATCAATGCTGGCTGTTGCACATGGTTACTCAAATCTTGAATTCGATCTTGAAACCGGCAAGCGCGGCAGCCGTTTGATTCATGCAGAATCCCTGCTCCGGCAATTAACCGGTGCGGAAGCCGCATTGGTGGTCAATAATAATGCCGCTGCAGTTCTTTTAGTCCTTTGTGCGCTTGCCAGCAAAAAACGCGTAATTATCAGCCGTACACAATTGGTCGAAATTGGTGGGGGATTCCGCATTCCTGATGTGATGAGGCAATCGGGGGCAAAATTGGTCGAAGTCGGTACCACCAACCGCGTCCATCTTTCTGATTATAAAGAAGCTTTGACCGAACCAACAGCGTTGGTAATCCACGTTCACCACTCGAACTTTAAAATAACCGGCTTTACAGAGGAACCTGAACTTTCAGAAATCGCGGACCTTGCGCACAAATCGGGGGTTATATTCGCAGATGACCTGGGTTCCGGTACGCTCATTGCAACAGAAAAGTTCGGCCTGGCCCATGAACCGACGGTTCAAGAGTCCATTAAAGCTGGGGCAGACCTGGTCTGTTTTTCAGGAGACAAGTTACTCGGTGGACCCCAGGCTGGTATCATTATTGGTAAAGCTAACCTGATGGAAAGGATTAAGAAGCACTCCCTGGCTCGGGCAGTGCGGGCTGACAAACTTTGCCTGGCTGCACTGACAGCAACTTTGCGGCATTATCTTAAGGATGAAGCCGTGCGCGAGATCCCCATCTGGCGCATGATCTCTGCGACAACCAAGCAGTTAAAGGCTCGAGCAGAATTATGGGCTGCCAGTATGGGGCAGGGAGACGTAATGGCAAGTGAATCCACTGTCGGTGGTGGGAGCCTGCCGGGCGAATCTCTTTCCACCTGGGTGCTTTCCCTGGACGTTAATGATCCAGACTCATTTTTAAGAAAATTGCGCATGCTTCACCCTCCGATCATTGCCCGGACCGAAAACGATTGCGTCCTGCTTGACCCGCGCACAGTCCTGCCGGAACAGGATGAAACATTGATTGCTAATTTGGCAAGCGTTTTTCGGTCTTACCAACTTAAAAATAATGCTTGAGAGACCTTTACCAGTGTGGCAGATGAACCTATGACTTTGCATGTAGACCTTACCCGTGTCCTGAAAGAAAACAGCCGGACCTTTTTCATTCCAATTGCCCGATTGCCTGCCAGGCTTCAGGAGACAGTTGCCAGCGCCTATTTGTGCATGCGCGCCATCGATGAGATCGAAGATCATCCCGGTTTGGATGATTCCAAAAAAGCAGCTTTATTGCACGGCTTGGGTCCCATTCTGCAAGCGAAGATCGGCGTGGGAAGTGCACATTCCGATCTTGCCGAGCTTGATTTCTTTTTTTCACCTTATCACGCCATCCTTCCTGAAGTAACTTTACGGATTGGCGATTGGCTGCTAAATGTGCCTACCGATATTGCCCCTCGTGTCTGGGACGCGACCATCGCGATGGCAGAGCGCATGGCTTATTGGGTGGACAACCATTGGCAGATTCAAACCGAAGCCGACCTGGATGGATATACATTTAGCGTGGCAGGCGCTGTGGGGTTGTTAATCTGCGATATTTGGAGCTGGTTCGACGGCACAGCCATTGACCGGATGTGTGCAATCCAATTCGGGCGCGGCCTGCAGGCAGTTAACATCTTGCGCAACCGCAAAGAAGATACTGAGCGCGGTATAAATTTCTTCCCTGCCGGCTGGACGGATAAGGAAATGTTTCAATACGCCAGGAAAAATCTTGACCTCGCCAGGGCGGGCGTTGCCTCCATGCCAAAAAGTTCATTTAAATACTTCGTAGAGATCCCCCTGCTCCTGGCGGAGGGCACACTAAAAGCAATCGAAAACGGAGTGGGAAAACTTTCAAGAGAACAGGTCTTGCAAATCGTTGGGACAGTGACATAATCGCTTGGGAAATCTTCCATCCCATTGAACGGACAGTTTCTCCCCCCCATTTATATCGTAACGAGCATATTGCCAGGTTAATCAAGTTAGAAAACTCGATCCTGGATCCCCAAACCACAAGGAGCAATGCAAAATGAAATCCGACCTCGACGCGCGCATGCAAACGAACAACCTCGACGCGATCATTGTAATCGGTAATGCGACGCATAACCCTCCCATGTACTATCTTACCGGTGGTGGACACATTTCCGGGGCGACCCTGATTAAAAAGCGGGGCAGTGATCCGGTGCTTTACTGCAATGACATGGAGCGCGGGGAAGCTGCCAAATCAGGGTTAAAGGTAATCCCGTATAGTACCTATAATAACGATTTTTTATTCAAGGAAGCTCAAGGAGATTCGCTATTGGCCTCGGCGATCCGCTATAAACATATGCTGATCGATAATGAAGTGCATGGCAGGATCGGCATTTATGGCACCACGGATTTTGGTTCGGCATACCCAATTTTTTCCCGGTTAAAAGACCTCATGCCTGGGATTGAACTGGTCGGCGAACCGCATGACAATTCCCTCTTCATGTATATTATGGAGACGAAGGACGAGGCTGAAGTGGACCGCATACGCAGAATGGGGAAAATTACTACTACGGTTGTTGGGCGCGTCGCGGGCTATCTCACCAATTGCCAGGTCAGGGAAGATGAAGTCCTTTTAAGGGAGGATGGAGGTCCATTGACCATCGCCGATGTTAAATCCAGGATTAATTTGTGGTTAGCTGAACTTGGCGCGGAGAACCCCGAAGGGACGATCTTTGCGATCGGGCGCGACGCTGGCGTTCCGCATTCGACCGGCACCCCCACGGACCTTCTGCGGTTGGGTCAAACCATCGTATTCGACATCTTCCCGTGCGAGGCAGGGGGTGGATACTATTATGATTTTACCCGCACCTGGAGCCTGGGTTACGCCACTCCGGACGCGCAAAAACTCTATAACGAGGTCAAGTCTGTTTTTGACAAGGTTCAGGAGAATCTTGACCTGAATGCCCCCTTTAAAAACTATAACCGCCTGGTATGCGAGGAATTCGAAAAATACGGGCACCAGACCCCACTTAATACTCCGGCACCAGTGCAGGGTTATGTCCACTCTGTGGGGCACGGAGTGGGGCTGAATATCCACGAACGACCATTTTCGGGGCTGACAGCAACGGATGATAATATCCTAAAACCCGGGGTGGTGATCACCAGCGAACCCGGACTGTACTACCCCGAAAAAGGGATGGGGGTCCGCATCGAGGATACACTTTGGGTCAGACCGGATGGAACGATTGAGGTCCTGGCCCACTATCCGTATGATTTTGTTTTGAAAATGAAGAATTGGAAGAACGGATAAAAGGAAATGGGCAGTTATGGGCAAAGTTCTTTGGCATGTTACCATGTCGCTGGATGGGTTCATCGCGGGACCAGGCGACGACATGGGATGGATGAATGACTTTTTTGGTCCGAATCCAACCGTGGATGATGTCCTTGGGCGGATCGGTGCGGTCCTGATCGGAGCCCGCACGTATCAGGTTGCCAGGACCGATGCGGGGAAAGTGTACGGGGGTGCTTGGATTGGTCCTCAATTTGTCCTGACACACGCCGCTCCTGTAACTGCTGTTCCAGGATTTACCTTCGTTAGTGGAGACATTAAAAAAGCCATACAGCTCGTCAAGGCTGCAGCCGGTGAAAGGTATGCGCTAATTCTTGGCGCCAGTACTGCAAGGCAGGTGCTCGAGGCAGGATTGCTTGACGAGATCCTCGTTCACATTACGCCTATTCTACTTGGGGATGGCGTCAGATTATTCAGCCACCCTGGTGGTATGAAAGTTAAATTGGAACGGGTTGGTCTCACTCAAACGCCACAGGTAACGAATTTGTGGCTGCAAGTAAGATATTAATGTTAACCAAAAGAAGTGGGACGATTGGCATCCTTCAAGGTTTTACACAAGACCTGTCACGAAATCAATCCACAAAAAACGGGAACGTTCTCAAATCAGGCGTTGACGTACAGGAGGATAACGCTATAATCATCCCGATGACCGATCTTAAACTCGCCCGAATCCTGGCTATCGAAACCTCGTGTGATGAGACCGCCGCAGCTGTCATTGAAAAAGGCCGGGTTTTACTTGCTTCCACCGTTGCATCCCAGATGGATATTCATGCCCGATACGGAGGCGTTTACCCCGAAGTAGCCGCCCGCCAGCATGTCTTGACAATCCTGCCGGTCATCGAACAAACCCTGGCCAAGGCGCACCTGGCACTTTCAGATATTAATGCCATCGCTGCCACGCGCGGACCTGGGCTGGCAGGCTCCCTGGTGGTCGGGTTAAATGCAGCCAAGGGACTGGCCCTCGGGGCAGGATTGCCATTGGTGGGGGTAAATCATTTGGAAGGACATATCTACTCTGCCTGGGTATACAACGCAGATGATAAGCCTTCACCCAAGCCACATTTCCCCCTGATTGCCTTGCTCGTTTCAGGTGGGCACACTGAATTGAATCTGATGGATGCCCACCTTTCCTATCAACGTCTCGGCGCAACCCTTGATGATGCTGCCGGTGAAGCTTTTGATAAAGTCGCCCGATTGCTGGGACTCCCCTACCCAGGCGGACCTTCGGTCCAGGAGGCAGCCGAAAATGGAAATCCGACTGCGTTCAAATTCCCGCGCGCCTGGCTTGAAGGAACATGGAATTTTTCTTTTTCCGGACTCAAGACCGCGGTTCTCAAAGAGACGAAACGGTTCGAAGGGGGGCCTTTGCCGGTTGCGGACCTGGCTGCAAGTTTCCAGGCGGCAGTCGTCGATGTATTATTTAATAAAACCATGAATGCAGCCCGTGAATTTAAAGTGAAGCAAATTGTGGTCGGCGGCGGCGTATCGGCTAATAAACCTCTGCGAAACGCGTTCCTGGCGCAGACGGAATTCCCCGTCAATATCCCCCCACTGTCACTATGCACAGACAACGCAGCCATGATTGCCGCAGCCGGATATTTCCGCTATACCCTCGGTCATACAGACGGGTTGGAAATTGATATTATGCCTACCTGGCCCTTATCCTGATTGATGAGTTTCTGGATTCCGGGTGCGATCGGAATGTAAACGACCATTTTATTTTTACCCTCATTATTTATTAAAATTTATCTGGGCAAGCATTAAAATACAAACCCCTGGGGGGACTGGCCCTAGTCCCGACGGGGTTTGTTAAGGAGGAGAATATTTACAATTATATGCTTCGAGATAAGAACGGGATGAACAAAGGTTAAGACCCAGATGAGAGAATAAAAATCGGGAAATGACGGTTTTAGCTAAAAAAATAGGGGGATCAAAGCAAACTTTCGCTGATCGCTAATATTTCACGCTTGGGAATCGGCCCAGATCGGATTATTTGCGGCTCTCCGCTCGTGCAATCCACAACAGTTGATGGCACGCCACCTGGGGTGATCCCTCCGTCGATTATCAATGCAATCCGCTTTCCTAGTTGTGAAAAGACGTCCCCTGCAGTCGTGGGGCTGGGCTGTCCAGACAGATTTGCTGAAGTCACTGCCATCGGTCCGGCTGTGCGCAGCAGCCTGCGCGCAAAAAGATGATCCGGCATGCGCACGCCAACCGTTGGTCCTGCGGAGACAATATCCGATAATTCCGGGTTTTTGGGTATCACCAACGTCAAAGGTCCAGGCCAGAAATGTGCTGCCAGCTTCAAGGCAATTTCCGGGATGGAAATGGCCACCTTTGCTAGGTCATCCACGTCTCCGATCAATATAGGAATAGCTTTTTCGACTGGACGGTCTTTGGCTGTGTAGATGCTTTCCACAGCCATCCGGTCAAAGGCAAGCGCACCCACCCCGTAAACCGTATCTGTCGGAAAGGCTACCAACCCGCCTGATTTCAGAACTTCCAGGGCACTTGGCAGTGCCAGCGGGTCTTCTACGGGGATAATTATCGTATTCATGTTTGAACTTCCACCAGCCGGTCTCGACCCGACAGGTCCTTGTGCAATGTGATCAACGCATTCGGAAATGTGCGGGATGCCATAAATTTCGCTGCCGGGCCTTCTGAAGCTTCGATTTCAAACAGCAGCCGACCTCCTGGAAGAAGCCACGTGGTGGCTTCTTCCAGGAAGCGGCGTATGATTACCAGCCCGTCAGGTCCACCATCCAGAGCAAGGGTCGGTTCGCGGCCATAAACGCTGCTTTTATACAGGGTCTTGGTTGGTATATACGGAAGATTGGCGACGATCAGTGAGCAGGGATTTGAGGTTGAAATGAGTGGAAACAGGTCAGCTTCGATAAAGGTGATGCGGTCGGACACTTGCATCCTTTCAGCGTTTTTGCCTGCCACCATCAAGGCAGCCGTGGAAATATCGGTGGCAGTGATATTGATATCCGAAACACTAACTGCGATGGCAATGGAGATGCAACCGGAACCTGTCCCCACATCCATCACTTTCATTGCCCCATCCCTGGAAGGATACTCTTTTAGCCATTTAATTGCCTTTTCAACCAACAATTCGGTTTCCGGGCGAGGGATGAGCACATCGGGTGTCACTTCGAACTGCAAGCCAAAGAATTCCCAGGCTCCAAGAATGTACGCAAGTGGCTGACCTCCCTCAAGGCGGGCAATTCCTTCTTCAAGAGCGCTTATCTGGGACACGGTCAGAAATATTTCAGGATGTGCCATTACCCAGGATCGCGATCGTTTCATCTGGTGTGCCAATAACACCTGAGCGTCTAAATCGGGAGTGTCGCTGATCTTTTCCAAACGGGAATGAAACCCGCCAAGGGTTTCACCAATTGTCTGCCCCCCACCCTTACTCGTCACCATCCTCCACCCCACTTGATGACAACCGGTCAGCCTCGTCACGGGAAGACAGTTCTTCAATAAATTGATCAATGCCCCCCTCCATTACGACGGGCAGATTAAAGATCGATACATTGATGCGGTGATCAGTGACGCGGTTCTGCGGATAATTATATGTGCGGATCTTTTCGGAACGTTCACCGGTTCCCACCTGGGAGCGGCGATCAGCATCCTGTGTTGAGCGTCGTTTTTCTTGCTCGATTTCGTAAAGGCGCGCCCGCAAGATGGACATGGCGCGCAATTTATTCTGCAGTTGCGAGCGTTCATCCTGCACTGCCACCACCATCCCGGTAGGAAGGTGGGTAATCCGGATGGCGGTTGCATTTTTCTGGACATTCTGTCCCCCCGCACCAGAGGATCGAAAAACATCGATTTTCATATCGGATTCTGGGATTTCAACATCCACATCCTCCACTTCAGCTAGAACCGCCACAGTGGCCGTGGAAGTGTGAATACGACCTGAAGACTCGGTGGCAGGGACTCGTTGGACCCGGTGCACACCAGACTCGTACTTTAATTTCGAAAAAGCACCCTTGCCCTTGACCTGGAATACGACTTCCTTGAATCCGCCGATGCCAATTGCATTGGAGTCCATCACCTCCACTTTCCATCCCTGGCGTTCAGCATATCGTGTATACATGCGGTACAGGTCTGCCGCGAAGATTGCCGCTTCCTCTCCTCCCGTTCCAGCGCGGATTTCGACGAACACATTTTTATCGTCGCGCGGGTCTTTCGGCACCAGCATCTGCTTGAGTTCCTTTTCGAGCGCTTGGGCTCGCGGTTCCAGGTCGGCAATCTCAGACTCCGCCAGCAGCCGCATTTCGGCATCTTCCCCAGACTCGATTATTGCATGGGCTTCTTCCAATCGCGCCACATCCCGGCGGTATTCCTTCGATTTCTCGACCATGGGTTCCAGGTCGAGGCGTTCCTTGTTCAATTCTGCTGCACGCTGATAGTCGTTACCCACTTCCAACAACAGACGGTGAAGATCATCGTATCTATTTTCAATCCCAACAAGTTTATCGAGCATAAACCACCTTTATTATTAATTAGCGGACATAAATTTCGATCCATGCTGATTTGTCTTTAAATTTTATTTGGGGTTGGAAAAATGGCTTCAATTTTTCACCGGAGCTTGCGATTGCCAGCCCAAATTTTGTCAAATTAATATCGTTCCTCTAAGAAGATGGGATTCTCCCGGGGTGGTGTCTCACCGATTTCATGGTTACTTTATCGTAATCGTCAGTGAAAGGATCATGGTCAGGAGAACAATTGCAGAGATAACAATAATAATAACCCGATAAGTGCGCGTTTGACGCTGCTCCCAGGTCATTTTTTTTGAATTTTTACTTTTTGGCATCTTTAATCCTCACAAGCTATCATTTGGGTATTCAATGATCCATTGCAGGGATACCCTGATATTTTATTTCACTTCGTCGTGGGCTTTGAAAGCTTTTTTCATGGCGCTTTCCAGTTCTTCCAAAGCCACCGGTTTCGTCACGTAAGCGTCCGCACCAAGGTTCATGGCGTGATCCACCATCAAGTCGGCAGCTTCGCTGGAAAGCATGACCACCGGGATCATCGCAAAATCCTTGCGGCGGTGCAAAAATTCCAGGAAGTCAATCCCGCTCACCCCGGGCATATTAATATCCAGGATGAACAAGTCGGGTCGTTGCCCATCAAAAAGGGTCTGAGCTGCCAGGCGGGCTGAAAAGAAATGCCGGACTTCGCAATCCAGCAGTTTAAGCATCATCCGGACGGCATAGATCATTTCCTCATCATCATCAACGATCCAAACAGTTTTCATTCCAATTGTGCCTTTATGCTTTCAGCTAATGCCTTGTTAATTCCCGGCACGGCGCTCAATTCTACCACCGATGCCTCTCTAATCTTATCCACAGACCCGAAATGTTTCAAGAGGGCTTTCCGTTTCACAGGCCCGATACCGCGCAGGGAATCCAATGCGGAAGCCATCCCTTGTTTCGTGCGCCGCGCCCGGTGTGCAGTGATGGCAAAGCGATGAGCCTCATCGCGGATGCGTTGGATAAGGTAATGTCCTTGTGAATGGCGCGGCAGGAGCAGCGAATCTGGCTTGTAGGGGAAAAAAATCTCCTCTTTTTGCTTGGCGAGCCCAACTACCGGCACTTTCTCAAATAATTCGTATTTTTCCAGGACCTCAATCGCCCTGGATAACTGACCTTTTCCACCATCGACAATCAGAAG
>JADGQC010000073.1 GCA_017882125.1 Anaerolineales bacterium
CTGCTGGCCTATTACCTGCTCGAGATCCGCGGGGAGCGCGGCACCATCGTCAAGACCCTTTCCACAACTACCATGCTGAACAAGCTGGGTGCGCTCTATAACGTCCCGGTTGTTGAGACCGGTGTTGGTTTTAAATATGTCGCCCCGAAGATGATTGAGACAAATGCCCTCATCGGCGGCGAAGAGAGCGGCGGTTACGCTTTCCGCGGCAATGTCCCCGAGCGCGACGGCATCCTGGCAGGTCTTTACATGCTCGACTTCATGGTCCGCACCGGCAAAAAGCCCACCCAGTTGCTCCAAATGTTGTTCGCTAAAGTCGGCGAGCATTTCTACGACCGCATCGACACCCCCTTCACCGGCAACCGCAAGGATCGCGAAGCTGCCATCCTGAAAGCCAACCCGAAGACCATTGGTGGTCTTAAGGTCACCGGGTTGGTTACCATCGACGGGTTCCAATTTAAGCTGGAAGACGGCGGCTGGATGCTCATCCGCTTCTCCGGTACCGAGCCGATCATGCGCGTTTATTGCGAGACCACCCACAAAGAGCTGGTCCAGGCCATATTGCAGGATGGTCTGAAAGTGGCAGGATTGAAATAAATAATTGATCCCATGCCGTGGCTGCCGGGAATGCGTGAAATGGAAATGTCCAGCACATGACTCTCACCGACACCCATTGCCATTTGGACTTTGACAAATTCGACTCTGACCGGCAGGCCGTATTGGATCGCGCCATCCAGGCCGGGGTTGGGCGGATATTGATCCCGGGTCTTACCCTGACCTCGAGCCTGTCCGCCGTCAAACTGGCACACAGCCACCCGCTCCTGTTTGCAGCGGTTGGTGTCCATCCCACCGAAGCCTCGGGTTTTGAGTCTTCTTCGATCAATGATTTAAGGAACCTGGCGCAGCATCCCAAAGTTAAAGCCATCGGCGAGATTGGCTTGGATTATTACTGGGACACTTCCCCGCGCGACCTGCAGCAGAAAGTGCTGAAGGATCAATTGGCACTGGCTGCCGAACTCCAACTCCCGGTTATCATCCACTTCCGGGAAAAAGGGGATGAGCCTTCCGGTGATTGTGCTGCAGATCTGGTGAATATTCTGGAGAAGTGGGTCGCGGGCTTGAAACGCAGTAAAAGTCCTCTGGCTAAAAGAGCAGGAGTGCTCCACTCTTTTTCCGGCACGCTTGAAACGGCCCGGGCTGCCATGAAACTCGGTTTTTTTCTGGGAGTGGCTGGGCCAGTCACCTATAAGAACGGTCAGACCCGTCAGGAACTTGTTGCCGCGTTACCTCTCGACCGCATTTTGTTGGAAACGGATGCGCCTTTTCAAACACCGCATCCTCATCGAGGAAAACGCAACGAACCCGCCTATGTGCGCCTGATTGCTGATAAAATTGCTCTCGTGCGCTCCAGCACAATTGAGGTGATCGCCGCCGCGACCGGTGAGAATGCGAAGCGACTATTTGCTTGGGAATAATGGTTTGAATAATATCTCGTTTTTTTCACCCGTCCAGGATGGCCTCCAGGAGACCGAAGCGCTGGTGCGCTCCCAGTCCTACGGTGCACACCCCGACCTTGGGGCTGCGCTGGAGCATTTGCTATCCTCCGGTGGTAAACGCATTCGCCCCGCCCTTGCCTTGCTCGTGGGGCAAATGCTGGGTGCACCTCGCGACAAAATTACCACCTTGGCTGCCGCAGTTGAATTGCTGCACAATGCCACCCTGGTCCACGATGATTTGATTGACGGTGCCCTCTTGCGCCGCGGCAATCCCACCCTGAATGCCCGCTGGACTCCCCCGGCTACTGTTCTTACCGGCGATTTCATCTTCGCCCGCGCTGCCAAGCTGGCTGCAGATACCGACCACCTGCCCTTGATGAAACTCTTCGCCGAGACACTGGCTGTCATCGTCAACGGCGAATTGACCCAGTTGTTCTCCGCCCGTGGTCTCACCAGCCGGGAAAACTACTATAAACGCATTTATGCCAAGACCGCCTCGCTTATCGAGATGACCACGCGCACGTCTGCCATGATCAGCCCGGTGGACGAATCGGTTATTGAGTCCATGCGGGTGTATGGCTACAATTTGGGTATGGCCTTTCAAATTGTGGATGATGTGCTGGATTTTACCGGCGAGCAGGCCGAAGTCGGGAAGCCGGTCGGTTCGGACCTGTTACAGGGTCTGGTGACCCTTCCGGCCATTTATTACGCTGAGGCTCATCCCGATGACCCCGACGTCATCTGTCTCACAAGTGGGTGCTACAGTGAACACGAACGCATGGAACGGTTGGTGCTGGCTGTGGGAAAAAGTTCCGGGGTAAAGAAATCACTTGAGGAAGCTGAAGGATATATCCGGAAGGCGCTCCACCCACTGGAGGGCATGCCCGATTGCATCGAGCGCCAGGCCCTGCACGATTTGGCACGCTATATCGTCACCCGCAAAATTTAACCGAGCTGGCCATTCGCGAGCATCCGTAAAAACGCTTCGACCACCCGGGGGTCAAATTGTTCTCCGGAGTTTTTCCGGATAAATTCGACGGCTGCTTCCCTGGTAAATGCCTTCCGGTAGGGGCGGTCGGATATCAAGGCATCCCATACGTCTACCACCGCGAATATCCGCGCTGCTATCGGGATCTGGTCCCCTGGTAAATGGCGCGGGTACCCTGATCCATCCCAGCGCTCATGGTGTCCATATGGAATGTCAAGCGCCTGTCGCAGATAAGAAATGGGTGATAGCATATCCAGTGCGAAATCGGGATGGCGGTGCATGATCGCCCATTCTTCCTCGGTAAGAGGACCTGGCTTGTACAATATGCTGTCGGGTACTCCCATTTTGCCAATATCATGCAAAAGTGCCCCCCGGCGGATATGTATCAGGTCGGTCGGGCTGATTCCCATGGAATCAGCCAGTTGTACAGTCATTTCAGTCACCCGCAGAGCATGACCTTCAGTTTCCCGGTCGCGCAAGTCCAGTGCTTTTGACCATCCCTCGATGGTTGCATCGTAAGCCATGGAAAGGTTCAGGTTTGTTCGCTGGAGTTCTTCGAATAAAACTGAGTTGTCGATGGCAATTGCTGCCTGCCCTGCCAATGTCTCCAGGAAATTCCGCCATTCCGGGTCCGGTTCAACCAGGCTGCGGTGGAATGTTTCGAGAACGCCTTTGACTTGCCCCTTTGCGATGAGGGGAACACCAAAATAAGTAACGAAACCTTCCTCAGTCAATAACTGTGCTCGTTGTACCATTTTGCTGTCAAGCAGGTTGGGGATATGGATGGTCGTGCGCGAACGGATCGCTTGCCCAGCCAGGCTGTCCCCGATGTACAAACGTGTGCTCTTCACCGAGTCCGAGTGGAACCCTGAACTGGCGGCGTGATATAGTGTCTGGGTCTTTGTATTTATAAGCAGGATATTTACAGCATCAACTTTTAACTGGGAAACAATATGATCGATGAGGATCCCCAGCGTCACCCTCAAGTCCAGGATTGTGTTAATAGCCATATCAACTGCACGCAGGGATGCCAGGTGCTGTAACTGGCGTTCCGTCTGCTGGTGAAGGTCTGCACGGCGGATCGCGTTTCCAGCCATTTCGCTTAGCGTCACCAGCAGGTGGACTGCGTCCGGTTGAAGTTGGCGCGGTAGCTCCACTGATACGAACAAGACTCCAATGATCTCTCGTACTGTCCGGATCGGGACGCAAGCTCCTCCCCAGCCGCTTGGGATCTGATTGCGTGTGCTGTCGAGGGTCAGGGGATCCGTCGCATATTCCCTTGAAATGCTCACTTGACCGGTCTTGAACACGGTCCCTGCAATTCCTTCCCCGGGCTTGACCGGCATTTCCTGGATTGATGAGAACCAGCCGCGCGCTACTTTTTCTTTCAAAACTCCGTCTGCAGGGTCATAGAGCCAGATCACCCCCGATTTGCATCCTAAAACCTGGAGGGTTTCGTCCAGCAAGCTGGGAAGCATTTCATCAACTGTCTGGGCTGACCGGAGGGCAGTCGATATATGGTTGACCGCTTCCAACTCCTTTAAACGCCTGAGGGTCTCTGCATACAGCCGTGCATTTTCTATAGCCACCGCGGTATGTGCTGCAAGCATTTCCAATAAAGTTTGATCATCAGCAGTATACGCATAAGGCTTGTAGCTTTGGACCGATAACATGCCTGTCACTTTTTCACCCAGTCGCAACGGGACCGCCAATATTGACCGGACCTCTTCTTCTTCACCAAAGTGAACACTTCCAGGAATTGGCTCTGCAGATAAATCATGAGTTATTACCGGCTTGCCGGTTGAAATTACCATCCCCGAGAGTCCTTCTCCGGCGGGAGTGTGATCTGCCTGCCAGCGTCCGCCTTTATCCACCAGGTAGACCCCATCAGTCTCCTGGGTCTGTTCATTCAGCAAAGTGATGACAAATGCTTCTGCCGGCATTAACTGTACGGCAGCCCGGTGGACCGCAGCGTACACTCGTTCCGGGTCCTGGCTGGCTTGGGCAATCTCCTGGCTGGCACGGTGCAGTATTGCCCGCTTTTCACCGGCTTGCAGCGCATCATGATATAGGCGTGCGTTTTCCAATGCGATTGCCATTTGCTGGGCTAGTAATTGCGCCACGCGCACCCCGTTTTCGGTAAAGAAATTGGGAGCCACACTGTCAACCACCAGAACGCCGATCATGCGCTGGTGGGTAACGAGAGGAACAGCGAGAATCGATCTCCCATTTTCAGTGCCGGGAACCCAGTTCCATTCTGGGTGGTCAAGCGTGTTGGAAATAATTGGTTTTAAATCCTGCGCCATTTGTCGGAGGGCAGCACTATCATTCAATAGTCGATTTGGAGCCTGGCTTCTTAATTCTTGATTGGTGTAGTCCATCCCGGCCATAACGTCAGGCTGCCCGGATTCTCCAACCAGCAGCACAGACGCAGTATTGAACGCGAATAGGTGCTTAAGCTGATCAAGCATCAATCTTATAACTTCATTTATATCCAAACTCGCAGTCACGACTTGAGCCACCTGGCGGAGTGTTTCGGCCTCCTGCCGGCGGGTGCGTTCTGAATCGAACAACCGAAGTTTTTCAATCACGGTCGCAAGTGTGCCCGCGATTGTGTTGAGTAGACGTCCGTCGTCCTCGCTGAAAAAGTTTAATTGACGACTTTCAGCATTTATTACACCGATCAGGGTTTCTCCTGATTTTATCGGCACACTTAATTCAGAGAGAGTTTCAGGGACAGTGTTCATGTAATATGGATCGCTCCGCACATCACCGGCATAATATGGCTCACCTGTGGAAGCAACGTGACCCATGATTCCTTCGTTATGTGGGATGGTAGCTTTGGCTTCAAAAGATTCACCGTGATATGAAGGATGAGGGTGCAATTCATTGTCTGACTGATCGATCAAGGCCACGCCAAAGTCATCCACATACACGGCAGTTCCAATAATGTTGGTTACCTGTTCAATCAATTGGTCTACACTGGTTGCCTGCGCAGCGGTCATGGACACACTGTGTAAGACCGTTAATTCTTTTAGCTGTTTTTGTAGCGCATCTTCCGCCAGCTTGCGACTGATCGCGATCGCCACCTGGGTTGACACAAATTCAAGCATCTGCTGGTCGCGTAAGCCGTATGCGTTTGGATCGGTGTAATGTTGAACGACCATTGCGCCGATTGTCTTCCCTTCAATAATCAGGGGTACACCCAGCCATATCGCGGATGGCACCCCTAACAGGATGATTGACCCCTGGCGCTCCAATTCGTCATGAACAGCCTGTGTGCAGAGCAGCGATTTGCCAGTCTTCAAGACATATGCAGTCAGTCCTTGCCCGGGCTGTATCTCTTTCAGGAACGGCTCATCCTTATCGTCTTTGAAATATTGAAATCGCAGCACATTTCTTTTTTCATCATAAAGCGTGATGTAGAAATTTTCAGCCGGCATTACCGACGAAATAATTTCATGGATTTGCGTAAACAGGTCGTCTAAGGACTTGGTTGTCTCGGTGGCGATTGCAATCCTGTACACCGCTTCCTGAAGATTCTGTGCTCTCTTTCGTTCGGTAATACCTCGAAAAATAACCAGGGAGGCTAATGTATCTTGAAAATGGATGGGGGCAGCCGTTACTTCCACGTCAATAGGTGATCCATCAACTCGAACAAATTTTTCTTCAGTTACTGGAACAACTTTCCCCTCGGTAATCTGCTGCCGCGTGCGCTCCTTCACCACGCCTCGGAAATCCGGGTGGACAAAATCCATCATCGGTTTCCCAACTATATCTTCCATTTTCTCGACGCCGAGTAGTTTCATCGCCGTGTTGTTCGCCAGCAATATCTTTCCACCACTGTGGACAGCGATCGCATCTGGAGAAAGATCAAAAAGCTGGTGATATCGTCCCTCGCTTTCCTCGAGAGCCACCTCTGCTTGTTTGCGTTCGGTAATATCCAGCAAGATCCCTTGCCAGAATAAAGGATCACCAGATTTATCACGTACCAGAACGGCTTCATCCCGGACCCAAATGGTTTGCCCGGAATTGGAGGTCATCCGATATTCGGCGGAAAATGGTTCGCCGGTTTCAAATATACGCGTATATTCCGAGATCACGCGTTCATGATCGTCCGGGTGAATCACCTTGGTCCATAAGTCATTATTTTTTGACCATTCATCCGGGTCGTACCCCATAATCGTTTTTATTTGTGGACTCACATACTGAGTCTGACCAATATTCTCAGCCGAGTCTGTATACACAATGGCTGGGATTTGCTCCACCAGGGCACGATAGCGTGCCTCGGCCTCCCTCAGCGAATCTTCCGCCCGTTTCCGTTCGCCAAGCTCTAATTGGAGCCCTTGCACCAGGCGCGCATCATGGACTACGCTTGCAGCCTGCCCGGCGAAAAGGAGTAAGAGGTGGGCATCCGTTTCTGTGAATTTACATTGAATTTCTGCGGAATCGTTAACTCCCAAAACTCCAATTAACTCACCACCAAAAAGCATCGGCACTTCGATGACCGCATGATAAGGAATATCTTTAAAAACAGGGGAACGCCCTTCCCAAACACCATAATCGTCAATAATAAGTGACTGCCGTGTTTGCGCCACCCTGCCCGCCATTCCATCTCCCATCTTAAGGCGTACTCCGGGGGTAACTGCGAATCCCTTCTCGACTGTCAAAACGAGATCATTTTCCGCTTCATCATATAGATATATGAAGCCGCTGGGTACTTTAAGTAAAGTAACTGAACGCTCAACTATTGTTCGAAGCAGGGAGAATAAGTCTTGATGAATCGCAAGGTCAAGTACCGTGGCCTGAAATGCAGCCAGCTCTTCCACACGCTGGCGGAGCGCTATTTCAGCTACCTTTTGTTCTGTAATATCCAGCATCACGCCATGCCAGCAAATTGGGTTGCTATTCGAGTCATACAGGATGGTAGCTTCATCCCTGATCCAAACGACCCCCCCCTCTTTAGCGATCAACCGGTACTCGATGAGAAATCTATCTCCGGTCCGGTTGGTTCTTTCATTTTCGGATAACACCCTTTCCCGGTCTTCAGGATGAAGAATGTTCCCCCAGACAGCAGGATCTGCGATCCATTCGTCGGGGGTATATCCCGAAAGTTTTGTGATCTGAGGGCTGATGTAAATTGTGCTGCTCTGTTCATCGACTGAATCAGTGTATACCGCCGCGGGAATTTGTTCGATCAAGGTATGATATTTTGCTTCCGCGTCCAACAGTGCCTGTTCGGTTCTCTTTAGGTCTGTAATTTCTACCATGACTCCGGTCAATCCAACTGCTTTACCATTTTCCTGGAACACACGGCTGGAAGTATGAACATTCAGAACCTTGCCATTTTTATCAAGAACCCGAAACTCATAAGGTTCCGTTCCGCCAGCCAGAGTCCGTATAAAACTCGATTTCAATCCAGGCAAATCATCCGGGTAAACAAAAATATCAAATGTTTTACCAATTACTTGATCCACTTGGTAACCGGATAATTTCTCAATTACCGGGTTGATGTATGTGATAGTCCCCTCGAGGTTTAATGAAAACACAACTTCATGTAAATTTTCAACTAATGAGCGATATATATCACTCGATCCTTGCAGGTTCTCACCCCGCTGCTTCAAATTGGAATCGCCCTGCCTGGAATTTTCCCCAACGGGCTTCTTTATTGATCGGGGTTCAGGGGATGACTTTATTGTCATAAAAATGATTATAGGTCATTCAACCGTATTTTGCACGTCTTTGGGTGTTCATTCCACGCAATCTATCAAAAATGAAAACGAGTCCTGGTGGACTCGTCATTTGTAGAGGCGTCGACGGGATTTGAACCCGTGATGAGGGTTTTGCAGACCCTTGCCTTGCCGCTTGGCCACGACGCCGATCAATGGTTCATTATAAATTGAGGATTGCTGATTGACAATCCGCAATCCTCAAAGTGAGAGCGGGCGATGGGATTCGAACCCACGACCTTCTCCTTGGCAAGGAGACGTACTACCACTGTACTACGCCCGCCGGTGGCCATACCGTCTGGCCGAGAGTGCCGAGAGCCAGGATCGAACTGGCGACACCACAATTTTCAGTCGTGTGCTCTACCAACTGAGCTATCTCGGCCTGGCAATGGTCTTGCAACAGAGCGGGTGAGATTTTACACGTAGAGAGGAAGATTGTCAAGCAAGGGTCAAACTACGTTTTACAACTTCTTTACATCCACATTATATTCCGATTACTTGACAGCCCTACAATGCAATTATCTTATCCAACCTTGTAAGGAGACAAAAACATGCGACAACCATTCTCATTCTTCAAGACATTCGCTTTGGTAATTTTGGTTCTGGCTGTAGGATTGGCTGTTCTGCCTATTTCCAGTGCTCTTGCAGCCGGTCCACAGGGTATTGCCACTCCTCCATCAAACTCACCTGCCAATAATGTGCGTTTGAAACTGGCCTGGGCTCGCGCCCAGATAGTCTACCAGCGCCAGGGATATTTGCTTTCCCTTGTGGACGGCGTTCTCACCAGGGTACAAATTCTAATTGACAGGGCCAATAGTAAGGGTTGGGATTCTTCTTCTGTCCAGGCGGCGCTGGATGCATTTAATGCCGTCATCCCGGCTGCCCGAGCTGCCCACCTGCCCGGTGCTGCCATTATTGCCAGCCATGTTGGTTTCGATTCGAATGGCAAAGTGACTGATCGCGTCGCTGCAATCGACACCACCAAATCGCTTGTCCAGGTGCTCAAGAATACCCGCACCGCCATGAATGGTACCGGTCGGTCTTTACGGGAGGCTGTCAAGACCTTCCGCGACGCCCACCAGCCCGTTCCGGCTCCGGTAACTCCCTAGTCGATACCCTCCTCTCTTTGCAGAGACACGGATGCTCCGTGTCTCTGTTTGTCTTTTGCAGTAAAATTAACAAAACCCATTGAAAGAAGAGGTTCTTATGGATAAAAAAGTCATTGCCACCGAAAAAGCTCCAAAGCCCATCGGGCCATACTCGGTCGCCGTCCAGGCGGGTAATTTCGTCTTCACTTCAGGTCAACTTGGACTGGATCCCGCCACTGGCAACCTTGTCCCGGGTGGAATTGAGGCTCAGACCCGCCAGGCATTAAAAAATCTCGGCAACGTCCTTTCTGATGCGGGATCCGGGTTGGAGTTTGCGGTTAAGACCATTGTTTTCATGAAAGATATGGCTGAATTTAGCAAAATGAACGCTGTCTATGCTGAATTCTTCTCCGAGAACCCACCTGCTCGTAGTACTGTGCAGGCGGAATTACCAAAGGGGGGAGCTGTCGAGATTGAAGTTATTGCGATCTTGAAATGACCTCAGAATTAATTCTTGTCGTTGACGATGAACCATCCATTATCCAGCTGACCCGGATGTACCTGGAAAGGGAAAATTTTCGGGTTGAGGAGGCTTCAGATGGTGAGGCAGCGCTGGAATCGGTCAAACGCCTGAACCCGGCTCTGGTGATCCTCGATGTAATGCTTCCCAAGCTGGACGGTTTTGAAGTCTGCCGTCGTCTGCGCGCCTTGGATAATCTGGTCGCGATTATCCTGTTAACTGCGCGCGATGAAGATATGGATAAAATCCTGGGTCTCGAGTTGGGTGCAGATGACTATCTCACCAAGCCATTTAACCCGCGTGAGCTTGTTGCGCGCGTTCGAGCCATCCTTCGCAGATCAGAACGCACCAATCGACCAGGGGCTCCTTTTTCCGTCAGCGACCTCTCTGTTGATCCGATTCGACGTGAGGTCCGTGTCGGAGAACGCTCCCTTGAATTACGCACCCAGGAATTTGAAGTTCTTCTGGTCTTGGCTGGGCAGCCCGGACGTGTCTTCTCCCGGGAGCAATTGCTGCAGCAGGCTTGGGGCTTCGACTTCTATGGTCAAACCCGCACGGTGGATGTTCACATCGCGAACTTGCGAAAGAAATTGTCCGGGAGTGCAGTAAAAATTATGACAGTAACTGGGATCGGGTATAAACTGATCGAATAATGTTTTCCTCTCTTCGTTCACGCCTCTGGTTGAGTTATGCTTTGGTTACCGGTGCCGCGCTTTCAGTGGTGGCAATTGTCCTTTTAATTTACATTATCCAAAACCCTTCCACTTATCGCCAGGCTAACTCACGGTTGACGATTGTCGCAGCATTCTTGCGCAAGAATGAATCGGAATGGATTGGTCTTGCTTCCGCCGATTTACAGGCGCGCATTGAACAAGTAGACAATATTTATTCCACGCGCATTGCCATTTATCGTTCAAATCGTCAATTGATTGACGATTCAGAATCGAATCTGCAACCTCCTCTTCCTTTTCCCAGCTTCCCCCGTTTGCGACCGTATTCAATCCTGGCGGACGGAAATGGAAATTACTGGCTGTATATTTTGCGCCATTTAAACGATGGTCGCTGGCTGCTTTTGGCTGTGCCGCGTCCGCCAGTACCATTTCTGGCAATATTGACAGATGAATTGATGCTCCCGGTTTTAGGTGCGGGAGCAGCCGGACTGATCATCTCTCTGTTGGTCGCATTCTGGTTGGCACGCTGGATTGGTGACCCCCTTCAGAGGGTTGTGGTTGCCTCAAAGCAAATGCCCTCCGCACAGGTGAATCCCATTTCTCTTCGGGGTCCCCACGAGGTCCAGGAATTGATGCAGGCATTTAATGAAATGAACGTTCGGGTGCAAACAAGTCAAGAATCCCAGCGTGATTTCGTCGCAAACGTAAGTCATGAATTGAAGACCCCCCTAACGTCCATCCAGGGGTTTTCCCAGGCGCTGCTTGATGGTATGACGAGTACCCCTGAAGCGCAAATGCAGGCGGCGCAGGTCATTTATGATGAATCTGGGCGAATGCACCGTATGGTAATCGACCTTCTTGACCTTGCCCGGCTGGACGCAGGAACACTCGATCTCCAGCACTCACCCGTGGATTTGTCCGCTCTC
>JADGQC010000012.1 GCA_017882125.1 Anaerolineales bacterium
TGCATCCGCTGCGAAAACACCATTCCCTTGTGCGCCGGCAAAATCAACCCCAAAATGTCTTAAATCCGGTCGATAAGGAGTTCCGGAGAGCCAGTGTTCTGTGGTGGGATAGATGAAATAGCCATAGCCAACTTGAACATAGCTTATACCTGTACATACACCCGGACCCCAGACGTGGGTGGATGGGTTATCTTTTACGAGTTGAGCCGGTGCAGTCCAGGAAGTAAATTCGCGGGTTCCTCCTGGAACGATTAGCCATGTTCCTGCGGGGATGTTCGGATTGTTCAAGTCACCGATTGTATCCGGGTCAAGGTGGTTGCCCGGATAATTGATAATACTTTCAGCATCCACGCCGAACACCCCGGCAACCTTTGTTAAGCTTTCAGTGCCCTGCCATTCATAGTAGGTCCCATCCACAGGCAGGATGTTTAATTTCTGCCCGGCAGTTATTAAATCGGGCGAATCTTTCAGAGTACTGTAGTTGCCAAACAGGATCGTGGTCGGTTTTAGCCCAAAGTTATCTGCGATTTTGAATATGGAATCTCCCGTTTGGACCGTATAAATGGTCACGTCAATGCGCGGACGGCTGGGGATAATCGTATGCAGTTCTGCCTGGCGCGGGATTCCATCCAATGAAAGAGCAATTTCCACGGGTAGTTGCGACACAGGCGATGTGGGAATGGGGGTAAGGTTCGTAGATGCAGGCAAGATTGAGGGACCGCCAAGTTTCGCCTGTTGTAGCAGCCAAACAACTGCCACGACAAGTACCACAGCTAAGGCGTTCGTCCCGATTCGGGACGATATTTCACCCAAGCCGAGATGGGCCAGGCGCTCCATCCATCTTGTAATCAGACTTGGTTGATGTTCAGCTGGTTCTCCCCTTTTTTCCTCGTTCTCCTGAGGAAATTCCTGCAAAGGCTTGTTATCCATAGGGCGCCATCATAACATGTCACCAAATCACAGTCAAGCGACCGATTAATGAGATATCAGGGAAATATTATCCAATTGGATTACATCGGTAGAATGCACTCAGCCCGGTCGTTACCGGGGCTGTTGACCAGGGTGGAAACGGGGTACGCTTCCATCTCTTCGGTCGGGTAAGGAACCAGCAGGTTTTGCAGGCGGTTAGGAGACTGGGGGGTAGGATTGATCCACTGCGTGTAGGTATTTGAATGTAAGATCACCGGCATCCTATTGTGGAGCGTCGCCATCAACTCGTTTGGCTCAGTGGTAATGATTGTTGCTGACTGCACCTCTGAACCGTCTCCCGATTGCCAATGTTCCCATAACCCCGCAAAGGTGAACGGCATCCCCGATTTAAGCCGGATGAAATAGGGCACCTTGGACTTTACCCCTTTCTGGGCTTGCCATTCGAAAAAGCCATTCGCAAAGATCAGGCAGCGGTGATATTTATATGCTGAACGGAACGCGGGTTTCTCAAAGAGTGTTTCAGCGCGGGCATTGATCATCCGGTTTCCGATGGATGGGTCTTTTGCCCATGAAGGGATGAGCCCCCACACAAAAAAATTGGCCTGGTTTGTCCCGTCGTTGGGTAGCGCCAGGATTGGCTGGCTTGGGGCAATATTGTAGCGCGCTGTGCCTTGCGCGGGAAATGAAAATTCTGGGAAGGCAGCCTGTAAATCACCAGGGTCTATGGTTAATGCATATCGTCCGCACACGCTATTTCTCCTTATTTCTAAGGCGCCGGAAATCTCCCTCTCGAATTGTCACGCCAATCGAATCCAGGTGCTCAAGCAATGGCTGAGCGTATTTTCGGGTAGTCTTGAGCAGGTCGCGAACCTCTGCCATGGTTATCTGACCTCTAATTATAAGGTTTTGCCGGATTTGTTCCACCATGCTCTCATATTCGTTCTTTCTAAATACCACATCTTCAGATACTGCCACCAACTCGCCCGACTCCCGCAATGCACTGAATACGTCTTCCCCCACTTCAGTCAGGCATTCTTTTACTGAGGGTGGGGTGGCGGGGGTTGCTTTAAATAATTCCAATAGATGGTCTACCTTTACGCGCTGGAATGGCGAAAAAATGACCTTGTGACTAGGGAGTGCCGCCCACTTTGCGTCCTCTACCAGAACACCTTCCGAAACAAGTTTTGGCAGGATCAAGTTGAATGTGTGCGGCCCAAGGTTCAGCCTGCTTTTAAGTTCCTCCCGAGGCATACCATGCCTAAGCGGATGTACTTCGTGATATGCCGATAACGCAGTGACCGCAGATTCTTTCAAATTGGTCCAGGTCAATGCGGGTATCAGGAAGTCTTCCAGCAGGAGGCATTGTCCCGTGTCGATGAGCTCGCGCAACGCTGAATCTGCGAGGGACTTTTCCAACTGGGAATGGGAGATTGCATCCTTGACTGGCGCTAGCCCGAGCGCGAGACTGGCCTGAAATAAAACCTCTGCTGGTGACCCTTGTGCCATGGCAATAAGTGCTCGCAATACTGTATTATCGAAACGTTTATGCCTGCCCTTGGGTTGAGGATCCACCACCATGCCCCCTCCGATTGTCTCTGCAGGTGACGGCCTGCGCAGAATGTAACGGTCGCCGCGGACAGCTACCACGGGCGTTTTTAATTCAAGCTGCAGCCAGCCGGTTTCTCCCGAATCCAAGGATTCCACACCCAGTAAGCGTACATTCGCCACTGTTTCTGAAGTTCCTATATAGAATTTGACTTCCGTATGGTGTCGTAAGGGAGTTGAAACCCCGGGGAGCATTCTGATGCTGAGGTCGAGACGTTGGGAAGGTTGGTACTGCCCCGGATGCGCCACCAGTTCCCCGCGTTTGATCTGATGCACATCCAGACCGGAAATATTCACTGCTGTGCGGCTTCCGGGCACTGCGGTTTCTTCCTTTTTTTTGTGCGTCTGTAGTCCCCGTATTCGGCCGTGCAATCCGGATGGCAGGATTTCCACTTCATCTCCGCTGGTCAAGTTACCGTCTGAAAGGGTACCGGTGACGACCGTGCCGAAGCCGGCTATTGAGAATATTCTATCCACAGGCAAACGCGGTCTGCCCTGGTTGATGCGCGGAGGGGTTCCTTGGAGAAGATTTCCAAGATTTTCCAATAACTCTGGAAACCCTGCATGTGTGACAGATGAAACGCGCTGGATGGGTGCATTTTGGAAAACTGTCCCCTGTATAAACTTGCGTATATCCGACTCAACCAATTCGATCCACTTGGGATCATCAACCAGGTCGATCTTGGTTAAAACGACCATGCCGGTTTTTATTTGGAGCAGGTCCAGGATGGCAAGGTGCTCACGCGTCTGAGGCATGATTCCTTCGTCAGCTGCAATGACCAACAGGGCAGCATCTATTCCCCCAACACCTGCAAGCATATTATCGATAAAGTCACGGTGACCTGGAACATCCACGATCCCAATTTCCTCGCCACTAGGCAAAACCAGCCAGGCAAACCCGAGGTCAATGGTCATCTCCCGTTCTTGTTCTTCTTTAAGACGATCAGGGTGTGTGCCGGTCAGTGCGGCAATCAGGGTGGATTTTCCATGGTCCACATGGCCGGCGGTGCCGATTACGTGCATAGTTCCTCAATTATTCAGGAGCAACTCCATCTCGCAGCACGGTGGATTACTTTGTACTCTGGATCCGTTCATACGAAGTGAGCAACTCGTGTATTTGTGCCACCATGCCTTGAAATAACTGCTCGTTTGCGTCCTTGGTTTGCTGGAGTACATCCTGCTGGGTCTGGGCCAGGTCTTCCAGAGATGTCAACCGCTCTTCAACTTTTCCTACGTCTGCCCGGGTTTCCTTATGCGTCTCATCTTGTGAAAGGGTGAAACTGGTCCAGCGCTTTTGATCATCTGCTTTGAAGGTCACCCATTCCTGGCGGAATCGATCTTCGACCAGCCGTTGCATTTCCGTGATCTCGTTAATGCGGCGTTCGAATTTCTGGACGATTTCTTCGTATTTATCTTGTGTGCGTTTGACCGTGCGCTGGGTTACTTCCCATTCCTGCAAATTTCGGTCCAGCGTTTCGGATTGCTTGTGCAATGCATTCAAACTTGCTTCCCACTCCTTCCAGGTTCTCTCCCGTTCAACCTGCAGCCGGGCCTGGGTTTCGATGAAATTAATTTGCGCCTGACGTCGTTCAGCTTCATTGGCCATAATTTCGTTTAGCCGGGTCTCGATTCGTCGGATGCTGTCTGTAAATAGATCGATTTTTTCCCGCGAATCATCCAGTCGTTTGCGTGCAGCGCTGAGTTCTCCCTGAAGGTCTGCCAGGCGTTTGCTGTCCTGGCGGCGGGGTTCTTCAGTGGCTTTTTGTGAATGTTGGATAACTTCAACGGTTTTGACCATCGCCTGCATGCGAAGTTCCCATTCAGCGGTGAGTTTATTACGTTGAATCTCCTCATCAGCCAGGGCTTTAAGTTCGCGTTTGATTTCTGAGATCGGTTCCTTGACTTTTCGCAGGTCGTTGATCGATTTTTGTATACCCTCAAATTGAATTTGATACCGTTTATCAATTTCCGGCTGTTGTTCCACCCGTTTTTTATCCAAATCATCAATGTAGTTGACGATTTCTGTACGTTGTTGCGCGAGGGCAATATCAAATTGCTCGATACGAGCAGGTGCCGTGGATAAATGGGAAATTTGGGTGGTAAGTTCCTTGATTTTTTTGTTTGCAGCTTTCAAATCACCTTCAAGGTTGGTTTCGCGTTGTTTGAGCGCCTCAATGGAACTTTTATCATTGCGATACTCTTTGTCCAGCCAGTCCAAACGTTTTATTATTTGTTCGAATTCCATTTATCTCCTCCGATTGGAAGGGAATAATTACCGGTTTAGGTTAATCGATTTCATTATACTTCTTGTCGCAAATTTCCCGGGTGTCAGGTCCTTCCCTCACCTCTGGATACCTTGGGAAAATCGAATAATACCCCCGTTGATGTGTACACCTTATTGCCCCAGGTGAGAGAAAATCGCTGGAAGTTTTGTCCACAGGGGCAACACCCATTGTGGGAAAAGCCCCAGGAGAAATAATGCTATGAATCCGATCGATAAGAGCACACGCTGCGCAACGGTTTCATGAGATTCCCAATGGGCGCCTTCTGGAGCCGCAGAAAAGGCTGTCATTACGCGGACAGCACTGAAAAATAAACCCAGGCTTCCAACAAGTGCCCAAATAACGATTGAATAAGATGAAGTGGCCAACCCTCCCCAGATTGCCTGGTGAGAAGGAAATCCTGCCAATAGGGGCATTCCGGCCAATGCCAGATTAGCCAGAACCAATCCTGACGTCGCGAAAGGAAAGGTACGTACCAACCCTTTAATATCATTTAGGAGCAGAGAGGGAGAATGTCCTTTAAAAATATTTAACGAAAGAGCCCAAACAACCAGGCATAGTGTCCGAGGAATTAAGAGCGTTAAGAAAAGATTCAATCCAACACTTTTCGCCAGGTTGATGGTTAGGATTGAGAATCCGGTCTCCATGATGACGGCATATCCCATAATTCGGCCCAGGTGCTTCTGGAAAGCAGCCAGGATGCCCCCGCTGACGACCATAAGTAATCCAACGGTTGTTAATATATTGTTCAGGGCGGGTGCATCCCGCAGCCAGGAGTAATGGTCTAAAAACCCCAATCCGAAAAACAAGGCTACGGTTGGGAACATCCACAAAATGAAGCCGACAGTAATTGGAGATGATTCTTCGGTTAATAGGGGGATCCAACTGTGAAAAGGAAAAATTGCCAACAGGAAGGTAAACCCAAGGGCGATGAGAATAGCTGCTTGTTGCACCAATCCCAGGTTGCCGGGGTTGGCGTCGATCCCTGCCAGCAGCCACCCGGAAAATAAAATAAATGGCATCGCGAGAGTTTGAAAAATGAGAAAACGGATTAATCCTTTGCCTGGGTATTTCCCAGGGGTGAAAAGTAGAGGGACGGACAAAAGTACTGCCATCTCGATCAAAAGTGCCGCGTACAGGAACGGTTCCACCGCCAGCGCAGCAACCAGCAAAGCGACAATTGCCAAACCCAAGGAGTTCAACCGGCGTGCGGATTTTGTAACAGACGCTGCAACGAACCATACCACTGCAGACCCGTAAATCAGGGCGAGTAATGACAGATCGGCAGGTCCGAGCACGAGTCGTCGACCCAGAATATTCAAAGACGATGTGAGCTTGAATGACCAGCCTCCGATGGTCATTACGGTATCCAGCGGCAGCAACCAGGCGGCCAAAGTCAATAAAAGCGTGAATATGCAGGCAATCAAGGTGATCACTTTTTGATTGCGCAAGAGTGAGAGTATTCCAGCCAAAATGAATGGAAGGAAAATCCACAAAAATGGTGCGCTCACGTTTGTCCCTCTTTGGACATGGTAACCAAGTACGCGCCAGCTAAAGCCAGGCTGAGGTTGATTGCGGATAACAATGCTGCCACCAATGTGGAACTTTCCACTGCTGCGTAAAGAATTTCAAACCCTGCCAGGACTGTTAACAGGCCGAGTACCACCCGGAAAGGCTGTGCACTGAAACCAAGGTGAAGGAGACCCATTCCAGCCAGCAAAAGGCTGCCCCAAGCGACCGGGAGGCTGAGCCCTAGCCAGTTGGAAGCTCTCAAGGATAGCCCAAAGGTCGCGGCTGTAATTATTCCTGCCGTAAAAAGGCGAAATAAGCGACCCTGAGGCCAGGCTGCTTCAGACTCTTCGGTGTTACTGTTACTAAGTTGTGCCATCCCGAGTACGGCACAGGCCATCCACCCAGTTACCAATTTACCCGCCGCCATCGAGACCGGCCAATGGATCTGGACCAACCAGAAAATACTCAAATATTGGGTAGCTAATAAACCAAGACCCACCCGCCAGTCCCTTTGCAAAAGAAGGCCAACAGATGTGATCAAGGCAATTAGTAGGGCGGTCCAGTTTAATATCGTAATCATGATTAATGAGCTTGCGTGGAGAAGATGGATAGTAATAATGCCAGCAGGAGTAATGACCAGAGTAATCCGCCTTCTCCTTCCAGTGACGACGTAATTATTTCAGCTATCCTGTAGAAAAATTCGTAAACAGCAGCCAGCGTGTTGTAAACCCAATCCAACCTGAAAATACGTGTCCATTGACTGGTTGTGCTGAGGGGAGCCAACCGGATCATGACGGTTAGCGCCAACGCGGTGAATCCTGCTGCAAGAAAGTCGGCGACGATGGCTGCCCATACCAGTCCAATCCTTTGTGCTCCATTCCAGCCCCATATCCCCAACAGCAGCATAATTCCCGCCAGTAGGAACAATCCGTTCGGATATAGGAATTTTGTCCACCTCTCCTGAGACTCGAGGCTGGTTTCTCCAGGATGGAGTGCATGTCGGATGACCCCAGTCATCAATAACGCTTGAGCGGGCAGAAATGGGACAATATATAACCACGATACATGGTTTCCCGCCTCCCATGCTGTTGCAGTGGCAGAGAAAGGCAGAGCAGATAAGCCCCAGAGACTGAGCAAAGGCAGCCAGATGATGTTCCTCTGCCGGGCTGAAAAAAGGAACAACAAGCCTCCACCCAGGACCAACATCACTCCCCAGCCGATACTCCCAGTAGGGTTACCATGCAAGCTTGCAGCAACCGCCAGGGAAGCCATCCCCAGTACCCAGAAGGGACGGCCTATGATTTCGTCGGAGGCACGCAGCCACATCCAGGCGGCATATAGAGCTGCTAAAGCAGCCAAAATAAGTAAGACCGGGAGAAGGGAAGATTGGAGAGCACTGGCTGGAATCCGAGCCAACAAGGACAGGCTGGCTGCTGCGGAGATCAACCGCAGTGAAGTACCGAATCCGCGCCTCAGAACATTTTCCTTCCGGTAAGGTAAATGGAGGGGGAAAATACCCAGTCTGAGGCCGGCAGCGATCAAAAGGTAGATTCCAGCGCTCGCGGGGATGGCGGTGAAGTCGATTGGGTTACCATGCCCTATGCTGATGAGATTGACCCAAATCACGAGCAGAGTCCCGGTGACTCTTGCCGCGAATGCAATCACCACGCCGCGGCTGCGTTCCTCTCCCTCTGTTGATCGGAGCATTGCTAACAACTCGGCAAGATCGATGGCAGACCACGCCAGGATAAGCGTCAGAGGGTTTTCAGCGGCTACCGCCAGGATACCCAGCGCGGTCAGGAGGAGCACCCCGGCCCAGGCCGCCGGGTCGTTTTCTTCCCTCACAATGGAGGTCCAGATGACCGCGGCAGCCAACGCGGCCAGGGATAACGCATATGGCCAGGATGTACCGTCAGCCAGCCAGGTGGGGGAAAATGAAAACAACGTTGCAGGTTGCCAAGGCGCCAGTGAAATGCTTTGAGGCATGTGAAGATGCCAAAAGAAAACCGCAATGAGCGCCAGGGTAGCCCCACCGATCGCAAGCATCCAGGGATATTTAAAGTTAGGCCGCACGAAACGCATCACAAAAAGCGTCACTGCGGTCAAAAGCATTACAATAATCGGCAAAAGAATTACCATAATTCGGGGGTATTGTATCAGAAACGTTGCCTCTTTCCCGGGGTTACATGTAAAATACAGCATACCCAACTCTAGGAGAGTGATTCATGCCCCGTTTCCTGCTCATTGTAAATCCAACCTCTGGTCGTGGCTTTGCTGGACGTTCCATCCCCCTGATGGAACAGGAATTAAAAAAATACAACCTTGATTACAAATTGGTGCTGACTGAACGTCCCTGGCATGCTGCCGAGTTGACCGAGCAGGCTGCCCGTGATGGATATGAAACAGTCATCATTGCCAGCGGGGATGGTACCGCCAATGAAGCCCTGAATGGATTGATGCGAGCCAGGGTTGCTGGTTTTGATAAAACCGCCATGGGACAAATTGCGGTGGGTACCGGGAATGATTTTGCCTTTGGGATGGGGATCCCCGGAGGGGTGGAACCTGGTTGCAAAATCCTTGCAGAGAATTATCGGCGCCGAATGGACGTGGGGATCGTCAAGGGGGGCGATTATCCGGATGGTCGCTATTTTGGGAATGGGGTGGGTATTGGTTTCGATGCAGCCACCGGGTTTGTGGCTGCCAGGATCCGTTGGATACGCGGAATGCTCCTTTACCTTATTGCAGCAATTGAAACGATCTTTGTATATTACAAAGCGCCCACGGTTACCATGGATTATGATGATAAGACAATGACTGTTTCTCCCTTGATGCTGTCGATCATGAACGGCCGGCGGATGGGAGGTGGTTTTTTCTTTGCCCCCAAAGGCGATCCCGCTGACGGCAGTTTCGACCTGTGCATCGCCCGGTCTGCCAGCCAGCTGCGAATTTTCGGTCTAATTCCTTATTTCATGAAGGGCACACAGGGCACCCAAAAGGAAGTGACCATGACTCAGGCCCGCAAGGTTCACGTAACCGCCGTCCAGGGTACCCTGCCTGTTCATTGCGACGGTGAGACTGTTTGCTTCGAGGGCAAAGAACTGACCATAGAGCTTCTTCCGGGGCAGATCGAGTTTATTACCAAAAAACCTGCATGAAATCCATCTATCGCTGGTTTATGCGTAATATCATCTGGCTTGGGACGGATGTCCTGTGCCGGATCGAGAAATTTGACATTCCCAGGGTTCCCCCAAAAGGTCCGTTGATTCTGGTTACCAACCATATCAATTCCCTCGAAGTCCCTCTATTATTTGTCCACCTTCAGCCTCGAAAAATTTTTGGGCTGGCAAAAATCGAAACATGGGACAGCAAATTCATGGGCTGGCTTTTTGATCTGTGGGATGCCATCCCGGTCCACCGCGGCACACTGGACCTGGAAGCCTTTCGAGCGTGTTTGGATGTGCTCAAGAAAGGGAATATCCTTGCCATTGCACCCGAAGGGACGCGTTCATATGATGGACGGCTGCAATCCGCACAATCAGGTACTGCATTGATAGCTTTGCATGCTGCTGTCCCCATCCTGCCTGTGGCCCATTGGGGAGGAGAGGCGTTCAGTTCCAATCTGAAGAAACTCAATCGCACCGATTTTCATTTTCGGGTAGGCAAGCCTTTTTACCTGGATGCCCACGGCGAAAAAGTGAATGGAAAAATTCGCCAGGCGATGGTTGATGAGATCATGACTCAAATTGCGTTATTAATGCCCGCTGAATACCGGGGCCAATATGAGAACTGTGATCCGCCACCGCAAACGTACCTTCGATTCATCTGAAATTATCGCGGGTTGCTGACAACGCCCGCGATTTATTTATCCTGGGAGTGTATAATCCGGGCTGCCACCTTGTGGGACCGTCATTGGAGCATTATGGTGAAATTAATTTTAAGAGACAAAGAGTATGAAGTCCGTCCTGGTATGACTTTGATGGATGCTCTTAAGAAGAACAACATCCTCCCGGAAGAAGTATTATGCACCCGCGCTGGTGAATTGATTGCCGAAGATGAGATAGTAAAAGATGGGGATGTCATAAAACTAATCGCTGTGATTTCAGGTGGATAAATGAAATGCCGGGCTTGCGGACAAAAAGCCGTGGTCAATATGCGCCAGCATAAATTGGCGTTGTGCAAGGACCATTTCCTGGAATGGATTCCTGAACAGACTGAGCGTTTCATCGAAAAGTACGAAATGTTTACTCGCTCAGATAAAATTCTGGTGGGCGTTTCCGGCGGTAAAGACTCTCTATCCCTATGGGATATCCTTCATCGCTTGGGGTACATGGCCGATGGTTTATATATTTGCCTCGGAATTGATGAAGGCATTGGATATTCGTCTGAGTCGCAGCGGTTGGCGGAGAAGTTTGCCGTAGAACGAAACTTAAAACTGCATGTTGTTGATATTCAGAAGGAATATGGCTCAACCGTTCCGGAGTTTTCTTCAAAATCCCATCGAGGCCGCCTCAAGTCCTGTTCGGTGTGTGGATTGGTTAAACGTCACGTTATGAATCGAGTCACACGTGATCTTGGTTATGATGTCATACTAACCGGCCATAACCTGGATGACGAGGTTGCCGTCCTATTCGGGAACACCCTTTCTTGGGCGGGCGAGTACCTTCTTCGGCAGGGACCGGTGCTTCCTGGAGTCCCGGGACTGGCACGCAAAGCCAAACCGCTCTTCCGCATTTATGAGCGCGAGATGCTTGCTTACGCCCTCCTGAGTGGTATTGAATATATTTATGACGAATGCCCGTATTCAGTTGGTTCTACATCCATCTATTACAAGCAGTTGCTCAACAGGTTGGAAAATGACCGCCCTGGAGCAAAACAGTCTTTTTATTTATCCTTCCTGGAGGCTCGAAAATCCGGGTTGTTTGCTGAACGCGAATTAATCCAGGCCGAACTACACTCTTGTACCAGTTGCGGACAGCCGACTTCCGCGCAGGGGCTTTGTTCGTTTTGCAGGATGGTGGCTACATGAGGCAGATGGGCATGGAAAGACGTTATCGATATCTTGACCTGATCATGGCGATCTTCGTGACGGTCTTGGTGGTCAGCAATATCGCTTCGTCTGCTAAAATTGTAGACTGGGGGTTTAGCCTATTCGGCGTCCGCATGGCATTTGATGCGGGCACCCTTCTCTTTCCGGTCAGTTATATTTTTGGCGATATCCTCACCGAAGTGTACGGTTATAAAAACTCCCGCCGGGTGATATGGGCGGGATTTGCCTGCCTGGCGCTAAGCGCGTTGATATTCTGGATCGTCAGTATTCTGCCGGGCGAATCCCAGTGGCAGCAATATGCCGGAAATGCTGCCTACCTGGCAATTTTGGGCGGTATGTCCAGCGGCGGGATCGTCCTCGCCAGCCTGGCGGGATATTGGTCGGGGGAGTTTACCAACTCGTTTGTGCTGGCAAAAATGAAGATCATGACCCGCGGTCGTTGGCTTTGGACCCGTACCATTGGGAGCACGATCGTTGGCGAAATGGTGGACACGGTTGTTTTTATTGGTATCGCGTCCCTGTTCCATGTTTTCCCCTGGACTTTGTTTTTAACTTTGGTATTAACCAATTATCTGTTTAAAGTGGGGGTTGAAGCATTGATGACCCCGGTGACCTACGCAGCTGTCAGCAGGTTGAAGAAAACGGAAAATGAAGATTATTATGATCGTGACACAAACTTTAACCCTTTCCACATGTAAGGGTAAGGAATTTTGCGGGGCTGGTAATTTGGAATCATATTAAGCGATTGATTTGCTCCTCTCACGGGCAACATAAATATAAGCCAAAAAAAGACCAGCGACCATGGGAGATTACGGTCGCTGGTCTTACGTATTCATTCGGGTTACAGGCACAACCGTTTAAAGTAGGATGGTGCATTCATGATAAATCGGTGAATGTGCTTATGCCGTCTCGAGGTAATGCTTCACTTCCCAGTCGGTCACATTAATCCGGAATGCGTCCCATTCATCCCACTTGGCGCGTGAGAATGCCTCGTAAAGGTTTTCACCCAACGCCGAACGTATCACCATGTCTTTTTCAAGTTCGCCCAGAGCCTCTGCTAGGGAACCAGGCAGGGATTCGATCCCCAGTTTCGCGCGCTCGGTCTCGTCCAGGTGGTAAACGTTGATGTTGTTTAGAGGGGTGGGCGGAGTCAGTTTATTGTCGATCCCATCCATGGCTGCAGCCAGGATGGCGGCGAACGCCAGGTATGGATTTGCTGAAGGGTCCGGGAAGCGCAGTTCGGCACGCATTGCCTTGATCCTGCCGTCTGTGAAGCGCGGGATGCGAATCAGCGCGGAGCGGTTTATCTGCGCCCACCCGATGTATACCGGTGCTTCATACCCGGGAACGAGCCGTTTATATGAATTGACGGTTGGAGCCACGACTGCAGCCAGGGCACGAGCATGAGCTAGTTGTCCGGCAATGAACCCATACGCGAGCGGCGAAAGATGATATTCATCTTTCGCATCATAGAACAGGTTGTTTCCCTTGCTGTCGAAAATGGATTGGTGGCAGTGCATCCCGGATCCATTGATCCCAAATACAGGTTTGGGCATGAACGACGCGATCAAGTCATGTTTGGCTGCGATGGCCTTGACAGTATATTTTAGGGTCAGCACATTGTCGGCGGTCCTCAAAGCATCCGCAAAGCGGAAATCGATTTCATGCTGGCCAATGGCTACTTCATGGTGTCCCACTTCCACATCCAATCCCATGCTGTTAAGCGCATCCATCAATTCGGTGCGGACGCGCACGGCTTCATCATCGGCTGAAAAATCGAAGTAACTACCCACGTCATGTGGTACCGGGTGGATTCCCTCCCCTCCATTGCGACGGAAAAGGAAAAATTCGGGTTCGGGACCTACATTATAGGTCCAGCCTCTTTCCGTCACCTTGGCAAGGATCCGTTTCAGGGCACCGCGAGGGTCGCCCTCGAACGGCTGCCCATCGGGGGTAAAAATATCGCAAAAGACGCGCGCCCGGCGTGCTTCGGGGGGACTCCAAGGGAGCACCGCATAGGTATCCGGGTCGATCACCAGGCGCATATCGCTTTCCTGGATGCGGGCGAATCCTTCCACAGATGACCCATCGAACCATACCCCATCCTCCAGGGTTGACTCCAGTTGCTTTACCGGGGCATCCACGCTTTTAACCGCGCCGGTGACATCGGTGAATTGGTATGAAATAAATTTTACTTGGTCTGATTTAACTCGGGCAATTAATTCTTTGGGTTCCATATTTCCTCTTATGAATTCTTTAGGCTTGAACGAATATGATCAGGAGAATCGATTCCTCATGAGTGGAGAATGACGGATGCCGGACTGCACTGGGCCTTTCGGTGTAAGGCAGGTCTATGCCTCTCTCAGGCCTGGTGCGCCGGCCGGGGCTGGGTGTCCTTTTTGTAAATAGAACCTGTTTTTCTAAATCGAAGCGGTTTCCTTTTATATAAATGTCTCATCGGGTTCTCCATACATTAAAAGACATGCCTGGGGGGGGCATGTCTTTAGTGCTAACTTCAAGATGGTTGCCCTTCCATGGTTTTATAGGCGATCTTCAGCCTGGTCACTGCGCCAACCTTTGTCCTGTCCGTTGCCGGATAGTTTTAGGTTTGGGCGACAAACACAGTTTTTTTAAACCGGTTTGTTGCCGGGCGCTTTTCCTGGAAGGGAGAAAGGAACCTGTGATCAGGCTCCGGAGGCATCCGCTGATCTATCCGATTTTCGATCTTTATCCGCATTCCTGTTCTATTACCGTGAAAAAGGAACGGAGTAAGGATCTTAACCTCTACTCGCGCAGAGGAACCTCCACCTCGTACTCCCGATAATTTCGGGAGCCAGCCGCTGGTTCTCCATATTCAGTTGTTTAAGATAACCCCGCTTATGCCGTGTGCTGCAAGGTTCTGAACCTGCTTTCGCAGGTCGGGGCTCTACCCGGCAAATCAGCCTTGGCCGAAGCCTATCGCATCTTTGTCGCGAGATCGGACCCCTTTTTGTGGGTGTTGGCTCAGAACGGAGGTGCAGCATCGCGAGCACAGCAGGGTGAATGTTTTATACCATAAAGTAAGAGGGGTGGGTAGGGAAAGCTTAACGGAGCCTGCGAAGCACCCTTGGGCGTGGAAAAAAGCAATCCAGGCGCTGCTAATAAATGGTTCAGTTCTCCGGTTGGATGGTTTTATGGATACATTCTCTTGATCATGCGTGGGAAGGCAATGGTCTCGCGGATATGCTCGATTCCACAGATCCAGGCTACGGTTCTTTCCACCCCCATCCCAAAACCGGAATGAGGTACCGAGCCATACCTGCGCAGGTCCATGTACCACTTGTAGGCAGCCTCCGGCAGTCCATGCTCGTGGATCCGTTGGAGCAGCAGGTCGGGGCTCGACATACGCTCCGAGCCGCCGATGATTTCTCCGTACCCTTCCGGTGCCAGCAGGTCCACTGATTTGCACACCTCGGGACGTCCCGGCCAGGGCTCCATGTAGAAAGCTTTTACCTGCGTGGGGTACCCGAAAACAAACAGGGGTTTATCGTAGTGGCTCGTAAGCAGTGCTTCGTGGGGCGCTCCAAAATCCATGCCCCACTCGAATTTGATCAATTCCTTTTTCTCCGGATCTGTTTCCTTCTCATAGCTTTCCTGGATGATTTTGGCAGCTTCGTCATAAGAGATGCGCGGGAAAGGCGCCTCAATATTTTCCAATTTCGCCAGTTCGCGTCCCAGGGATTTCAGTTCAGGTCCCCGCTCCCGCATGACCCGTTTGACGATGTGCGTGACGAACTGCTCCTCCACCTCCATTAAGCCGTCCAGGTCGCAAAAGGCAATTTCCGGCTCAACCATCCAAAACTCAGTCAGGTGGCGCCTGGTCTTGGATTTTTCTGCACGAAAAGTAGGGCCGAAGCAGTAAACCTTGCCAAAGGCCATGATGTTGGCTTCGTTGTAAAGCTGACCCGACTGGCTCAGGTAAGCCTTGCCTTCGTCGAAATACTCGGTTTCAAACAATGTGGTGGTCCCTTCTACTGCCGCCGGGGTCAGGATGGGGGTATCCATGTTTATAAAGCCATTGATTTCGAACCACTCACGGATGGCAGATACGACTGTCCCTCGAATGCGCAGGATCGCCCATTGACTGGGCATACGGATCCACAAATGGCGGTTGTCGAGTGAAAAGTCCACCCCATGCTCTTTGAGCGCCATCGGGTAGTCCTCCGCGGCTGCTTGGATGATCTTTATTTCCTTGATGCCGATCTCGTACCCTCCGGGGATTCCCGGGGCGCGCTTGTCCTCGCGTACTTCTCCGCTAACAATAACCGAGGATTCCTGTGGCAGGCGGGTCAGCTGGTCAAAGATCGCCGCGGGCAGGTCATCCTTGAAGGCGACACATTGCACAAAACCGGAGCCATCCCGCAGGAGCAGGAAAACCAATTTTCCCTTGTCAGTGCGGCTGTAAACCCAGCCCTGTGCGGTGACTTGTTGACCTGTATATTTTGCGATATCTTCCACGCGAATAAGCTTCATCTCTCTCTCCATGTTCGGCTGCGGGGATTTGCCTTTCCCCTACTCGGTTATTTTAATATGCAATTCCTTCAACTGCCTTTCGTCCGGGAATGAAGGCGCATCTGCCATTACATCCCGTGCAGCCTGGTTTTTGGGGAATGCAATTACTTCCCGGATGTTGGGTTCATCCGCCAGGAGCATTACCAGCCGGTCTATTCCGGGAGCGATTCCCCCATGTGGAGGGGCTCCATACTCGAATGCCTCCAGCATATGCCCGAACTTGACCTGGGCTTCTTCTGCCTCAATTCCGAGCAGGTGGAAAACTTTCGATTGAATGTCACGCCGGTGGATACGGATCGATCCGGATGCCATTTCGTACCCGTTGCACACCATGTCGTATGCCTCCGATAGAATTGTGGACGGGTCGGTTTCGAACCGGTCGAGGTGCTCCAGGCGCGGCATGGTAAATGGGTGGTGGGCTGCGTCCCATTTCTTGAATTCTTCATTCCACTCGAACATCGGGAAATCGAGGACGAAAGCAAATGCCATCGTATCGGGATCGACCAAATTAAGGTCGTCGCGGAACCAGTTGCGCAATACCCCCAAAACTTTATGGACAGTCTTGGCGTTATCTGCCACGAAAAGGATCAGGTCGCCATTGGCTGCCTTCAATAATTGGGTTAACGCCCTTAATTCCTTATCGTTGATGAACTTGGCACCGGAACCTTTCGGGCCCTCTGATGTCAACGCCAATGTTACCAACCCCTTCGCCCCTAATTCTTTGGCGGTCGTCGTCAACGCGTCAAGTTGTTTGCGTGAGTAGCCGGCACACCCTGGCGCCACAATGCATTTAATGACGCCTCCGCTTTCCAATGCGGATTTGAATACGACGAATTCGCTCTCATTGAAAATTTCTCCAACATTATATAATTCCATCCCAAAGCGCAGGTCGGGCTTGTCTGTACCGAATCGTTCCATCGACTCAGTATAGGTCAGGCGCGGCCAGGGTGACCTCAATAATTTTTTTTGTGGAGCCACTTCCGGGAGCATGGTCGTGATCAGGCTTTCGACCAGGTCGAGAACGTCATCCCGGTGGACAAAGGACATTTCTAGGTCGAGTTGCGTGAACTCAGGTTGGCGGTCACCCCGGCTGTCTTCATCCCGGAAGCAGCGTGCGATTTGGAAATAGCGCTCCACCCCGGCCACCATCAACAGTTGTTTAAGTTGCTGCGGGCTTTGCGGCAAGGCATAGAATTGTCCGGGATACAATCGGGAAGGAACGAGATAATCGCGTGCTCCTTCCGGAGTGGTTTTGAACATCATCGGTGTTTCGACTTCGATGAAACCGCGTTCTGATAAAAACTCGCGCATAAATAAGACCACATTATGCCGGAGAATCAGGTTGCGTTTCATCCGTTCACGCCTCAAATCCAGGTAGCGGTATTTAAGCCTTAAATTTTCGTCGATTTCTTCATCATCCCGGCTTACCACGAATGGCATGGCCTTGGCTTCGTTCAACACGGTTACTTCCTGTGCCACCAACTCGATCTGACCGGTAGGCATCTTTGGGTTGAATTGGTCCGTTGGGCGCATCCGTACGCTCCCGGTCACCTGAACGACCCATTCGTTTTTTAGCCCCTCGATGGCTTTTGCTGCCTCGGGGTATTTATCCGGGTTGGTCACGATCTGGGAAATTCCAAACCGGTCGCGCAGAACCAAAAAGACTACCCCGCCGAAGGTGCGGAAATTGTGCACCCATCCAGCCAATGTGACAGTCTGCCCGGCATGGCTGGCGCGCAGTTCCCCGCAGGTATGAGTTTTATACATCCAGGCCTCCAAAAGTGAGATAAAAATTACTGGCAGTGAAGAAAAAACCAGGAACCGGTCACGAGCTCCAGTGGATAAGCTCGTGGGATTTTGTTTCCAATGTTTTTTATTTATACCTTTACAAAACAAATCGCCCTCCGCTATGGCGTTGGGCGATGAGTTTATTTCGAGTAAAACTTATCCTTGCAGTCTTCGCCCAACGACGTGAGGCCGGTTATCATGATCGTCATTAATATTGGCGAAGCGGATTGCTGTCATTCTTGCCTCAGATTGGCGGTATTATAGCACATATTATCTACATGGTCACAAGAGGAAAATGTTGTTGGACCTGCATTCCTCGACCATCTCTTTAGGCCAGATACCCACCTGGACTTCGCCGATGTGTGCCTTCCTAAGGAAATACATGCACAGCCTTGATTGCCCGATCCCGCCGCCGATCGAGAGCGGCAGCTCGCCGTTCAGCAGGCGGCGGTGAAAAAGCAGATCCTTTCTTTCCATGGTGCTTGTAGCTTCCAATTGTTTTAAGAGTGCTCCAGGATCGACTCGGATTCCCATGGATGAGACTTCAAAAGCGCAATTCAGGACGTTGTTCCAGAGGATAATATCTCCGTTCAGTCCCTTGAACCCGGGTTTGGTTTCGGTGGTCCAATCATCATAATCTGGTGCCCTGCCGTCATGAGCGATACCATCAGCCAGGGGAGCCCCGATCCCGATGATGAAAACGGCTCGATATTTGCGTACCACTTTCTCCTCGCGCTGCCTCGGGTTTAGATCGGGATACTCGCGCTGTAGATCTTCCGAGTGGATGAAGGTGATCTCATCCGGCAATTCAGGTTTGATGAATGGATACCGGTCTGATAGGTGGAATTCGGTGCGCGTGATCACGCTATAGATCTTGCGAACGATCTCTTGTAGAAAAGAGATCGTCCTTTCTGCGGGGCTGATCACTCTTTCCCAGTCCCATTGATCCACGTAAAGCGAATGCAGGTTATCTAAATTTTCGCTCGGGCGAATGGCGTTCATGTCTGTATATAGGCCGTAACCGTGTGGCATGCCATAATCTGCCAGCATCATCCGTTTCCATTTTGCGAGGGATTGCACGATCTCGGCTGTCTGCCCGTTCATATCGAGGATTGGGAACGCGACCGGTTTTTCGACACCGTTCAGGTCGTCATTGATTCCGGTCCCTTTCAGGACGAATAAAGGTGCGGTCACGCGGCTCAGTCGGAGTTCAGCAGCCAGGCTGGTTTCGAAGAAATCCTTGATCAGCTTGATGGCTTGCTCGGTTTGTTTCACATCCAGGCTTGGAGTGTATTGGGGGGGGATGAGCAGGTTTTTCATGGTGGTCTCCTTTGCTTGAAATTGGATAATAAAAATCGCCCTCCGCATTTGCGTTGGGCGATGTTTAAGGTTTTAGAATTCCTTATCCAGGTAAGCTTCGCCCAACGGCATTAAGCCGGTTATTGTTATTGTTATTATTGTTATTGGCGATGTGGATAATGGTCATTCTTGCCTCAGAATTTCGGTATTATAGCATAACTTGTTGCCCGGGAATTGTTCCTTTTACATCCAGCTCTTTTGGGATTTTTAGGACCACGTAAGGGAACATTCCCAGGGCAGGCAAGGGGGCATAAAAGCAGCAAAAACTCCAGATCAGCAGGGTCATCTTACGGTCAGCAGAAACGAATAAAAGCGCCATGCATACCCATGCAGGGATGGCCTGGTTGAAAACTCAGAAAAGTTGGGTGGTAAATGATGAATACTGGAAACCCGGCACCCACCATTCGAGATGGAATATGGGCGGCCAAAGGGTATTGGGAGTATTTGGAATAATGATAAACCTGAGCAGCGATCCCAGCCAATCCATTCCGCTGAACAGGATGAAGATCAACAATAGATGCAAGGGCGTCAGCTTGATCTTTGTTGCCAGCAGGAGGACGGTCAGGATGATTCCCAGGGCTGTCCAAATATACAAGGCAAGGTTGGCACCTACCCAGCCGGTAAGTTTCCCTACCATGGCGGCAGGCAGCCAAAATCCAGTGTAATAGACCAGCGAATAGGGAATGGATGGGTTTACTGGGTTGGTAAAATATTTAACCGGCCAGTCGTATGTAATTAAATCTCTAAAAATTGCATTTCGAATATGGAAATCAGTATTTTGGAAGGCAAACCCCCCGATCCCGAAAAGGGCAACCCAAAGGAGTATGCCAACGATGGTAAAAATAAGATTTCGTCGTGATATTTGACTGGGTTGATCCTCTCGGGTGGCGGCTCTCCAATTTATGAAGATCAATCCTATAAATAAGACGAAGATAATTACAGATACATAGGTTTTTTAAAACCCCATGCAATAAATAATAAATGGGATCAGCAGGTAAATGTTACTGATCCGTTTGATCCAAATGACTGGAATGGTCAGACTGCCGGATCGCATTGAAGTTGCTCTGAGGTTACTATTCGTTTCCACCCCAATGAGGTGAAATTCGGGACCAATAATCATAGTTTATCACCGAATGCGAGCTCAATTTTTGTCCCCGATTTGTGAATGTAAGGTAGAATTCTCTTTGAATGTCCCGCACTCTAAATATCATTTCAACGATTACCCTGGTTATCCTTGCCCTCGCCATCGTTACTGGATTGACTTGGGCCAATACTCATTACGCATCCCAACAACCAGGGGAAAAGGATTTTTTCGTTCCTTGGTTGGCTGCGGGCACTCTTCTTCAATTCGGCAATAGTCCTTACAGCGCACCCGCAGCACAGCGCGCCCAGGTAATTTATTACGGTCGTCTTGCCACCCCCGAAGAGGATCCTCTCCGGTTAAGCGTCCCCTTCCCGCTCGAACTTTTTTATTTTCCTTTTGCCCTCATCTCAAACTACGCTCTCGCCAGGGGTCTATGGATGACCTGCCTGGAAATTGCGTTGGTGGCCCTGGCATATTTCTCTCTAAAGTTAACCGGTTGGAAACCTTCTCGCACACTCATGCCGGTCTTTCTGGTCTTTTCTATTGTTTGGATTTACGCGTTGCTCCCTTTGTCCGGAGGGAGTGCAGTCATATTTTCCTCACTGGCAATTGTGGCTCTTCTGACGGCAATCCGTGACGGGCGCGACGAGATGGCCGGCGCATTGCTGGTTGTCCCATTCCTGCAAATGGATATATCAATATTTCTAGTAATATTTATCCTGTGGTGGGCTGTCTATCACCATCGTGGTCGTCTGGTTGCGGGATTTCTGATGGCCCTCACAATTCTCCTGGCAGTCTCTTTTTTCGTTCTCCCCAACTGGTTTTTTCCATACGTCGCAGGAGTTTTATCCCATTTTCATTTCCTGCCATCCCTGTCACCATTGAGAATCTTTGCCTCCTGGTGGCCGGTGGTGGGTCCGCGCTTTGGCTGGTTGCTGACCGGTGTCCTTCTCGTCATCCTTTTCATCGAGTCGCGGAATGTCCGTCATAAGGATTTTCGCCATTTTCTCTGGACCTCCAGTATCACACTGGCGATCACGCCCCTCATCGGCTTCCCGGTCATCCCGCAGTCCTACACGTTGCTTTTCTTCCCACTGATTTTATTCCTATCCATTTTGGCGGAACGCTGGTCGCGTCCCGGTCGCTGGGGCGTTGCTGCTTTTGTCCTGATCGCCATCCTTTTTGGTTTCTGGGGAATTACGGCCGGTCTATTCCTGGTTGGGTCCTACGCGGCTCTTTCTCAGGTATTGGCGCTGCTGTTTCCCTTCCTGCTTGTGGTCGGGCTGTATTGGATGCGCTGGTGGGCAGTTCGTCCCCCGCGCACATGGAGCGATAGCCTTCCATGACCTGGCGAAACTATCTTCTTTTGGCGTTGCTTGGTCTGCTTGTTGCGACCTTGGTCGCTGCTTTTCAACCTTCGCCCGGCTATATGGATGCAGATTATTATTTTAGCGGGGGACTGCAATTGGCTGCCGGTCATGGCTTTACAGAACCATATCTTTGGAATTATTTGGACAATCCGGTTGGATTGCCGCATCCCTCCAATGCTTATTGGATGCCTTTGGCATCTCTTCTTGCCGCCGCAGGTGCTGCCCTCCTCGGACCTGCGTCCTGGTTCGCCGCCAGGGCTGGTTTTCTCCTGGTTGCAGCCATGATTCCACCAGTAACCGCCGCGTTGGCCTGGTCATATTCCTCCCGCCGTGACCTGGCTCTCACTTCCGGACTGTTGGCGGTCTTCCCTGCCTTTTATCTGCCTTTTCTACCAGTGACTGACACATTTGGTGTGTATATACTTCTGGGGGGACTCTTCTTTCTTGTCCTCACTCGAAAATCATCCGCATTAAACCCCTTGCTTCTTGGTTTGATTGCCGGGCTGATGCACCTGGCCCGTGCCGATGGCTTGCTTTGGCTGCTGGTCGCCTTTCTCGCTGTTTTTTTAGTCTTACCCAAACCCCCTCTCCGACGCTTCTCCTATCTTTTCTCGTTCCTGCTTCTAACCCTGGCTGGCTACCTTTTGGTAATGACTCCCTGGTTTATTCGGAATTATCATGCATTTGGCACGCCTTTGGCTCCCGGTAGTTCCAAAACACTTTGGCTCACTTCATATGATCAATTATTTGGTTACCCGGCTGGTCAAATTACCTTTTCAGCATGGCTTAATTCTGGCTTCCTGGCAATTTCGCGGGCCCGCCTTTGGGCGCTGGGACTCAATCTTTCCACGATGCTTTCTGTGCAAGGCGAAGTAATTCTGCTTCCATTGGCTGGGCTTGGTCTTTGGCATATGCGGCGGGACCGGCGCGTGCAATTGGTGGTTGTTGCCTGGGTGTGTATCTTCGCTGCCATGACTTTCGGCTTTCCATTTGCCGGGGCACGCGGGGGCTTCTTTCATTCAGGTGCGTCAGTCCAGGTAGTTTGGTGGGCGCTTGCACCCATCGGCCTCGATCAGATCATTGCTTGGGGCAGCCGGGTACGCACCTGGGACCCGGTCCGGTCGGGAAAGGTTTTCCGCGCTGGTTTGGTGACAGCCACGGCTATTATCACTGGGGTAATATTCCTGGTTCGCGTCGTGGGGGTGGAGGGTGGTCTTGTGTGGGGTCAGGAAAATATTGCGTATAACCATATATCTTCGATGTTAGTCTCAGAAGGGATGACAGACCAGTCGATCGTCATGATTGCAAATCCTCCGGGGTTTTACCTCGCTTCTGGCAGTCCGGCGATTGCGGTCCCCGATGGAGATGTACACACATTGTTGGAAGTCGCAAGCCGGTATGGAGCAAACTACGTGGTTCTGGAATCGGGCAGCCTCCCGGTCGGATTGATCCCTGTCTATGAGAATCCGCACGGATGGGTGGGTTTGAAATATCTCGGCGATGAGGAGGCTGCACGTGTTTTCCTCGTCCAACCATGACAAAGGTATTACACGGCGGGATTATTTGTTTCTATTGATCCTGGCATTGATCGTCCCGCTGACGGTTGCAGCCCTTCAGCACGTGCCTGGTTATATGGACGCGGCTTATTACTATGCGGATGGTACCCAGTTGGCGTCAGGGCATGGTTTCCAGGAACCATTTATCTGGAATTACCTCGACCATCCACAGGGTCTGCCGCACCCAGCAAATGCATATTGGTACCCAATGGCCTCATTGGTTGCAACTGCAGGCATGCTTCTCACCGGGACGATCAATTTTATTTCAGCCCGCATTGGTTTTGTCTTGATGGCTGCCCTTGCACCTCTGGTTACCATGTCGCTTGCATTTCGTATTTCCAGGCGCCGTTCGTTGGCTTTGTTATCCGGGATTCTGGCGATATTCTCCGGTTATTATTTGTCGTTCATTGCCACTACGGATAATTACAGTCTCTACCTGCTTGTTGGTGCATTTTATTTCCTCATTCTCGACCATTTGTCTCTGCCCAAAGCAGCGCTGTTGGGTTTTCTGGCTGGGGTGTTGAATTTGGCCCGTGGTGACGGGTTGCTTTGGCTTCCATTGACGCTTCTCGTCGTTACGGTCATCACCTATCGCCAGTCCTCTTCCGATCCGATTCGAAATCGTATCCTCCTTTCCCTTGGTTGTGGATTATTGAGTTTGGCGGGATACTTGTTGGTGATGGGCGCATGGATACTCCGCAGCCTTACGGTATTTGGCACAATGCTCCCACCAGGGAGCGGATACACTCTTTGGATGACGAATTACAACCAGTTGTATTCCTTTACCCCTGAAATTTATACCTTTCAGTCCTGGCTGGCACAAGGCTGGCAGGGGATATTTAAGGTGCGTGGGGAAGCACTCCTGCAAAACATGAGTACGGCCTTTTTTGCGCAGGGGTTGATATTTTTGTTTCCTTTGGTGGTCATTGCGATATACCATTACCGGCATATGATTCGCGTTCAGGTGGCTGTGTTGGGATGGGTCCTCTTGCTTTTCACCGAAAGCCTCCTTTTCCCCTTTGCGAGTGTAAAAGGCGGTTTTTTTCATGCCGGAACGGTTTTCCAGCCGTTGTGGTTCGCCCTCGCCCCGCTGGGTTTGGAAATCCTCGTGGTCCGCTTATCGAAAAATAAATACCCGCAGCCGCGAACAGCCGCCATTTTCCAGGTTTCTCTTGCAGTTGTCGTAATTATATTTAGCGCAATGCTGGTCAAGATCCGGGTCATCGATACAGGTTGGAATGAAGGTGAATACCTTTACCAAAATGTGGATAAATTTCTAGTGAACCATGGCGCTGCCTCAGCAGAGATCGTCATGACACGCAACCCGCCTGCATATTTTATAATGACCGGGAGGGAGGCTGTCGTTGTTCCTTTTGGCGACGTCCAAACTCTTATTGACACAGCACGAAAATACAATGTTGGTTATGTAATCTTGGAACGAAAAGGTGCCGGAGGCGACCTGGCAAATTTATACGTCCACCCTGACCAATATCCCCCTTTGGAATACCTGGGAATGCTGGATGAAACCATTATCTTCCATGTCAACCCTGCTCGATAAAAAACTGATGGATAGGCGCACCTGGCTTATCCTTGCTCTGGCAACTTTGGTAAGTATCTCCGCTTGGTTGGCATTTAGCGCGATCTCTTACCGCATCGGTTTCCCCTTGGACGATTCATGGATCCATCAGACCTTCGCGCGCAACCTTGCCTTGCGCGGGGAATGGTCGTTTATCCCGGGACAGCCCTCGGGTGGATCTACCGCCCCCCTTTGGTCTGCACTTTTGTCTATTGGTTTTTTGCTTCATCTTTCCCCTTTTATTTGGACTTTTTTCCTGGGCGGGTTATTGCTATTTTCTCTGGCATCCTATGCCGAAGCAAGTATGCGCACCCTGGTCACGGAATATCGTGGTGTCATCCCCTGGGTGGGCTTGTTGGTTGCATTCGAATGGCATTTGGTCTGGGCATCTGCATCTGGTATGGAAACAATCATGCACGCATTGATCGCGTTTATCCTGTTGATGTTCCTGATCAAAAAAACTTCCCACTGGTTGATTTTGGGTTCCTTGGCGGGGCTGAGTGTCTGGGTGCGCCCTGATGGCATTACATTTCTTGGTCCAATTATTTTTATGGTTCTATTCTCTTTACCTGATTGGAAAACGCGGCTGCGCGCTCTATTTTCGGCAGTCTTCGGGTTCGCCATTTTCTTTCTTCCATACCTGGTATTTAATTTGGTCGTGGGTGGGACGGCTTTTCCAACAACCTTCTATGCCAAACAGGCGGAATATTCCAATTGGCAGGTAAGCCTGATTTTGCAGCGGATCGGGGAAGGCGCCTTGCAACTGTTTACCGGTCCGGGGATCGTCCTATTGCCAGGCGCTTTGATTACAGCCTGGTGGGCAATCCGCAAAAGAAATTGGGGATTTATTGCCGCAGTCCTTTGGATAATCGGCTACATTGGAATATACCTGTTTCGTTTACCAGCGTATCAGCATGGACGCTACCTTATGCCAGTCATGCCCATTTACTTTTTTATTGGTTTGTACGGGTTCTATTTGGCTCATTTGAAGCTAAACTCCAAAAAACGGGTTTGGGGATTAATTAAAGTAGCCTGGGGAAGCGCCGTTGCATTTATCTGTATTGCTTTTTGGTTTTTGGGGATGCAATCATATACACAGGATGTCCGCTTAATTGAATCAGAAATGGTCGATACGGCTAAATGGGTGGCGACTCACATCCCGGGGGATGCATTGGTGGCTACCCACGACATTGGCGCCCTGGGGTATTTTGGGGACCATGAATTGGTCGATATGGCTGGCTTGATTTCACCCGAGGTCATTCCATTTCTTCGGAATGAGGCTGCTTTGGCCGATTATTTGGATTCGAAAGGTGTGACTTACCTCGTCACCTTCCCGGATTTTTATCCCCTGCTTACTTCGGGTTTGCAGCCGGTTTTTTCAACCGGGGCTCCCTTTGCTCCGGCTCAAGGTGGGACAAATTTGGCGGTTTATCGGTGGCCGGGTCCGTAAATCCATATATAAATCCAAGATTTGGCTCATTACTGAACGTATTGGTGCTCCCCTCTTCTCGTAAATTGTCGCCTTGAATTACCTGTGCTATACTTTGATTTATCCTGTTCCTGGCATGGATTTGATGGAAGAAATCACAATCGTTGTTGTCGAAGATCACCCATTATTCCGGCAGGCGGTCGTAAACACGCTTTCCCTCGAGCCGGAGTTTAAAATTGTTGGCCAAACCGAGAACGGTGCAGAAGGTTTGTCGATGATTCGCTCTCTGCATCCGCAAATTGCAGTCGTAGATATTAATTTACCCGATATGAACGGGCAGCAAATTACACATCAGGTAGTTCAAGAAAAACTCCCAACGAGGATTGTACTGTTGACCGCCTATGATGACCGTGAGCAAATCATTCATGCTGCCTGGGCGGGTGCCGCAGCTTATTGTGCCAAGGACATCGATCCTGTCAGGCTTATCCAAACCGTCAAGGAAGTTGTCAACGGGAAATTTGTCATTGAGAACCATGTTTATAACCAACAAGAGATGGAGACCTGGCTTGAGGGAGAGATGGAGATCGCCCGTCATACTTACAGCGAACCGGGCAGCCCCTTCCACCCATTATCAGATCGCGAAGCGGAAGTCCTTTCGTGCGTTGTAAAAGGTATGAGTAATAAAGAGATAGCTTCCTCTCTGGGCATCAGCCACCAGACTGTAAAGAATCACGTTACTTCGATTTTACGGAAGTTCGGTGTTGAGGATCGCACCCAGGCCGTTGTCTTTGCCCTCAAACGGGGATGGGTAAAGTTGAATGATCATGTCTCGCAGGAGTAAACTATGACAGTCCCTGAATTAACTCCAATTACAGTAGAAGATCCTGAAGTATTAATCCAATTCGAGATGGATGACACCAATCGCGCATTAAAAGAAATCACCTTGATGCTGGAACAAAGCCGCGTGGAGGTGGGGAAACTTACCCAGCGTAACGCTACTGTGACCGCAAATTTGCAGCAGATCCAGGGGCAGATTGGAAAAATCCCTGGTGAAGAGGTTCGCACGGTGTATGATACCGCCATGGAGACCCAGCAGCGATTATTCGTGATGCGCGGCCAGTTGGAAAAATTGCAGGGTGACCAGGCTCACCTGGAAAGATATGTTGGTATGCTCGACCGACTTAAGAATGCGGTCAACGCTGGCGGGGATAGTGCGGGGAAGAGCGACCGGAGCGCGTCATCCAGTGTTGAAATGTTGGTTAATGTCCAGGAAGCCGAACGCCAGCGTCTCTCACGCCAGATGCACGATGGTCCAGCCCAGGCGCTTTCCAATTTCATTCTTCAAACCGAAATCGCCATGAGGTTGTTTGATATCGATGCTGTCCAGGCCCGCGCTGAACTTGGGAGTTTAAAAGTCGCCGCGATGAGCACCTTTCAAAAAGTGCGCAATTTTATATTTGAACTTCGCCCGATGATGCTTGACGATTTGGGCCTTGCTCCCACCCTCACCCGCTACGCGGACATGTTCAAGGAACAGGCCGGGGTGGAAGTGAATGTCACCGTCACTGGCAGCGAACGCCGCATGGAATCATATGTTGAAGTGATGGTTTTCCGCGCCATGCAGGAATTGTTAAGTAATGCGGTCGACCAAAACCAGGCAACTCTGGTTAAAATCCAGTTGGATTTGGGCGACACAAACGTCAAGTTGTCCATGAACGATAATGGCAAAGGCTTTGACACGGATGCCCTTGGCAAGGAAGAAAACCTGGGTTTGAAATTAATTAAAGAACGGACCGAAATGCTGGGTGGTACGTTTGAAATAAACAGCTCGCCCGGCAAGGGCGCCCGTGTCACTTTGTCCATCCCTCTGCATGGATGACCTCGAAGAATTGCAAGGTATCTGTAATTAATTTTTTCTGGCCTCTTGTGCTGAGTTGATATATAATACCGGTATCGCTGAAATGGCTTTCAGCGAAATCTGAAAGGAAAGGAGATGAAACCCCATGTTATTCGCCCCGAAAGAAAAAGGCCAGGGCTTGGTCGAGTATGCTTTAATCCTTGTTTTGGTTGCAGTCGTCGTTATTGCTGTTTTAATGATCCTCGGCCCCGTCATCGGCAATGTATTCAGCAAGATTAATAAAACACTCTCAGGTGTCCAATAAGCGTTACTTATCATCACTTTGATGACAAAAGGTACTCTGGCTTACAGGGTACCTTTTGTTTTA
>JADGQC010000074.1 GCA_017882125.1 Anaerolineales bacterium
GTGGATGGGATGCTCGACCTCCTGGAACATGACAAGGAGTTCAAATACTTCATGCTCGATGGCCAAACAATTGTGCTGGACGATTACCTGCAGATGCGCCCGGAAAAAGAAAACGTCCTGCGCGAGCACATCCATAATGGACGGATCATCATCGGTCCCTGGCATATTTTGCCGGATATGTTCCTGGTTGGACCTGAAGCGCACATCCGCAACCTGCAGCAAGGCGACCGCACTGCCCGTAAATTCGGACCCAAAATGATGATCGGTTATATGCCCGATTCCTTCGGTCACATCGGTCAGGTCCCCCAGGTCCTGCGCGGTTTTGGGATCGAGGTTGCTTCCCTGTGGCGGGGTGTATACGATGGACCGGCGGAATTCTGGTGGCAGGCTCCGGACGGCTCACGCGTACTGATGGCTTACCTGCGCGACGGGTATGGGAATGGCGCCGATCTTCCTGCTGACAACCTGGATCAATTTACCAGGATGATCGACGATAAAGGAAATTCCCTCGCACCATTTTCTAAAACCTCGGATTTTCTAGTCATGTACGGCACTGACCATATGGAGCCGCCCCCAAACACCTCCGAAGCAATTGCCTATGCTGATGAAATGCTGAAGGATTCACATGTAATTCACTCGACCATGCAGCAATATGTTGCGGCTGTATCGGCCACAATAAGGAAACATAATATTGAACTCCCAACAGTGGTCGGAGAGCTGCGCGCCTGCAAGCGCATGCCTCTTCTGCCGGGGGTGCTCTCTACGCGCATCTGGATCAAGCAGCGCAACCATGCCTGTGAAAACCTGCTTACCCACTGGGCGGAACCTTTCACCACCTGGCAGGAAATGATTGCGGATAAAAATCCTGCAGGTCTTCACCGGAAATCCGGGATTCTAAACCAGACCTGGCGCCTGCTGATGGAAAATCATCCTCACGATTCAATTTGCGGCTGCTCGGTTGACCAGGTCCACCAGGAGATGAAAGTCCGTTTCGACCAGGTTGAGCAGGTTGGCGAGGAGATCACCAGGCAGGCTCTCGAAAGCCTGGCGGGCTGCATTGCCTCGGATAAGGAATTCCAGTCCACCAATCCAGGACCGGCGGCCGCAGTCGTGGTTTTCAATCCATCCTCTTTCTCCCGCACCGATTGTGTCAGCGCCGCGGTGGAACTTCCTCCCAACGTGACCGAATTTGACCTGGTGGACGAAGCCGGTAACCTTCTCCCATACCAGGAGCGCGGGCTGGGGAGCCACGAGATCATCAACCTGGACGTCGATACCCGCGGTTTCCAAACAGCCTTCGGGAATATCAGCGATGGACGGGGCGCCGGGATGACCATCCAGGATATTAAAATCCGCCGCCTGGGCGGAGAGGTATTCATCGAAACCATCATGGCAGAGGGCGGCGAACCCAATCTGACTGTCTGGAACTCCGGGCGAAAACAGATTGAAGGATTCTTCGCGGACCCGACCATTACCCTCTACCATGTGCGTGCCCGTTCAACCTCCGCCACTCAGTTGGTTACCACTATTAAGGATGTCCCCGGTCACGGGTATCGCACTTTTTGGATCCGCCCTCTCCCCACCGAGACAAAACCTCCCATCCGGCTCGGATTCATGGCTTCCTTGCTCCTTCCGCTTGCACGTCTGCCTTTCATCCAAAAACTTGCCACCCGCAAGCGTTATTCCAAACCGCCTTTTAAGATTGATAATGACTTCTTTGAATTGGAAGCACTCAGGGATGGTACTCTCACCATCCTGGACAAACGCACCAGTCTGGCTTACCGTGGGCTCAATCACTTCCTGGATGGGGGCGATTGCGGCGATGAGTATAACTACTGCCCCCCCGCAGCAGACCTGGGAATATCTGCTCGTTTGAAACGAGTCAACATCACTCGTGGATCCGTCCAACACACGCTTGAAATCGAAATGGAACTGGTCTCCCCCCTCACCCTTGCCACGGATCGCAAGTCACGCTCAAAGGAAAAAGTAACATCTCCCATCACCACCACCGTCACCCTCTCGAACGGGGTTCCTCGGGTCGATATACACACCCGTGTGGATAACCGCGCCCGCGACCACCGCCTGCGTGTCCACTTCCCGGCACCCTTCACTGCTGATATCGGCTCTCACGATGGACATTTCGAAGTCGTAGATCGTAAAATAGGAGTTCCCCCCTTCGATGATACCTGGGTGGAGCAGCCCCGGCCTGAAGTTCCCCAGCGCGCCTTTACCAGTGTCACTGATGGCAAGTCCGGGCTGACCATTGCCAACCGCGGCCTGACTGAGGTGGAAGTCCTCAAGAATTCTGCCGGGAACGCCGAGATCGCAGTAACACTATTGCGCTGTGTCGGCTGGTTGTCGCGCGACGATTTCGCCACGCGCAAGGGGCATGCCGGTCCATTCCTGGAAACCCCCGGTGCGCAGATGCCCGGAGTTTGGACATTCGACTATTCAATCATTCCGCATCCGGGAGATTGGCAGAACGCATGTACACAAGCATACGCTTTCGAAACGCCCTTGCGTCTTGCTCGCACGGGTTTGCATACTGGCACCCTGCCGGTTTCCGGGTCATTTGTGAAGGTCGAGCCGGCTGCATTTGTGGTCAGTGCAATCGTTCAAAGTGAGTCAGGTAATGGTTGGCTGGTGCGCGGTTACAACCTAACCGCTGAGCCGATCCAGGTATCAATGCTGCCATGGACATTCTTCAAAAAGGTGGAGCAGGTTAATCTGGCCGGGGATAAACAAGCTTCGTTGAAACCCGATCAGGATGGAAGCGTCAGCCTATCGGTGAGAGGGCACGAGATCGTCACGTTGCTATTCTGGAAATAAAAGATCCTGGCGACCTTTCCAGGTTACCCGGATCTTTTAGAACTACAACTTTTTATATGGAATTTAAATAACGGATGGATGCGGTCAGCACTGCGCCAAAAATCACCACCCAAACCGCCAGCGCTTGCACCAGGCTGCCAGCCAGCAGCCATTTTCCGCTATACGCATTGACCGTGTACCAAATTTCAGGGTTGTCCATGGTTTTCTTAACCCGGAAACCATATAGTCCGTTTGGAGGGATTTTTCCCATGATCATAGGGATGGAAAGTGCTGCCAGCAGCAAACCGCTGAATAAGAACAACATCATCAAAATGATCATTCTTCGCTCCGTTGGAATTCTTACAATTATATGAATTATAACTCGGGGGACAATTATCTTGCTATAATGGGCGCATGACTGACTTTTCTCTATCCCAGGAGCACCTGATGGTGCAAAAGATGGTGCGCGAGTTCGCGCAAAAAGAGGTCGCGCCAGTGATCAAGGAATGCGACCGGCAGCAGCAAATGGCGGATTTCGTCCTGCCGCGCATGGGCGAGCTGGGTATTTTAGGCATCTGTCTGCCGGTTAAATATGGCGGGCAGGGCATGGATTACATTTCTCTCGGGCTGGTGTGCGAAGAACTGGAAGTGGTTGACACTTCCCTGCGGGTGGTCATGTCGGTGCATGTCGGGCTTAACAGCCTGGCTCTTTTTCAGTGGGCCACCGAGGATCAAAAACAGCGCTTCTTAATCCCCCAGGCGCAGGGCAAAAAGATTGCCAGCTTCGGGCTCACCGAGCCGGGGGTTGGATCGGATGTGGCTGCCATGGTCAGCACGGCGCGCCGTAAGGGGGATGATTACGTGCTGAACGGTGAAAAAATGTGGATCTCGCTGGCAACCAAGTCCCACCACTGCCTTTGGGTGGGGAGAACCAATCCGGATGCAGCTGATCCCCATGAAGGTCTTTCCGCTTTCCTGGTGGAGCTCGACCGCCCGGGTGTCACCACCGGCGACATCCATGGGAAGCTGGGAGTGCGCGCCGGATCGACGGGTTGGATCTCGTTCCAGGATGTCCACGTCCCAACCGCAAACAGGATCGGAGAGGAAGGCGAAGGCTTCAAGATCGCCATGAGCTGCCTGGATAACGGTCGTTTCACGGTGGCATCCGGAGCCACCGGTCTGATCCGCGCCTGTCTCGAAGCGAGCGTCCGTTATGCAAAAGAGCGCCATGCCTTCGGGAAGGAGATCGCCAGGACGCAGCTCATTCAGCAGAAGATAGCCAAAATGGTGCAATCTTATGAGATGGCGCGCTTGTTGTATTTGCGGGCAGGTTGGATGAAAAACGAAGGCAAGCGCAATTCGCGCGAGACTTCCCTGGCAAAGTGGTTCGCTACCGACGCTTCGTTCGACGCTGCCAGCGAAGCGGTGCAGGTGCACGGTGCCTACGGTTACAGCGACGAGTACGACGTGGAACGCTACCTGCGCAACTCAAAAGGTGCCGTGATTTATGAAGGCACCAGTGAGATTCACCAGCTGATGCAGGCCGGGTACGCGCTGGGATATCGCGAGGATGTGCCCTTGCGCTGTGAACTGCCGGCATATGATCCCGCCTTTTGGACGGCATAACACCAGCTTTTTTTATATTTTTGTTTGGACTTTGGGAAGGTAATGATGTTCGTGCGTTTGGGCAGGCACCGGTTTATCCCTTTTTAATTAATTCCCCTATCCGACGTTTGAACAGGTCCATATCGAAAGGCTTGTTCCAGACGTCATTCGCCCCGGCATCCAGTGCCTCCTGCCGGTCCTTATCCCCGCTCATTGCGGTCAGCATCACGATCGGAATTTTTTTAACGAATGGCGGGTGACGCATTTTCCGGCACAACTCGTACCCGTTCATATCCGGCATCATCACATCCAGGATCGCCAGGTCGGGCATCTGCTGTTCGGCTAATCGAATTGCTTCCATGCCGTTCAGGGCGGTCGTCACTTGGTAACCTTCAAGTTCCAGTATTTTCGACAGCAGGGTTAAATTCATATCGTTATCGTCGACAATCAGGATTTTATATGGCATGACAGGCACCACCTTCGCCCTGAGAATACACGATTAACCGATGAATCGTCAAGTATAAAAATGGTTTTGGTGGTGGTTCGGACCCCTTGCAATTTGGGAGGTCGGCTATAATAAACCAAAAATCGAGGTGCCATGTCAAACATCCTTGCTTCCCAACATCCACTCGTTGCCCATAAACTTACCCGCCTGCGCGATAAGCACACCGAACCCAAGAAATTCCGTGAGCTCGTCCGTGAGATAGCCGCGCTGCTGGCGTATGAAGCCACCGCGGACCTGGCTGTCGTCCCCCGCGAACTGGAAACCCCTCTACTTGCAATGACCGGCGTGGAACTGAAGGAAAAGATCGGACTTGTCCCCATCCTGCGTGCCGGGTTGGGCATGGTGGAGGGGATCTGGGAGTTAATGCCCACTGCCGAGGTCTGGCACATTGGTCTGTATCGGGATGAAAAAACTCTCAGGCCGGTGCAATATTACAACAAGCTGCCGGTCGAACCGACCGTGTCCGTATGCCTCATCCTCGACCCGATGCTTGCCACAGGTGGATCTGCGGTAGCCACCACGGATATATTGAAACGCTGGGGGGTGAAAAAGATCAAGTTCGTCGGTATCATCGGCGCACCGGAAGGCATCGCTGCCATGCAAAAAGCTCATCCGGATGTGCCCATTTTCCTGGCGGCAATCGATGATCATTTGAACGAACGCGGCTACATCGTCCCGGGCCTGGGGGATGCAGGCGACCGTCAATTTGGTACCGGTTGAGCGATTGGTCTAATAAAGAGAATAAATGAAATCAGGAGTCTGGCGTCGAAGTTTCTTCAACGCCGGGCTCCTCTTCTATTAGCCGATGTCCACCCCGGTGGCCCTTGACATGATTTGGTGCAGCAGGAAAAATGGAATGACCAGCAGCAGGTGCAGTGCGCCGCTCAACCCGAAGATCATCGCCAGAGCCCCCAGGAACTGATTAAATCGAGGCGCCAGGTTCGTCAGCATCCAGGTCCCCGCCCCTGCAAGGATTGCCACCCCCAGCAGCCCCACCAGCAGTATCCCTAGCGGCAGCCACGCATGCCGGTCAGATTGGGAAGGCAGCATTGTGCTGCTGACCGTAAATACCAGGTAGAACCACAGCCAAAAATCCGGTGAACCTGGCACGGCTTTCAACAGCGTCCAGAACGCGCCCCAGTCCGAAACTCGCAGTACGGTCCAGACCGGTAATAATTTCAATAGATAAATGGCGGTCAATGCCACGAACGCGCTGCCCGTCACCAACGGGGCTGCTCCGATCAGGGCATCCCGCACAAAACCTCCCGTTGCCGTTTCCACGTAACCCAGGCGGAGTTTTCCATCCGCTTGTGCCTGGGGGATTAATGAAAACCTCCCCGTCTGTACTCCCAGCAACTTGGCAGAGAGGAAATGACTGAGTTCATGCAGCAGCACACCGGGAAAAAAGATGATCGCAAACAGAACCTGCGTCACCCCAGCTGACCGGGTCAATATCAGGAAGAACGCCTGGATCTCACGGTGCAGGGCACGCTGCAGGAAAATGAATATTCCCAGCGCAGCCAGCAGCCATAATAAACCTTCAAAGGCTGCGATGGTATTCAATCATCTCTCCAGGGATCATCCCGACTGATATGCATTGCACGGCTGCCCGCTTGCTTTATTAATTGTTGATTCAGTCCCTATGCCCTTTCAGAAGCCGCGCGCACGATGGCAAGGAACTCTTCCGGCTTCAAGCTTGCCCCGCCCACCAGCGCCCCGTCAATCTCGGACATCCCAAAGAACTCGGCCGCGTTTGCTGCAGTGACCGAACCGCCGTAGAGCACGCGTGCACCTTGCGCGGTCGCTTCCCCATAGAGCTCCGCCAGCGGCTTGCGGATGAAGTCACGGATGACCCCGTTGGCGTTCTCCGCAGAGGAGGCGCGCCCAGTCCCGATCGCCCACACAGGTTCGTAGGCAATGACGACCTGTTTCGCAAATTCCGGGTCTAGTCCCTTGAGACCCGCCCGAACCTGCCGCGTAACCACTTCCGCCGTCCGCCCGGCCTCGTATTCTGCCAGGGTCTCACCAACGCACACGATCGGCACCAGGTGGCTGGTTTTGGCTGCCCCGGTTTTTTTGTTCACGCTTTCATCGGTCTCACCGAAATAAGTCCTGCGTTCGGAGTGCCCGATGATCACGTATTTACAGAACTCCGCCACCATGTCCCCCGCCACTTCGCCGGTGAAGGCTCCCTTGGCTTCCCAATGCATGTTCTGCGCCCCCAGCCCAATGTCTGTGCCCGCCAGGAGCGCAGCCACCGGGAATAGCGCCATGAAAGGCGGGCAAAGTACCTTCTCCACGCCTTTGATCCCGTTCAATGTCATGCTCATTCCTGATACCAGGGCTCTCGCCTCGGCGATGGTTTTATTCATTTTCCAGTTACCAGCCACAAATGGTGTCCGCATGATCTTCAAGTCCCTTTCAAGGTCGAATATTAATATTGAAACAGGACGGGTGATTTACCCGTCCCGCATTGGTTTTACTTCTTGTTCAGGAGAGCCGCCACACCCGGCAGTTCCTTGCCTTCCAGGAATTCCAGCGAAGCCCCCCCGCCGGTCGAGACAAATGTCATCTGCTTGGCTACGCCCGCTTTTTTGACCGCGCTGGCACTGTCGCCGCCGCCGATGACGGTGGTTGCGCCGGATTCAGCCAGGAGCTTCGCCAGGGCAAAGGTCCCTTCGGCAAATTTCGGCATTTCGAACACGCCTACTGGTCCATTCCAGACGATCAACTTCGCACCCTTCAAGGTTGTCTTATATAGTTCCAGGGTCTTCGGTCCCACGTCCATCATGCGCCACCCGGCAGGGATTTTGTCGATCTCTACGGTTTTACTGTTCGCTTCTGCCTCGAATTTATCCGCGATCACCGCGTCGACCGGCAGGATGATTCGGCTGCCCGATTTCGCCAGGATGGCTTTGGCAGTATCTACCGACCCGGCTTCCACCAGGCTGTCCTGCATGTTCAACCCTTTTGCCACCAGGAAGGTGTTCGCCATCCCGCCCCCGATGATCAGTCGGTCGCATTTGGAGAGCAGGTTTTCCACCACCAGGATTTTGTCGCTGATCTTTGCCCCGCCCAAAATGGCAATGTAAGGGTGTTCTGGGTTGGAAGTGGCCTTACCCAGGTATTCAAGTTCTTTTTCCATCAGGAAGCCCGATACAGCCGGGAGTAGGTGCGCCACCGCCTCAGTCGAGGAGTGGGCGCGGTGGGCAGAGCCGAAAGCGTCGTTGACGTACACGTCGCCCAGCACCGCCATTTTTTTTGCCAATCCCACATCGTTTTTTTCTTCTTCGGGATGGAAGCGGGTATTTTCCAGCATGAGCACATCCCCCGGCTTGAGTGCTTTCGCCATCTTTTCCACTTCCGGGCCAACGCAGTCCGGCGCCATCTGCACCGGGATGCCCAGGTGTCCTGATAGCACTTCGGCGGCAGCCTTCAGGCTGAATTCCGGGTCGAAACCTCCCTTCGGTCGCCCCAAATGGCTCATCAAAACTAACGAGGCACCCTGCTCGAGCACGTACTTGATCGTCGGCAGCGCGGCTTTGATGCGTTTATCGTCTGTGACCTTACCGCCTTCCATGGGGACGTTGAAGTCCACCCGCATTAGCACCCGCTTGCCCTTAAGATCGATGTCTTTTACTGTCATTTTATCCATGGTTTTCCACCTTTTCAGGAATTAAGGAAATCAGGGAGCAGGTTGCATAAAAACCTGTATCCCTGATCTCTTTTTCCTATTTTACTAAAGCGATTTCGCCAGTAATGCAGCCAGGTCTGCCGTTCGAACGGAGTAACCCCACTCGTTGTCATACCAGGCAACAACCTTAACGAAATTATTTTCGGTTTTTCCCAGTACGCTGGTAAACGCCAGGTCCACGGAGGCACTGTGCGGGTCGCCCTTGAAGTCAATACTCACCAGCGGCTCGTCGATAGCCTGCAGGATCCCTTTATTGCGCGGCAGCTTGGCTGCGTCCCGGAAAGCCTGGCGAAGTTCATCGGTGGTCGTTGATTTCTCCAGTTCGGCTGTGAAGTCCACCACCGACACGGTCGAAGTCGGAACGCGCAAGGCATAACCGTCAAACTTGCCCTTCAGGTCGGGGATCACCAGGGAGATCGCCTTGGCGGCGCCGGTGGTGGTCGGAATAATGTTCATGGCAGCCGCGCGTGCCCGGCGCAGGTCCGAGTGCGGCATGTCCAGGATCTTCTGGTCGTTGGTGTAGGCATGGATGGTGGTCATGAATGCCCGCTTGATTACGTACTTGTCGTGCACAACCTTTGCGGCGGGTGCCAGGCAGTTGGTGGTGCAGGAGGCGTTCGAGATCACGTGATGTGTCTTCGGGTCGTACTTGTCGTCGTTCACGCCCATTACGATGGTGATGTCTTCGCCTTCTGCCGGTGCAGAAATGATGACTTTCTTGGCCCCGCCGGAGGTGATGTGGTTGACCGCACCCTTGACGGTCTTGCCCTTCTTATTGACGCCGTCTTCCTTGATGGTGAACAAGCCGGTGGACTCGATCACGATTTCCACGCCCAGGTCCTTCCACGGGATTGCGGACGGGTCCGTCTCTTTGAACGCAGTCACTTTCTTGCCGTCGATCAACAGGTGATCCTCGGCGAATTCCACCGTGCCGTCGTAGCGACCGTAGTTCGTGTCGTACTTGAGCAGGTGCGCCATGGTCTTCATGTCGCCGATATCATTGAATGCCACTACTTCCAGGGCATCGGGATAGTAATCCCGGATGGCCTTCAGTACCTGGCGTCCGATTCGACCAAAACCGTTGATGCCAACCTTGACTGTCATATTATTTCTCCTCGCCTAAGTGTGTTTAATTTCAACGCTATTGCGTTGCTTGTTCCTTGTTCAAAGGCCCTGTTCGTTCGTTATACAGATCCATCAGCACCGATGCCAGCTTGATTGCGTCATGGTGGACAGGTTGTCGGTGGTCTGCCAGGTCGGAGCAGTACAAACGTGGATCGCCTTCAAGTTTCTCGTCCACCTTGACCCATTGGGTCCCTTTTTCCAACTTTTTATCATACCATGAATTACAAACGATAAGGTCCACCAGCCCGGGCCCTGCCAGGTCCTCCAGCGAGCGGATGTGGTCACCCGAGGAATACATGTCTGTCTCCCCGGGTTGGGTCGCGGTGTTTGAAACAAAAAGCTTCAGCGCCCGGCTGGACCGGATCGCTTCGAGCAGGTCGCCCACCAGCAGGTTGGGCAGGATGCTGGTATACAAGCTGCCGGGTCCGATGATGATCATGTCGGCTGCTAAAACGGCTTGTATCACGGGCGGGAACGCCGAGGCGTCATCCGGTTCGAGCCAGATTCGCCTTACCCGCCCGGCTGCCATGGGGATTTTGCTCTCCCCCTCCACCCGCACCTCGGTTTGTGCGTGCGGCAGGTGTACGTCTGCCACCAACTTGACATTATGCAATGTAGCTGGAAGCACCTGCCCATGAACGGAAAGTGCGCGCCCCGATTCGGCGATGGCTTTCTCGAAACTCCCGGTGATGTCTGTAAGCGCAGAAATGAACAGGTTGCCAAACGAATGCCCACCCAGCCCGGTGTCTTCTCCGAACCGGTATTGGAATAACTGTGTCAATAAGGCTTCGTCGTCGGATAACGCTGCCAGGCAGTTTCGGATGTCGCCCGGAGGCAGAATGCCCAGGCTGCGGCGCAGTTCTCCCGAAGAGCCGCCGTCGTCCGCAACAGAGACCACTGCTGTCAGGTTATTGGTGAAGCTCTTCAGCCCGCGCAGAACGGTTGCGATCCCGTGCCCCCCGCCAATTGCGACGATGCGCGGACCGTGCTCACGCCGGCGGTAATCAGTTACCTGGTCCACCAGTCGCTGTCCGGGTCTCATGAATGGGCTTAGCAGTGCCCGGTTGAGTCTCCAAAACCCCAGCCCGATCAATCCAAACCCCAGCCCGCCAAATATGACGACGCGCAAGGGGCGTGTCAGGAATCGCAGGGAAATAAATGATAAGATCGGCAGCCACCAGGTTTTTGGAGCTGTGCGATAAATATCCAGCAGGTAGATTGCGAGGCCGGTCCCGATCAATGTTATCCCCGCCAGTAATACGATAAACCAGCGTTTTACTCCGATTCCCGGGACGAACCACCTGAAGAATCGGGAAGAACTTCGCCAAAAAGATTGAAACCTAGTCTCATACCGCTTAAACATGTGAAAGATGATAGCAGTCTTTTAAGGAATAGTCAACCAATCGCCCAATAAATTACATCCTTCACAAACGTCCGGCTTCGAAAACCGAGTGACGTAGTTTCCTCCCCATTCCTGGGGAATTGGTGAATGTTGGGAAAGCGCAGTCTTTCGCTTTCCGATCGAAAGAGGGGTTTGGGGAGTTGACGAGAAGCAGAGCTTCTCGTCAACTCCCCAATTAATTTAATTTTCCCCCGCCCCAAGCCGAGGCGGCGTTCGC
>JADGQC010000075.1 GCA_017882125.1 Anaerolineales bacterium
TATACATTGAAGATATATAATTGTGGAAGACTTTTCTTCATCCACGGCAAGAATCAAAAAAATGGAGAACTCGAATATGTTGGAAGGACAACCATCGGGTAAATATGTCCTGGTCATCGACCTGGGGACCAGCGGACCGAAAGTTGGGCTCGTCGACCAGCAGGGTCGGGTGGCATGCAGCACCTCTGCACCGGTGAAACTGATTTTTCTCCCCGGCGGGGGTGTGGAACATGACCCCGTTGAGTGGTGGTCAGCTATAACTGCCTGTGTTAAGCAAGTGATTCAAACCTCTCGTGTGGCTCCTCCGGCAATAATTGCCGTCGCGGTTACCAGTCAGTGGTCAGTCACGCTGCCCGTGGAAGAGAACGGCGAGCCTCTGATGAATGTCATATCATGGATGGATGGTCGGGGTGCACGCTACAACCGCGAGATAGTCAAAGGTTTCCCAAACGTTCAAGGGTACAAATTAAGTACCATGCTCAAATACATCCGGATCAATGGGTTGGTTCCTTCCCTCAAAGGGATTGATTCACTGGGACATATGCTTTTTATCAAGAACGAGCGACCGGAGATCTATAAGCGAACATACAAGTTCTTTGAGCCAATGGATTACATCAATATGCGCCTCACGGGTAAATTCGCCGCCACTCAGAACACTGCGCTTGCAACGATGATGGTGGATAACCGCCGGCTGGATGCCCGGGAATACGATCCCTGGCTGGTCAAAATGGGGGGTATCGACCGCGAAAAGTTGCCCGACCTGCTTCCCATCGACGGCATAATTGGACCCCTCACCCCCTCCGTCGCTGCTGACCTGGGTCTTTCTCCCGACACACTGGTGGTATGCGGCGTCAATGACAACAGCACCTCCGCGGTTGGCGCTGGCGCAATCCTCGAAGGTGATGCGGTTGCATGCCTGGGTACTTCAGGTCATCTGGCAGCTCATGTTTCCTTTAAAAAGACCGACGTGTTCAATACCATGGCTACCATGCCCAGCGGGATAAAAGGCAGGTACCTGTATTGGGGCGATCTGGCGAATAATGGCAATATTCTGGAATCCTACCTGAAGAACCTGGTCTACTCACAGGATGGCTTCGGAACAGGCTCGCTTCCAGGTGATGTGTATGATCGCGCCAGCCAGGTTGCCGGCTTGGTACCGCCCGGTAGCGAAGGGATTATCTTCCTGCCCTGGTTCAATGGCATTCTTGCTCCCGGGGAAGACCCATTTGTGCGCGGCGGGTTCTTGAACCTTTCCACCCGCACCACGCGTGCCCATCTGACCCGGGCTGTCTTCGAAGGCCTGTCCATGAACTGGCGCTGGCTGCGCGGACCGGCTGAAAAGCTGATCGGCAGTCCGTTCAAGTTCTGGCGGCTGACCGGTGGTGGCGCGCTTTCCGACGTCTGGTCGCAGATCATGGCTGACGTGGTCGGGCTTCCCATGCACCGCCAGGCCGACCCGCGCAATAACAATGTGATTGGCATGGGTCTGCTGGCTTTCCACCGCCTGGGGCTGGTCAGGCTGGAGGATATCCCCCGGATGATCAAGTTTGATCGGATCTTCGAACCGGACCCAAAGAACCAGGCTGTCTACGATCGCATGTACGCCCAGTTCATTGCCAGCAAGAACAGGATTCGTCCGGTATTCCACGCCTTGAACAAGGCATAAATAATAATCAAAAAAAGATTACGTCCCCAAAAAGGAGAAATATGGCTGACGAACAAGGATCAATTAATATTTTTGGCGACCTGCATCCTTACAATAAACTCTTCGACGTCATCACAAAACTGCCTGAAAAGGGCATGGCTGAAGAGGAAGTCCTGCGCGAGATCACCTACATGTCGCAGGAGGAAAACAAAAAATGGCAGGGCGGACAATGCTCCGGCACCATGTATCACGGCGGCATGGAACACTATGCCTTCTTGAACAAGGTCTTCAGCTTGTACTCATTTGTCAACCTCCTGCAGCGGGACCTGTGTCCGAGCGGCACCAAGTTTGAATCCGAAGTGCTTGCCATGGTGGGCAAAATGCTGCATGGTGAAGAGGTGGGCAAGGTCAATCCTGCGGACCAGGAAGCCGGCGCGATCACCTCGGGCGGCTCTGAAAGTATCTACAACGCCATGTTCGTCTATCGTGAGTGGGGGCGTGCAGTGAAAGGGATTGAAGCCCCGGAAGTGGTCGCTCCCATGACCATCCACCCCGCCCATGTGAAGGCCGCTCACTACCTGGGGATGAAAGTGGTGCGCGTCCCGGTCAATTCAGATTTCGAGGCCGATGTCGAGGCCATGCGCGCCAGGATCACCCCCAACACGGTCGCCCTTTTGAGTTCCGCCGGCACGTATCCCCATGGCGTGGTCGACCCGGTCAGCAAGCTTTCCGACCTGGCGTTGGAATACAAGCTTGGGCTGCACGTCGATGGCTGCCTGGGCGGGTTCGTCCTGCCCTGGATCGAAAAGCTGGGCTATCCTGTCCCCGTGTTTGACTTCCGTCTCCCGGGGGTCACCTCCATCTCTTGTGACACCCATAAATATGGTTATTCCCTCAAGGGCACTTCGACCATTAATTTCCGTTCAAAGGACTTGCGCCGTTACATGTTCTTTGCCCAGGAAGACTGGCCGGGCGGGTTGTATACCGCACCCACCGTGCAGGGCAGCCGCTCGGCCGGCTTGAGCGCAGCCATGTGGGCTGCCATGGTCACCATGGGTGAAGCGGGATATCTGCAGGCTGCCAGGGCCATCATGGAAACCTCGGAGAAGATCCGCGCCGGCATCGCCGGCATCCCCGAGCTGCGCATCATGGGAAAATCCACCTTCCTGGTCAGTATTACTTCCGACGTCGTTAATCCCTATTTCGTTAACGATTATATCTATTCAAAAGGTTGGCGCATGAATGGCTGCCAGGATCCTCTCGGTTTCCATTTCTGCATCACCCTGCCGCAGACCATGCCGGGGATCGCCGAGAGTTTTGTCAGGGACCTGGCAGACGGCGTCACCTTCGCCAAGGACCCGCCTTACGACACGCCGAAGACTGGTTATCTGTATGGATTTGGAGGCTCAACCGAGGGGCGTGAAATGCTGCGCCAGGGCATGAAGGGCTACGTGGAAGCGTGGTATGAATATGAATAAAGCTTTTGGCCGTTTCGGCATCCGTGTGCGTGAGGACAGGCCGTGAACATACCTTTCAATAAGCAGTCCGTGGTCCCGTATTACCACCAGGTCAAGGAATCCGTGAAGGCCTTGATCGCCAGTGGCGGTTTGAAACCCGGTGAAATGCTGCCCAGTGAGTTAAGCCTGAGCGGACAGTTGGGTATCAGCCGGCTGGTGGTCCATCGCGCTTTTCGCGAGCTTGTTACCGAAGGGTTGTTGATCCGCAAGCGGGCGGTCGGGACTTTCGTGGCGCCTCCCATCAAGCGCAGTTACGTGGTCACCGGGCCTCTCTTTAGTATGACCGAAAACTTGTCCGCCGATGCCCTCGAGCCTTCGAATACGATCCTGCTTCAGGAAGTTATCCCGGCTGGCGAAGAAGCCGGGAATGAATTAAAAATTCCAAAGGCTGCCAGGGTGGTCCATTTGCGCAACCTGCGCCTGGCCAAGCAGCTTCCTTTTGCCATTGAGGATATGTATCTCCCATTTGAACGCTTCCCCGATCTTGCAGCGGTGGATCTGAATAATAAATCGGTATATGCCACCCTGGAAAGAATCTATGACGCTCACCCCCAGGAGGCGCTGGACCAGGTTACGGCTGGTTCGGCCACCACACAGGAAGCCGGATTGCTCGGTATCAATAAGGGTGCCCCGGTCATGCGTTTGAAACGCATCTCCACCGACCGGCAGGGATTGACGGTGGAGTACAGCACGGTCGTCTTCCATGCTGACCGCTACCAGTTCGTGGCGCGCCTGCAGAGGGCTTAAGGGAAAAATCACTCCATTTTCGGGATATGTTTAATCCACTTCATAAGTGGGATCCATGAAAAAACCCCGCTCAAGGCGGCGTCCCCGCCGCCGGGGACCGCGAAGTTAGAAGTATTATTCGGTCATCATGCTAAATGGGCAACGGATATCGCAAGATATTCGTTGCCCATTTTTTATAGCACGTTGCGCGTGGGAAGCGGGTAAATAATTTTAAGGTACAAATTAGAACATGCGTGCTATAATGATATTGGCTGTGTTCTGCCTATATTTTACGTTCCTGGTAGGAGCTTGTCATGTTGAACATTTATCCTTCTTCCATTCCTTCAGTTCCCCGTCTCCCGCCCACGCTCCGTCGTAGGCGCGGCGGTCAGCCGTTAAATCACAATGCCCTCAACCATGGTCTTTACGCAGTCAAAAACCGCACTCCCCTTACGGAAATCTCGTCCTCCATTCCGGCCTATCCGCGTTTCCTCGATACAAGTTCTTCAACGGTTGCCCAACAATTGATCCTGGATCTTACCGGGGAAATTGGCCGGGCCTATCAGAAATTAAGGAGTGTTGAAGACAACCGCTCGATGATTGCATGGTTCAATACCACGGTGAGGATGGTCGCTCTCATCGGACGTATGAAAGTGGATTTTGTCAAACGCTTCGTGATCGGGTCCGACCTGCAGGTTGTCTCTGAACATGCCCTGGCCCTTATTCACAATTCTTTCTGGGAAAAGGGGATCGTCAGCGAGGTTCATTCGTTCCGCACTAACATTGATAAAAGTGACTTTAATTCCCTTGCTTTAAAGGAAGCTCTTTGCCGTTCCGTGTCACGCTCCCCGTTCCCTTTCCTGACCCCCCGTCAATGGGCTGTTCTCGCGCCGCTGCTTCCCCCGGCTGAACGCACCGGGAAACGCGGTCGTCCGCCTGCTGACCCCCGCATATTGCTCGATGCCATTTTCTGGAAACTGGCTCACCATGCCCGCTGGCAGGACCTGCCGCCCTGGTATCCTCCCATGCTCACCTGTCGCCGCTACTACTGCCGCCTGTTTCTCAGCGGTCGCCTTGACATGCTCTACTCTGCCCTATATCAGGATCTTCTGGCTCGCAGCAAGGTCAGTCTCCATGGATTGGTGGAGCAAAAGAGTGTCGCGATCGCGGAAAACAAGGTGATCCTTCATAGCGGTTTGGACAGGCAGTGGCAAACGCGTACAGCTTTGCTCATCCTCCAGCAGGGCTACCAGCGCTTCTCAGGGAGCGGCGTGAAAAGGCGCATGGGAACCGGCCGCAGATTCACACAGCCCGGATGATTGCCAGGGATAAAGAGATTCAGGCTCGCGCCTCCAGGGAAGAAGAGGAATTTGCCTACACCCCCATTGATTTGGCAAATCTTGGAACGGATCAGGAAAACGCTGGCGCACTTGCATTGCCTATCGGGAAAAAAAGGTTAAAGCCTTCCCGGCATATTGATAATGGCGATTACACATTCACGCCCATTGATTTGGGAAATCTCGGATCGGATGAAGGCGAATGCGAAGAAGCACTTCCAAAGCCTCGCAGGAAAACAACCTCTTTGTCCCTTTCTTTAATGAAAGGATATGATAAACTTTTCCTGCCATGACTCCCTTCCTGCAGCTCGCCATTGAACTGGTCGTTATTCTGCTGGCTGCCAGGGCCGCTGGCTATATCAGCACCCGCCTGGGACAGCATGGGCTTATGCCAGGGCCAAACCTGCAGGGTGCTCGATTTACCCCTCAACCTCACCTTGTCAGCAGTGGTGAGTTATCACGACGTAATTTTCTCAATCATTCTGCGGATTCAAAATTAGGATCTTCAGCCCGCGCCATCCCGGAAACTAATAATTTTCCGGAAACGTTAAAATCCGGTCTCAAAATTTGCAACAGGTCTGCAAGCACTATCTCCACAATTGGTGCCTGGTTGGCAGGATAAGTGGTAACTTCGTCCGTTATGTGTATAATAAATTTATAATCTTACTCCATGAAGAATCTGATGCAGAAAGCCCTTTCGACTTTTGGTGGATTGTGATTTCTCCGTTTGCTCCAGGCTTTCACGCAGATTAAGGATTTTGATTTTTGGATACTCATGTTATCAATTTGCATTGATAGGTTCGAGACAACCTGCCATAACCATGTCGAAGCTAAAAACAACTAATTGAAATTCACATGAACTATGCCCCCACTCACCTGCCTGTGATCATCCTCTACGACCTGGATCGCACCTGGCCGCTTGAAGATATAGACGAGATCCTTACCCTGGTTAAAAATCTGGAAAATGATCTGCTCGCGCTCGGGCACCCTACACAGACCGTGTGTTTGGAGGACGATAAGCTCGAACAAGCCATGGCAGGTTGTGACCCATCCCGCCATATCGTTTTCAACTGGTGTGAGGAAGTTCCAGGCATTCCTCGCAGCAGTGCCCTGGTTGCTCGCAAGCTGGAAGAACTCGGCTTCACCTTTACAGGGGCTGGTTCACAGGCTCTCCAGTTCAGCTATGATAAGCCCGCAGTCAAAGAACAACTCTTAAAAAAGAGGGTTCCCACTCCCTATTGGCAGGTTTATCCAGGGACTGGGGTGTTGGATTGGGATTGCTTCCCTGCGATTGTTAAACCCGCCTTTGAACATTATAGTAATGGGATCACGCAAGAGGCGGTTGTCCATACCCGCTCTGAATTATTGCACCGGGTCGCATTGATAACTGAAACCTTCCGCCAACCAGCCCTGATTGAAGATTTCATCTCCGGACGGGAATTCCATGTTAGTGTTGTTGGTAATGGGAAACTTAAGGTGCTCCCCATTGCTGAAATGGATTTCTCTGCCATTCAAGAGCCATCCGCCAGATTGTGCACTTATGATTCGAAGTTCGTACCAGCTTCCCTGGACTATCAAATGATCCAGCTCCGTCTTCCGGCCTCCATCTCTCCAGAAGAAAAGCAGCAACTCGAGAGGCTGTCCATCGTAGCCTTCCGGGCTACGAATTGCCGGGACTATGCCCGCCTGGATATCCGCCAAAGGAATGGCATCTTCTATGTTTTGGATGTTAACCCAAATGCAGACCTTAGCCCCGACACCAGCCTGGCGATCTCTGCCGGAATGGCAGGATATTCCCATGGACAGTTTGGTAGCCTATTAATTAGCTTGGCTGCCCGCCGCCACCCAGCCTTCTTCTCACAGAAAAAGAATCCAATCAGGCCCGTTCCGGCCAAACAGGCAGTGGCGTAATGGAGAAATAACGAGGAAATCCCTAATGGGAAGTTCGTCATTTGTCGCCCAAGATAAGACGTGCTACACTTAACCAGTTTCACACGTATATCCCATAGAGTATCACGGAGGTTTTAATGAAATCTTCAACCTGGATGTACATCGGCGCAGTCATCCTGCTCTTGCTGGCTGCCTCGGGAATCTGTGTCGGGGGGTTTATCCTGCTGGGCGCGTCTGGTGGCGCACAGGGAGTGAGCGGGATTGGCACGGTTGGGATGTTGATCGGCGCCATCGCCCTGGTGGCTGGAATTATCATGATTGTTTTTGCCGCCCGCAAAACGAAGCAGGACACCGCTCAAAACGTCACCTACAAGGTGGACCTGCCCGGGGATACCAAGATTGAGCAGATGAAATGTCGTTCCTGCGGTGGCGCGTTGACTTCCGATAACATCAAAATGGTCAACGGCGCGCCCATGGTCACCTGCCCGTATTGCAACACGGTTTATCAACTGACCGAAGAACCCAAGTGGTAGTTTTGCATTTGTTTGCATTCCCGCAATAAATTTCGTAAAGGAGGAAGGGATGAAAAAACTCCGCCTGCTTGCTTCCATCATCCTGATTTTGATGATGTTCTCGATGGTCTCCGGCGTGGCTGCCCAGTCTTATTCCTTTAATTTGACCAGGGAAGTCGTCAACGTATATTGGAATAGCGACGGGACCATGGCACTCGATTACGTTTTTACGTTCGCCAATGACCCGGGCGGGCACGTGATCGACTTTGTGGATGTAGGCATGCCCAATGGAAATTTCGACATGAACACTGCATCTGCCGACGCCAATGGACACAGCCTCCCGGTCTCCCAATCGGATTATCAGGGGAATGGGTCCGGATTTTCAGTAGTCATGGGATCGGATGCCATTCAGCCGGGGCAGACCGGAAGCGTCCATGTAGCTGTTGGCAGCATCACCGGTGTGCTATACCCCAGCACGGATTCCGGAAAGACCACCACTTATGCCAGCGGTGAATTCGCCCCCGCCTACTTCTCAACCGCACATGGCAGTGAGAACCTGGCAGTCGTTTTCCATCTGCCTCCGGCCGTACTGCCTGCCGAATCCATTTATTATCCGGCAACAGGCGGCTGGCCTTGCGATGCCAATCCCCAGCCGGACCTTGATCCACAGGGCAGGGTGAGGTTTACCTGGTCTTGCCCGAACGCCGATGGCTCGTCCGAATATATTTTTGGCATGTCCTTCCCGAATTCTTATGTCCCGGCGGGGGCCATCGGGGCGGCACCCTCAGCCTTGGGTTTCGACATCGGCGGATTAATCAGCGGCATCATGAGCAACCTGAGCGGTATCTGCTGCGTCGGTTTTTTCATCCTTCTGTTTGTCGGTGCACCGATCCTGAGCGCCATCAATTCGAATAAACGCAAGCTCGCCTACCTGCCGCCCAAGATTCAGATCGAAGGTCACGGCATCAAGCGCGGCCTGACCGCGGTCGAAGCAGGCATTTTGATGGAACAACCCCTCGACAAGGTCATGACCATGATCCTGTTTGGCGTGGTAAAAAAGAACGCCGCCACGGTCGTCACCCGCGATCCGCTCAAGCTCCAACTGACCGATCCACTGCCCGATGGGCTGCAGGATTACGAAAAGGATTTCCTGGCGGCATTTGCCAATAACGACCTGGCAGGCCGCCGCAAGGGACTCCAGGAGATGACCGTCAAACTGGTCAACAGCCTTTCCGACAAAATGAAAGGCTTCAGCCGCAAGGAAAGCATTGCCTACTACCAGAGCATCATGGAGCGCGCCTGGCAGCAGATCGAAGCGGCCGGTACCCCCGAGGTCAAGAGCCAGATGTACGACGAATCTCTCGAGTGGACCATGCTCGACAAGAATTACGACGAGCGCACCCGCCGCGTCTTTACCGGCCCGATCTTTATCCCAATGTGGTGGGGTCGTTATGACCCCGGTTACCACCCGGTTTCGACCGGTTCGGGGCCGTCAGTGTCCGTACCTTCTTCCGGTGGCAGGTCTTCTGTCGGCAGCCTGCCTGGTTCGGCATTTGCCGCCTCGGTTGTCACCGGCGTCCAGGGCTTCTCCAGCAAGATCCTCGGAGACGTGAAGTCATTCACTTCAGGTGTCACCAACCGCACCAACCCCGCCCCGGTCGTGAAGAGCGGAGGGGGAGGTTTCTCGGGCGGCGGCGGTCACTCTTGTGCCTGTGCTTGTGCTTGTGCCGGTTGTGCCTGTGCCTGCGCCGGCGGCGGACGTTAGTTCACGATTAGTGGATTCCCTTGTTTTTTACAGGTGCCGGATGTTGAACAAATTGATTGGTAAAAAAACTTCACCCGGGAAGAGGGCTCCCGTTGGGGAGCCTCCCTCCGGGTTGTATCACTATAGCCGCGTCGATAACGATGAAAAAAGCCGCATCCATCTCCGTCTTGATCCCGACGGTCACGGCACTTTGATCGTCAATGCCAACCGTATCCTGCACCTTAACCCCACCGCCGCGCTGATGGCCTACTTTGCCCTGGAAGAAGTCTCTGAACGGGAAGCCGTACGCCTGATCCGGCGAAAATACCACGTAAATGCCGCCCAGGCGAGCGCCGACGTGGCAGCCGTCCGCAGCCAACTGGATGAACTCGTCCGCCCCGATGGGGCCTGCCCGATCCACGAACTGGGACTCGAAACGGTCATGCCGTTCTCCGCCCGTCCCACGGCTCCCTATCGCCTGGACCTGGCGCTCACCTACCGCTGCAATAACGATTGCGCCCACTGTTATAACGTCCAGCATTCCTCACCTGCGGCAATGGAAAAGGGATCGGGGATTTCTACGGGAGAAGCCGCAGGCGTAGGTGTCGAACTCTCCACCGGGGATTGGGAACGCATCCTCGACAAGGCCTGGGAACTTGGCATTCCGCACATCATCTTCACCGGCGGTGAGCCCACCCTGCGGGAAGACCTGCCCCAACTCGTGGCCCACGCCGAAAAGAATGGACAGATTACCGGCCTGAACACCAATGCCCGCCGCCTGGCGGACTCGCACTATGTAGAGCAGCTGGTTGCCGCGGGGCTGGACCACGTCCAGATCACGGTTGAATCCAGCGACTCAGAAGTTCATGATGGCATGGTGCGCACCAGGGGCGCTTTCCCGCAGACGATCAAGGGATTGAAGAATGCCCTCGCCAGCCCGCTTTATGTGATGACCAATACCACCATGCTGCGCACGAATGCCCATACCATCCCGGATACTTTGGATTTCCTCGCTGATACCGGTGTCCCCACGGTGGGACTCAACGCATTGATCCATTCTGGGCGCGGGTCCGTGGTGGGGACGGGGCTGGCAGAGCGCGATTTGACTCCGCTGTTGGAAATTGCCCGTCAAAAGACCACTGCACGCGGCCAGCGGCTCATCTGGTATACGCCTACCCAGTATTGTGATTTCGACCCAATGACCCTTGACCTGGGGGTAAAAGGCTGCACCGCTGCCCTCTATAACATGTGCGTTGAGCCCGATGGCGGGGTGCTGCCCTGCCAATCTTATTATCATCAACTCGGCAACCTGCTGGCAGACGATTGGGACTCCATCTGGAACCACGACCTGGCGGTCAGGCTGCGGGAACGCCAGTCACTGCCTGCCAAATGTATTGGCTGTGCCCTGCTTGCCGAATGCGGCGGCGGCTGCCCGCTCCAATTTGAAAAATCGGCCCTGCCGGAGACCCCGGCATAACCGGGGAACCTTGGATGAAAGAGTTTTCTGCTGAGGTCATGATCAGTGATTCCGACGGGATCATCCTTGCAATGAATAACCACGCCGAGGCGCTCTTTGCCGATGATGGAGGCAGCGATTTACTTGGCAGGAATGTGTTCGACTGTCACCCCGACCAGGCATTCACCAAGCTGGAGGGCATGTTGGAAAACCGGTCCACAAATTGCTATTTCGACACCGGGCACGGTGAGAAACGCTTCTTCCAGTCGCCCTGGTACATGGATGGTCGGTATTCGGGATTCGTTGAAATTTCGTTTATGGTTCCTGAAAATATTCCACATTTCATAAGGGAGTAGAACATGAGTAAAGTAAACGCCTGGATCAAGGAATTCCCTGCCGCAATCACCGTGAGTGACCCGGACGGCATTATCCTCGAGATGAATGACAAGGCTGCCAGGTCAATGGAGAA
>JADGQC010000013.1 GCA_017882125.1 Anaerolineales bacterium
ATTCTGCAGGCATTACTGCCGTCCCGACGATTCCGGGACCGGTATGTACGCCCAGCACGGGGGATATCCGCAGAATTTCCAGTTTCTTGATGTTTAGTCGCTCGCTCATGGACTTTGCCAGGCTGTCGGCGCTTTCGGCGAACCTCCCATGCAACACCGTCGCCCACAAGGGGATTGAGCCATACATATCCGCAATGTGATCCACGATTACCCCCAGGTTTTGCGAAACGGTACGGCCTTTGCCAACGGTGCTGTACTTGCCGTCTTTATGGTCAACCCGGATGATCGGTTTGATCTTGAGCACCGAACCCATCAAAGCCTGGACCCGTCCGATCCGCCCGCCGCGTGCCAGATATTCCAACGTTTCGAGGGTATAAATGACCTCTGTGTTTTCCCGGATCTTTTCGAGCCGTTCCAGGATGGCTTTCAAGTTCCATCCGGCCTTTGCGGCTTTGGCGGCTGCCAGGACTTGGAAACGTTCTCCCCCTGAGAGTGTCATCGAATCGAAAACGTTCACAACAGCTTCTTTGATATGTTCAGCGCCAACCCGAGCTGAGTTAATTGTCCCGCTTAAACCCGAAGAGACATGGATGGATAGGATATTTTTACTCGCCGTGGCAATTTTTTGATATATCTCATTAAAAGCACCGCTCGAAGGTTGTGCGGTGGAGGGAATAGCCGGGCGCATTGCTTCCAGTCGGTTATAGAATTCATCCGCTGTAATATCCGCTGAATTGACTTCCCCTTCGGGAAATTGAATGTAAAGAGGGACCTGGACGATGTCTAACGATTTCAGTTCTTCAGCAGACAAATCGGCCGCACAATCGGTTACTATTTTCATAATTATGCTCACTTTCACTTATTTTGATAATTATAATGCCATTTGACGGTCGGAAGATTTCCGTTTCTCCTTTTCCATCCAGTCCGGGTAATCATATTTGTAATTGTACCTTGGGGACCGATCCCAATCCTATAAAAAACCAGATTGTTGCCTGACTGGGGGTATATTAAACCATTTTCCGAGAATTTCAATTTTGTTTTTACAAACGGAGCTGTCAAGCAAAGCAGGGGTTTTCTGGAAATTACCACCCGTTCTCAAAATTCACATATTTTTGAAAGAAGCAGTACAATCGCTGCCATGCAAATTCATCAGCCAGTCATTACCACCAATGGCAGCGTACGTGCCACTTGGGTCGAAGTCAATTTGTCGCGCCTGACCAAAAATTTACAGGCAATCCGTGCACACGTAGCGCCTGCAAAAGTGATGATTATCGTTAAAGCCAATGCATATGGGCATGGGCTTGCAGAAGTGGCGAAGCATCTTTCATCCTATGCTGACTACATCGGTGTGGCTGTTTTGGAGGAAGGGATTCTCCTACGGGAATTGGGGGTTAAGGCACCGATACTCGTCCTTGGTGGTATCTGGGGTGACCAACTTCCCCACTATCTCCAGCATGATCTAACCCTCACCGCCTCTTCGGTGGAACGGTTGGAGCAGATTGATACCGTTTCCAGGCAAATGGGCTTGAAAGCGAAAGTGCATTTAAAAATTGACACCGGAATGGAGCGGATTGGCGTCCATTATTACAACGCCCACACGATCCTGGAAAGTGCCCTAAAGTGTTCCAATGTTGAAGTGGAGGGCATATTCTCCCATTTTGCCAATGCCGATTCGTCTGATCTTGCTCATGCCCACTTGCAAATGGAGCGATTTAACGAAGTCCTGCAGTTCTATAAAAATCATAGCCTCCCAATGCCCATCCGTCATATGGCAAATTCCCCGGCTATCCTCCAGCTTCCGGAAAGTTATTATGATATGGTACGTCCTGGGATCATGCTCTATGGGGTTTATCCAACCTCGGAAATTGCACGAACTGTCCCGGTCCTGCCTGCGCTAGCATGGAAATCACGCGTCGTCTATTTCAAAGTCGTCAACCCCGGGCATCCGGTTAGCTATGGCTCGACTTGGCAATCAGACCATCCTGTTCGTGTAGTCACTCTCCCGGTCGGGTATGGGGATGGATACTTCCGGAGTCTGTCGAACAAAACACAGGTTCTCATCCGCGGGAAGAAATATCCGCAGGTGGGGCGTATTTGCATGGACCAAATGATGGTGAACATAGAGACTGATTCGGCTTTCAACGGGGATGAGGTTACTCTGCTTGGTGAGTTGGATGGAGAATCGATCTCAGCCCAGGATTTGGCTGATTGGGCTGGTACAATACCTTACGAAGTTTTGACGAATATTAATACGCGCGTACCCCGCGTGTATATCACGGAGAAAAATAATTAATGGAGTCCCCACAATCCAACGGCTCAACAAACCGGTTCACCCTAGGAACTGTATTCCACTTTTTGAGTTTTCACTACATTGACTATTTAATCTTGATAATTTTCGGCGGGGTGATTATTGGTCTGGACCAGTGGACAAAAGCCCTGGTACGGAATACTGTACCATTGGGCGCTGATTGGCTGCCTGGAGCAATGGCATGGCTTTTGCCTTACGCGCGCATCCGTCACTGGTATAACTCGGGTGCGGCCTTTGGTATTTTCCAAAATGGCAACCTGGTTTTTACCATTTTGGCGATTATTGTCATTATCTTGATTTTTTATTATTTTCCTCGCACTCAACGCGGTGATTGGTGGTTGCGCGTGGCGATGGTAATGCAGTTTGCTGGCGCTGCTGGTAATTTGATCGACCGGTTGTTCTTTAAACAGGTGACCGATTTTATCTCCGTAGGTAATTTCGCGATTTTCAACCTTGCTGATGCGAGTATTTCCACCGGAGTTGCGGTTCTATTGATCGGTGTTTGGCTAAAAGAACGGGAAGAAAAGAAACTCGCCGCGATGGCTTCCATCACCACTAATGCTTCATCTAATTCAATCGATGATGAAGCGGGTATTTCAGGGGAAGATGAGGGCAAGGGTGGGTGACCGGGTCGAAACCTTTCGTTATCAAAATGAAGCAGGTGTTCGGTTGGATGTATATTTAACCGCTTGCTTGCCTGAATTTTCCCGTTCACGAATTCAGGGGCTGATCAAGGATGGGTTCGTCAACGTGGAAGCCGAAACGGTCACGAAAAACGGAAGGACCTTGGAACTGGGCGAGCAAATTCAAATCCGGATTCCTCCACCGATACCCAGCGGTTTGGTGGCTGAAAAAATTCCACTCGATATTGTTTTTGAGAACTCGGATTTGGTGGTGGTGAACAAACCGGCTGGGATGGTGGTTCATCCGTCGCCAGGGCATCAACAGGGAACGCTCGTTCATGCTGCCCTCGGATATATACCCGAACTTGAAGGCATTGGGGGCGAAGAACGGCCCGGGATTGTCCACCGGCTCGACAAGGACACTTCTGGCCTTATAGTCATCGCTAAAAACGAACGTGCCCATCGCTGGTTGCAGGAGCAATTCAAATCCCGCAAAGTGGAGAAAATTTACCTGGCCTTGGTGGACGGCAAACCACCCACACCTGCGGGGCGGGTTGAAGCTCCCATTGGACGCAACACGACCCACCGCAAGCTCATGGCAGTGGTCCCATTGGATAAAGGTCGCCAGGCCATCAGCGAGTATCGCACTCTGGAAAGTTTCGCTGATCACACGTTGCTGGAAGTCCATCCGTTGACTGGTCGCACGCATCAAATCCGCGTACACCTGGCGTTCTTGAACTGTCCTGTGGTCGCAGATGCTGTCTATGGAAAGCGAAAACCGACCATTGCGCTGGAGAGGCACTTCTTGCATGCATATAAATTAAAGATTGTCCTTCCCATGGATGAGATAGCTACTGTTTTTGAGGCGCCTCTACCTCCTGATCTACAAGGTGTTCTTGATAATTTGCGTTCAGCCTAGGAGTTAACCAGATGGAATACGTCGATCTCCGTTCAGATACAGTGACGAAACCCACACCTGCCATGCGTGAGGCAATGGCAAATGCCGTCGTTGGCGACGACGTTTATGGGGAAGACCCAACTATCAACCGCTTGCAGGAATTGGCGGCTGGAATGATGGGGAAGGAAAGCGGGTTGTTTGTCGCCTCTGGCACTATGGGAAATTTGGTGGGGGTTTTAGCGCATTGCCAGCGTGGCGATGAGGTGATTGTTGGAAATAAAGCTCACACATTTTTATATGAAGCAGGTGGCATTTCAGTTTTAGGCGGGGTCCATTCCTGTCAATTACCCAATCAGCCTGATGGATCGTTGGCTCTGGAAGATATCGAAAATGCTATCCGACCGGATGATCCCCATGACCCGATCACCCGCTTGATTTGCCTGGAGAACACTCACAACCGCTGTGGGGGTACCTTCCAGTCCCCTGAATATATCAAACGAGTGAGTAAGTTTGCGCATGCCCGCAAGTTATTTGTCCATTTGGATGGTGCGCGCATATTCAACGCGGCAGCCGCCCAACAGGTAAACGCGCGGGAATTGGCAGCCACGGTTGATTCGGTTACATTCTGTCTGAGCAAAGGGTTGTGTGCGCCAGTCGGATCGGTGTTGTGTGGCTCAAAGGAGTACATTCGGAAAGCGCTCCGACTGCGGAAAATGGTGGGGGGAGGCATGCGCCAGGCAGGAATTCTGGCTGCGGCTGGAATTGTCGCATTGGAGACAATGACTGGGCGTCTTTCTGAAGACCATGCCCGGGCTCGGAATTTAGCCAGTGGCTTGAGGGAGGTCCCGGGTCTCGTCCTTGGCCAGGAAATTCCCGCCACGAATATGGTATTTTTATCCCTGGACCCGTTGGTAAAATCGAAGGCAGAAGAAGTTGCTGATAACCTGAAGGAACACGGTATCTTGGTCGGCGTTACAGGTGCGCGTAGTTTTCGGCTGGTTTTGCATTATTGGATAAATGACATCGGAGTGGATCAAACAATTACCGCCTTCCGATCTGTTTTACATTAAATAATAGCAAACACGACCTCCAGGAATTTGGTCAATTGTGAAGATTTAATTTCCTGGAGTTTGGTGATGTGTAGGATGTTTGGCAGGAATCGCCAGCCAAGCATCCTTTTTATTATCCAAATCGGAATGGCGATTCTTAAAGAACTTTCCTTCTAGCGAGTTAAGATATAATTCTCTCGGAATTGGATAATTATGGAAGATTGGAGAAATAATATGCAATTATCGCTGGAGCTGATTGACCGCATTGCTCAAACGATCCAGTCAAAAATACCATCCAGGCCGCGCATAGGAATAATTTTAGGAACCGGGTTGGGGGGAGTGGCGGAAAAGATTCAAAATCCAATCGTCATCCCATATCAGGAATTGCCCGATTGGCCTGTTTCCACCGTGATGGGTCATACCGGTCAGCTTGTGATAGGTGATCTGGAAGGGCAGCCGGTCTTGGCGATGCAGGGACGAATTCACTATTACGAAGGGTATTCCATGCAGCAGGTTACCCTTCCCGTCAGGGTCATGCAGCGGCTGGGAACAGAAATATTGATCGTGACTAACGCAGCTGGAGCCATCCATCCGGATTTTGTCCCAGGTGACCTCATGTTGATTACAGATAACTTGAATTTGGCGGGGATGTCGGGCCTCAATCCGCTGATTGGTCCAAATTTGGACGAATTTGGACCGCGTTTCCCGGATATGAGTCAGGCTTATGATCGCCAACTTTGTGCCTTGGCGCGTAAGGTTGCCTCGGAAAACAAATTACTTCTTCGTGAGGGCGTATATGCCGGGCTGAGTGGGCCTTCTTTTGAATCTCCCGCGGATCTTCGTTTCTTGCGTATAGCTGGAGCCGATGCCGTAGGAATGTCAACGGTTTCAGAAGTAATCGTAGCACGCCACGGTGGTACTCGGGTCCTTGGATTTTCGGGTATCAGTAATAAAGCTAACCTGGATGGAAACACGGTTACCCTGCATGAGGAAGTTCTTGCTGCCGGTCAGCTAATTGTCCCCAAGTTGGACACGGTAATTCGAGGTGTTTTGCGTTTACTTTAGTGGGTGGGATGACAATTATTCTACAATTTTTTAATAGTTATGCAATTCTCATTTACCTCCTGTTGGTCATTGGGCTGATTTTTTCGGTACGCAGTCTTGCCAGGGCGCGGCATGAAATGAGCGGATCCTTGTTTGGGTTGGAACTTGAGTCCGCCCACCGCCATACCAGCCAGGCAATCGCTGCCGTTTCAATTGTCATCATTTTGGGCGTGGCGGAATTGGTATTGATTGTATTTCTTGCACCAAACGTTCCTGCTCTATCCCTTCTGGTCACTGCCACTTTGAACCCGCTTACGACGACCACCGGTACCCTTCCGCCGGGATTACTGGCAACCATGGGTATCACCATCCCATTGTCTACCGTCTCTCCTCAAACAACAGGATGTATTCCCGGTCAAATTATGATCACGTCGCCAAAACCAGGGGCTATTGTTAAAGGGCAGGTTGAATTGTTGGGAACCGCAGACATTCCTAACTATGGGTTTTATAAGTTTGAATTTTCCCCACTTGGCTCTGACGTCTGGTCCACAATAGGTGCAGACCGAAAAATAGTCCAGGATTTGTCTTTGGGATATTGGGATACCAGTGAAGTAACTCCAGGCGATTATAATCTCCGCTTGGTAGTCATCGACAATCAAGGCAATGCACTCCCGCCTTGTGTTGTTCCCTTGCGAGTAGCAACCCCATGAGGTGAGGCATGCCCGAGGTTCAAATACGTTCCGCAGCAGCTGGTGATTTATCTGCCCTAATGGCGATCGATCATACTTGCCAGACCGAATATGTTTGGCAAATGGATGTCCTCCATGAAGAAGATCAGATGGGGGCCATTTTCCGGGAGATTCGCTTGCCCCGCTCGGTTTCGGTTTTGTATCCTCGCCCGGTTGCTGGTTTGGCGGAATCATGGAATCGCCGGTGGGTGGTGTTGGTGGCAGTTATTGGCAAACAGACAGTCGGTTATATCCGCACAACCGATACCATCCTTCCACACACCGCCTGGTTACTCGACGTGGTTGTCTCCCCTCGGTTTCGCCGCCAGGGGATTGCTAGTACCATGATCCTGGCCGCTCAATCCTGGGGCGTGGACCGCAAGAATCACCGGGCAATCCTCGAAATGCCTTCAAAAAATAATCCGGCCGTACGCCTTGCACAAAAACTGGGATACGAGTTCTGCGGGTATAATGACCAGTATTACGATACACAGGATATCGCGCTTTTCTTTGGGCGAACTATTCGGTAGTTTTACGGAAGGTATGCATGTTTAACGGTTGGCTCCAGGATTTATTGGCGGGGATAAGAACGATCAATGATATTCTCACAGCCGGGATCGCCATCACGGCTTTTTCGTTGTTTTTATATGCCCTGTCTTTCAATTTGCGCGACCGCGTCGCCCGCTCTTTCGCGATCATCCTTTTATGTGTTGTAGTTGTATTTACATCAGAAGCATTGGAGAGTTCTGCCACTTCTCCCGATACGATAATTCTCTTCCTGCGGCTGGAATGGTTGGGGATCATTTTCCTGCCTCCCGCATATTTCCATATGTCTGACGCAATCCTGGTTACCACAGGTCGGCCTTCTCGTGGCCGCAGGCGTATAGCCGTCAGGGCAATGTACCTGGTTTCAACGCTATTCCTGCTAATGCTTGGTTTAGGCTACCTCTTGGGCCCAATTGTAATGACCGGTCAACCCGCACCTCATTTACAACGGACCATCTGGACCGAATTTTTTACGGCTTATTACGTGATCATGATGATCCTTGCTTGGATCAATTTCCGCCGTGCTTATAGCCATACATTGACTCGCTCAGGCCGTCGTCGCATGATCTACCTTTTGGCTGGTGCGACAGCCCCGGCTCTGGGGTCCTTTCCTTATCTCCTTTACGGTTCAGTGTTGGCGGAAAACCACCCTTACCTTTTTTGGGGAACAGCGCTGGTAAGTAACTTGTTGGTTGGGGGGTTGATTATCCTCATGGCTTATGCGGTGGCTTTTTTTGGAGTTTCATGGCCTGACCGGGTGGTCAAGACCCGGCTGTTCAAATGGATCATGCGCGGACCGGTTACCGCGTCCGCTGCACTTGGAGTAATGACCATCGTTCGTCGTGTTGGTGAAATGTTTGGGACGGTCTATTCCTGGGCCGTTCCAACAGCGATGGTTGCGACCGTTTTGCTGATGGAACATACCATTACCTTGGTTGCCCCTATCTGGGAACGATTGATCTTTTTTGGTCGTGACCGGTCAGACTTGGCCCTCTTGCAAAACTTTGAAGAACGTCTGATTACTCAAAATGATTTGCGTCAGTTCTTGGAATCTGTCATCGCCGCCGTTCGTGATCATTTGCAGTCACCCGCTGCGTTTGTCGCTGCCTTGGATGGAGATCAGCTCTCTTTGGTAGTCTCATCGAGAAATTTACCCCTCCTTAAAGAATCCAGTCTATCCGAAGCTTTGCAGGTGGTCACTCATGAAGGGATTGGGAATGGTGACGAATATATCTGGGGGGATTATTGGTTGTTCCCGCTCCACCAACCCCCGGAGACCGTGGAAGGCGAGCCGACCCTGTTAGGTTTGCTGGGAGCAGTGCGTCTCCCCGACCAGGAGATTCTAGGTGAGCAACGCCAGGCTCTCAAGCTTCTCATTCGGCGGGCTTCTTTGGCTTTGCAGGATCGTCGTTTGCAGAAAAGTGTTTTTCGTTCCCTGGAAGACCTCCGTCCTCAGGTGGATATGTTCCAACGTTTGCGGGCGGTTGGGCGTTATGACAGTAAGACCAGCTTGCTCGAGGATACTTTACCCCCAGAATCGGATATGGCAGAATGGGTGCGGGACGCCCTTACCCATTACTGGGGAGGTCCGAAATTAACCCAAAACCCCCTGCTGAATCTTCAAATTGTCCAGCACACATTGACAGCCCACAACGATAATTCTGCCAACGCATTAAGATCCATCCTGCGTCAGGCAATGGATAATGTTCGTCCGGATGGAGAACGGCGATTTACAGGGGAATGGATATTATATAATATTCTTGAAATGAAGTTTGTTGAAGGTCGCAAGGTTCGTGAGGTCGCAACTCGCCTGGCAATGTCAGAGGCGGATTTGTATCGTAAACAAAGAGTTGCAATCGAGGAAGTTGCGCGGGTGATCCTGGATATGGAGCGCCAGACCCAGGAAAAGGAAATTGGGAAGGAGGTTGGACAAGTAGATGGTTCAAGATCAATTATCTGAAAAGGATGTCCCGGTTTATGATGATGGCTGGTGGGCGTCAGTTCTGGCGGAAGAAGAGAACCGGACAGTACAGGCAATCGCGAAATCTCCCCTGGTCGAGGAATCTTCTAAGCCCTCGGTAGACTGGGAACGGGCCATGTCCCTTTATCAGCAGGATGGAATTATTGAACTGTCAGTCACAGGATTTAACCGGGGTGGCTTGCTGGTGGAGGGGGAAGGATTAACTGGATTCGTCCCCTGTTCCCATTTGCTTGATTTGCCAATTCAGCCCGCTGAAGACCGCCGCGAAGACTGCCTTTCCGTCTATGTTGGTCGGAAATTGCGTCTGAAAGTCATCGAATGCGTCCCGGAAGAGGCCCGCATGGTCTTTTCGGAACGTGCCGCACGTGCTGAAGCTGGCAAACGCCCTGCTCTTTTTAGCACTATCCAGCCAGGACAGCATATTTCGGGAGAGGTAACCAATATTACTGAGTTCGGGGTCTTTGTGGACTTGGGTGGCGTCGAAGGTCTCATTCATATTTCTGAACTTTCTTGGGGACGCGTCGCTCACCCAGGTCAGGTTTGCCTGGTTGGACAGCAGGTCGAAGTCCAGGTGATGGAAGTTTCACCGGAGCGCTGCCGGATTGCACTTAGCTTGAAACGGTTGATGCCAAATCCTTGGGCAACTGCACGAGAACGGTACCCGGTGAATGGGATTTTCCCGGCGGTGATCACAGCCTTGGCATCCTTTGGTGCGTTTGCTCGTTTGGAAGAGGGGTTGGAGGGGTTGATTCACTCCTCGGAAATTCCACTACCTCCTGACAAGACCATGAAAGATGTTTTGGTCCCAGGGCAGTGTGTGCAGGTAAGGGTTCTTCAGGTGGAATCTTCTCGCCAACGTCTGGGTTTAAGCATGAAGATCAATTGAAATGCCTGCAGACACTGGAAAATCCCAACCCCAATCTCGGGAATCCCAATCCAAATTACCCCGTCCAACTGACTGGGTTGATCGGCTGGCTCGCCTTGAAACCCATTTTGGACGCTTTCTGTGGGATATTCTTGGAGTTCTCCTTTTAACCTTTGCCTTAATGACCCTTGTAGGGATTTTAGGGCTGTCCAAAGGTAGCTTGCTTGAATTATGGATAACTATTCTTGGTACCTGGCTTGGGTGGGGCAGCATTTTAGTGATACTTGTTGCCTGTGCATTGGGCATTTTAGCTTTTCGTCGCAGTCGTCATCCGATGAAAGTGCACTGGGGACAGGTAATAGGTGTGGAATTTGCGCTCTTTTTATCGCTTGCGATCCTTTCAATACTGAGTGGTAATCGGTTAACTCAAGGGGCTTTATGGGGCGGGCAGATTGGCTGGGGCATATCGATGCTGGTTGTTCGTTTCGTCGGCCCGATCTGGGGTGGAGTGATCATCTTTGTGTGTTGGGGTCTGGCATTGTTGACCGCATTCCGCATTTGGCATCCGCTCGAAGTTTGGTTGGTAAAACAGTCGGGGGAGCCTCTTTTACGGGATCCTGGGAGTGCTGCATCTGAAGTTCCGGTTGTTTCTCCTCTTCCCATGAATAAACATGTAGAAGGGATAGTTAAAGACTCTCGGAAAACCGCAAAAAAACTCCCGCCGGAATTTCGCAAGTCATTCAAAATTCCCGAACAACAGGATAAAGCTCCTGCATCCCTTCCACACCGTGGGGAACGCCTGCCTCCGCTCAATGTGTTGTTGGGCGAACAAATAGCCCGTCCAGACGAACGGACAATTAATCAAACGGCGGGTCAAATTGAAAAATCCCTCTCGGAATTTGGGATTCCTGCCAAGGTGGTTGGGTTTCGGATTGGGCCCACGGTTACTCAATTTGCTGTCCAGCCTGGGTTTATTAAAAAAGGCACGGAAGAAGATGCTCAACAAATGAAAGTCCGCGTTGCCCAGATAGCCAGTCTTCAAAAAGATCTGGCATTATCTCTTTCAGCAGAACGATTACGAATAGAAGCGCCTGTCCCTGGGCGGGCTTATGTGGGTATCGAAGTCCCCAATCCCCGCTCTTCTGTGGTACGTTTACGCCCATTATTGGAAACTGAAGCATTTTACAAAGTTGGTTCACCCCTCACGATCGCGCTGGGACGGGATGTGTCTGGCAATCCGCTCGTGGCTGATTTGTCCAGGATGCCCCATTTGCTTATCGCAGGTACAACTGGATCGGGCAAATCGGTTTGCATCGCTGCCTTGGCGGTGTGCCTCGCCATGAATAATGCCCCCGAAGATTTGCGCATGGTTATGATCGACTCAAAAATGGTCGAGTTGATCCGGTTTAATGGTCTCCCGCACTTATTTGGAAAGGTTGAGACGGATGTCCAACGCATACTTGGGGTATTGCGCTGGGTCGTTGTGGAAATGGAGCACCGCTATAAATTATTGGAAGCCGCCAAGGCTCGTGATGTGGAAGCTTATAACCGTCAAATCCACCGCCGCAAGGAGGTGCAGACCTTACCGCGCATAGTTGTTTTGATTGACGAGATGGCTGACCTGATGATGTCGGCTCCTGATCAGACTGAACACAATCTGGTCCGTCTGGCGCAAATGGCACGTGCCACCGGTATTCATCTCGTGGTCGCCACCCAGCGTCCCAGCACGGACGTCGTGACCGGTCTAATCAAGGCAAATTTCCCTGCTCGGCTGGCATTTTCTGTCGCCTCTGGGGTGGATTCGCGGGTTATTCTGGATTTCCCTGGTGCTGAAACTTTGCTCGGGCGCGGGGATATGCTCTTCCTGAATCCTGAAGTTGGAAACCCGGTACGAGCTCAAGGGGTTTTGGTGACCGATCAGGAAATCGAACGCGTCATTTCGCACTGGCAAAAGACGGTTCCCCAAAAGGATGTCCGCCCGCCTTGGGAGTCGATGCTTAATGAAGCACCTGACGAAGGCAGCGACGACGTGTTGATCGAGCAGGCTATCTCCGTCCTCAAGAAAGAGCAGCGCGCGAGTGCTTCCATGCTCCAGCGTCGGTTGCGTATCGGGTACCCACGCGCCGCACGTCTTCTGGACCAATTGGAGGAAACCGGGGTGGTTGGTCCCTCCAAGGGCGGTGGACGCGAACGCCAGGTGTTACTCGAACCTGATGAAGAAAATGAGACGGATCCTACTGATGAAAAATCTTAGTATGATATGATTTCCAGTTTTTTAATCCTTTCACAAGAGGAAATACATTGACTCAACCTGCAGAACAAAAGAAAACGACGTTCGCTGATAAGATGCGCATCTGGTTCAAGTGGTATTTGAACCCCATTGCTGGTTTTTTTAATCGACTTGGTATCCGCCCAAATACGGTCACCCTGTTTGGTCTCGTCGGAACAATTGGTTGTGCCGTGTTGATTGCCTATGGCAAAATGACTTGGGCAGGTATTTTGCTGCTATTGATGGGACCGGTTGACGCTATGGATGGCGCGTTGGCACGCCTTCGGCACGAAGCTAGTGATTGGGGCGCCTTTGTCGACGCGGTCACGGATCGATATTCCGAACTTTTCCTATTCCTCGGATTCATGATATTCTTTTTGTTAAAGGTTAATCCAACAGGGGTAATAATTACCTACTTGGCTGCGGCGGGGTCTGTATTAGTTTCTTATGTCAAAGCGCGCGCAGACGCCTCGAAATTGGATGCCAATGTTGGCCTGCTAACCCGGGTTGAGCGCTATATTGTTCTCATCCCTGGTTTGATCTTCAACCTGCCATTCCCGGCTTTGATAATTATTGCCATACTGGCGAATTTTACAGCTTTGCAGAGGATTCTCCGTGTCCGGCGGGATGCCCGTCGACGTTTATCCCAATCTTAGGAGTAGCTCATGCCAACCTTACCTGATGGCTTTAATATTCCCATCCCGTTCCTCAACCAGTCCTTTCACATTTACTTTTATGGAATTTTGATCACCCTGGGTGTTGTCGCAGCCGCGTTTCTGGGACAGGCAGAGGCAAAGCGCCGCGGCATGAATCCCGAGTTCATTTGGGATGCATTATTCTGGGTTGTTCTTGCTGGGATCATTGGCGCACGCATTTGGCATATTCTCACCCCTCCACCTTCCATGGTTGCACAAGGGATTACCACCGAATGGTACCTCATGCATCCGTTGGATATGATCAACATTCGCAATGGTGGCTTGGGGATCCCGGGTGCCGTGATTGGCGGTGCGCTGGCATTATGGATTTATTGTCGCAGGAAGAAAATTTCATTCCTAACTTTCGCAGATACGGTGGCTCCGGGTGTCGCCCTTGCACAGGCGATTGGGCGGTGGGGTAATTTCTTTAACCAGGAACTTTATGGTTTACCCACCAATCTCCCCTGGAAAATATATATCGACCCGCTCCACCGTGTGGCTGGGTACCAAAATTATGATTACTTCACCCCCTTGTTCTTTTATGAATCACTCTGGAATGTGATTAACATGACGGTGTTGCTCTGGCTTGCGCGTCGTTTTTCAAAATGGCTGAAACCAGGTGACATCTTCTTCCTTTATATGATCATGTACTCAATTGGTCGATTCTCCCTGGAGTTTTTGCGTCTCGACGCCGCACAGGTTGGTGGAATTAACTTCAACCAGACTTTCGTGATCATTGTCGCTGTGGTAATGGGAGTAATTTTGTTCTTGAATCATCGCCTACGCCGCCCTCAGAATGTGGTGGAATGATCCAGACCGAAGACTTAAGCAAACAATTCGGCGATTACTGGGCTGTGGATGGCGTCAATCTCGACGTTTACCCGGGGCAGATACTGGCGCTGCTTGGTCAGAACGGGGCAGGAAAGACCACCACCATTCGCATGTTGACCTCAGTGCTTGCTCCGACCCGGGGCAGGGCGGTCATTGCAGGGTTCGATGTGGTCAAATTCCCAGACCAAGTCCGGGGATCGGTCGGGGTGCTTACAGAGCAGCACGGTTTATACCTGCGCATGACAGGGCAGGAATATCTCGATTTCTTCGGAAGAATTTATGGATTGGATGAAGCAACCCGCAGGAAGCGAAGCCGGGAGTTGCTGGGATATTTCGGGTTGGCTGACGTGGCAAAGCATAATATCGGTCAATACTCGAAGGGGATGCGCCAGAAATTGGCCCTTGCCCGCACTTTGATCCATGAACCCCCCGTGCTGTTGTTGGACGAACCCACTTCCGCCATGGACCCTGAATCCGCACAGTTGGTTCGTAACGCGATCGCAAGTCTACGCACGAACCAGCGGACGATCATTATATGTACACACAACCTGGTTGAAGCAGAAATGCTGGCAAACCGAATTGCCATCATTTATCAAGGCCGCATTATTAATAGTGGGACGTTGGATGAATTGAAGCGGGACTTGCTTGGACCGGCTGAATATGAAGTAAGATTCCAGGGAAAATGGCCACATGCTTCCTTGCGTTTGCCCCCAGGTGTCATTCCACTTGAAGACGGTCCTTCCGGTCCTCGCTATCGGGTTGAGAACCCTCAGGTTTCTAATCCCATTTTGCTCAAAGAATTGATGAAACATAAGGTGGAAGTGGTTGCGTTCCAGGAACTACCGCGAACCCTCGAACAGGTCTACCTGGCTGCCATGGCAAAGGTGAATCGTGTCTAAAGGCCGACAGGACGATCTGCGTATGGTTTGGCTGGTGGCATGGCGCGAATTGCGGGATCAATTACGTGATTGGCGGATCATTTTCCCGATGCTTGTTCTGACCTTGGTCCTCCCGTTTTTGGCAGATTTGGGTTCCCAGGCTGCCATTAACTTTACGCTAAAGTATGGTACACCCCTGATTGCCGAGAGATTGGTACCTTTCATGCTAATGGTGGTGGGGTACTTCCCCATTACGGTCTCCCTTGTGATAGCTTTGGAATCTTTTGTGGGCGAGAAAGAGCGCGGGACGATTGAACCGCTTCTGGTCAGTCCGCTCAAGGACTGGCAGCTATTTTCAGGTAAATTGATTGCTGGGACTGCTGCACCGCTGGTGACCTCTTACCTCGGGATCACGGTCTATATGATTGGTCTTTATTTTCAGCGCATCCCATTCCCGGATCTCAATCGGATGATGCAAACGCTGATCCTCACCACGGTACAGGCCCTTCTAATGGTCAGTGGGGCAATCCTGATTTCTACCCAGGCCACCTCAGTCCGTGCTGCTAATCTGATGGCTTCATTCATTGTCATTCCGATGGCGCTGCTTATCCAGGGTGAAAGCGTTCTGTTGTTTTGGGGAAATGATCAGGTTCTTTGGCTGGCAGTAGTTGGGGTGGCTGTTTTGACTGCATTATTGGCACGTGTAGGGATCGCTCATTTCCAACGTGAGGCTTTACTGGGCCGCGAAATTGATGTGCTAAATTTGCGCTGGATCGGACAGACTTTCTGGCGCGTCTTTAAGGGAGATGCACATTCCCTGGTGGATTGGTTTAGAACTGAGGTCCTCAAAACACTCCGCAGGCAGTTTCCGTCCATAATTCTCACGGTGGGAATAGGTTTATTCGCAATTATTGCTGGATATGTGTGGGTTTCCTCCAATTCTCCGAAATTTATCGATCAATTCAAAACTGGGGATTTAGCCACCATGTTTTCCTTTGGGATGGGTGTACCTGTGGCGAATGTCGGCATCTCCTTTCCAACGATATGGGGACATAATTTACAGGCCATTGTTGTTATCCTCCTTTTGGGCTTGTTCTCCTTCGGAGTTCTGGGCGCACTGGTATATCTTCTTAATATGGGGATTATTGGAGCGGTGCTTGCCTTAATTCAGGCAATGGGAGCTTCGCCTTTGAAAGTGGGTGTGTTTGGAATTCTTCCACATGGGATATTTGAGATTCCAGCCCTGATATTAGCCAGCGCAGCAATATTATATGTTGGGGTTTTGCTTGTGACGCCTCGTTCCCAACGTACCCTCGGTGAAGTGCTGATAGAAGCGATCGCGGATTGGACAAAAATTGGGGTTGGTCTCGTTTTGCCGTTGTTAACCATCGCGGCAATTATTGAGACATGGGTAACCCCGGTCCTCTTGCAATCTGCATTAAAATAGGGACATTTATTAAAGGATAGATGTATTGGATTCCCATATTCTTATTTCGGGGCTAACAAATATCCATCCCCATTCACATTTTGTAATTATTCAAGATTAGACAGGGTTGATTGGTAGCTTGGTGTCTGTGATGATTTTACCGTTTTCCTTGTATAAATAAAAATCCCCTATCATAGAATTTTTGGGGGATTTTTCGCTTTTTTACCAGCCAAGGATGAATTGTTCCCATTCGGAGTTTTCTTCCAGGTGCCTTCCAAAAATATACTTCGCACTTGCCGGAGGTTCCTTGGGTGCATGCAGTAAAGCCATCTGGACTTCATCGAGTTTCCTGCCGCCTTTGCGGTGATTGCAGGACGGGCAGGCTGCCACTACATTCGTCCAGATATGTTCTCCGCCAAGGTGTTTGGGCCATACGTGATCTACCGTCAGGTCGTTGGACCGCCTCCCGCAATACTGGCAGGTGTATTTATCTCGTCGAAAGACCTCACGGCGGCTCAGCTTGACCTGCAATCGAGGGCGGTGTATCATCTGTTCTAGTCGAATGACTGAGGGGATCGGGATGGTTTGTTTGACAGTTTGAATTGTGCCGCGGCCATTCATGACCAGGTCTGCCTTCCCTAAAAAGATCAGGCCTAGTGCGCGGCGGGTGTTACAGACGTTGATTGGCTCAAAATTCGCGTTGAGAACCAGAACTGGCGCAATCATGGCGCCTCCATATTGGCGAGAATTATACTCCACACCTGGCAGGATTTATAAAAGGAATTAAAGATGCGTATAATCATTGCTGGTGGCACTGGGTTGATTGGGACCGCTTTAACCAAGTCTCTCATTTTGGATGGGAACCAAGTCTGGATATTAAGTCGCAATCCGGGCTCAGCGAACTTTGTAGATGGAGCGCAGAGAGTTGGTTGGGACGGTCGAAGCACCACCGGATGGGAAGGACTGGTCTCTCAGGTGGATGCTATTGTTAATCTCGCTGGCGATAGCCTCGGGTCCGGATCCTGGACCAAAGCACGAAAAATGCGCATTATTTCAAGTCGCGTGGAGGCAGGACAGGCAATCAGCGCAGCCATCAGCATGGCAAACCCACATCCGAAAGTTCTTATCCAGGCATCTGCCGTCGGATTCTATGGCCCCCACGCTTCCGAGCCTGTTACCGAAGATTTTCCTCTTGGACGAGGTTTTCTTGCGGATGTATGTAAGGAATGGGAGGCTTCCAGTCAATCTGTCGAGCAATTGGGGGTCCGCAGGGTGGTGATTCGAACGGGCGTTGTTATTTCTCGGGAGGCTGATGCTTTCCAGCGTTTGCTTTTACCCTACAGGCTGTTCATCGGCGGTCCATTGGGAAATGGACGGCAAGGCTTTCCCTGGATCCATCTTACTGATGAAGTCGCGGGTATCCGTTACCTATTGGAAAACGATCAAGCGCAGGGTGTATATAATTTATCTGCGCCGGAACCGCTCTCGAATGCTGACTTTGGGCGGATTCTTGCCCGGGTGATGGGTCGCCCATATTGGCTCCCCGTCCCGGCCTTTGCTTTGCGTCTGCTTTTGGGCGAAATGTCCACCCTTGTTTTGGAAGGTCAGTTTATGCACCCCAAACGGCTTCACGAACTTGGTTTTAGCTTCCGCTATGAGAAAGCTGAACCTGCCTTGAGGGAAATTCTGGGAGCCCCTTCCCATTCATAAACTGCCATAAAGCACCCAGCCCTAGACGGAATAAATTGGGCATGGTAGAATACCGCCCGCTGGATATTGGGGGCTCGTCCAATGGCAGGACGACTGACTCTGGATCAGCAAATAGGGGTTCGACTCCTCTGCCCCCAGCCTAATATATGGCGGAAACCGCCAAAGACCCCCCAGATATAGGGTCACGAAGAGCCTCCAAACTTTGGAGGCTCTTTTACTACAGCTACCTTACAGCTACCCAATTTTTCTTTCACACTAATTATTACTTTGGATTTCTCCTGGATATTGGGGACGCGATTCGCTAAGATGCTTCAGCTCTCCACTTACATCAATCGGTTTCAATAACTCATCCATTTTCTCTGCGGCATCCTCTTGCATGGATGGTAGAACATGCGAATAGGTATTCAGTGTCATGCTAATATCCGAATGACCTAAGCATTCCTGAACGATTTTAGGATGGATGCCTTGCTGAAGCATTAAAGTCGCTGCTGTATGACGCAAGTCATGGAAGCGCATATCATGTAGTCCCACTTCCTTCAGCAAGGTCTTGAAATCATGATACACATAAGTTGAGTGCAATGGATTGCCGGTTGGTGAAGGGGAAATCTTATTTCAGGAAGATTTTTGCGGGGAAGCATTGAATAATTTTGATGCATTCCTTGAAAAATTGGATGATCAGATAAAAACCAAACTTGGTCTTAACCCAGATGTACTTAAATAAGACTAAATAATATTAATGTGCTGATAAGTGGGGAATGGATACAAAATCCGAGAGATATCACTCGTATTTCCCCCTCTGAATTTGAATGAGTCCTTAGGTTACTGGAGGATTGGCAGCAGAGACAATAAGCATTCAGCGGAGCCGCTGTCCGACTCGAGGCGGAATTGGGCCGCTGTATCAACTTGGGATGCTTTCCATCAGTTTTACCCCAATTCTGCCTCACATTCTCTGAAACGCAACATTCCTCGCTGTTCAAATTGCAGCATCTCTAAGAATTGCTCCACACTGAGTTGGTGTAGTTCGAGGTGGGTCTTATCTGGTGCCCTAGGGGGTACTTTATTTACGGATAATGGAAAGATAACGGGGTACTCGGAGAATTAAATTTGGCTATCAGCCGGTGATGGCCGTCATGATCAATGCCGCTTGCATAGCTGATGAACTGGTGTGAAAGTAGAACATTTCATTCTTGGTTGATTTTCGAAAGATTTGGATAATTCTTATTAACGCGAGCTTTTCAGAATTGATAAGATGGTTCGTTGAATTAACAATCGACCAATACGTAAGATATTGCGACAATGATGTAGGTTTTCTGCGGATCATTCGGCTGTGGGACGATCCATATATATAACCAGGCATTTGCTGAGTTATAGTAGATTCCTACAGAACCCTCTGCTCTTTCCACCCAATTAGTTTCCTGGTTGTTATAAGGTGGTTCGGGCATATGTTCTCTATAAAAAGCGCCCACCTCTGCCTGGGGCTGGTCGCAACCATAATATCCCCACAAAGCATCTCCCAATTCCTTGATACGCGTTTCAATATTCGGCCAGGAAAAAATTATCGGTTTTTCTTGGACTTCAATCCCGTCACATTTTGGTATTCTTAAAAGCAACGATTCACTCATGGCCATTGAGTTGGGAAATGTTGCCGGAGAAGAAGTATCAGTTGTAGGAGTAGAAACAGGGGCAGAACTGGTTGGTATCGCCTGTTGAGGTGCGCTTGTGCAAGCTGCGATCAGGGACAAGCAACAAAGCATCAAAGCGTATTTAGTAGATCTCATCACTACCTCAAAAGAGAACCTTGATTATATCCAGGAGGTGAATAGTGATCAAGTTTTAATAGATGAGCCCGAGATAATAACCCTACAGGTAGAACCATTGTGACTATCTGCCTTCAGTTGCCGCAATGTACATACGATAAGGGCAATCTTCGAAGAACACACAGACAATGCAACAACAAGTTTCACCTCTTCTGCAAACCCAGCGAGAGGTTTTTTCCTTTATCAACAGTTGAATTCGGACTTCTCTCTCGCTGTTTTATTCCAATGGGCGAGAACTTTCCTCGCCCATTGGAATATATTCCCGAACTTTATGTAAACGGTTCACTCGGGTTTGAAGATCATTGTTAAAAGGCGATAGACCAGCATTCCCAAGGCGACCAACCCGATCACGGAGATGAGCTCAACCCAGCTGGGGAAATAGCTTCCTTGCGGTAATGCCTGCCTGGGTATTGCTTGGCCTGCAGCTAACGTCCAGAGTCTCTCGGCCAACACTCCAAACACCGCCAGGATTCCTGCCAACCACAAGTACGTTTTTCTCACTAAAAGTACGATAGGCAGGAGCAAACCGACAATGATCTGCAGCCAGAATGCTGGCGCGGCGGACCCAATCAGGATCAAACCGATCTCATCACTTTCACTCACAAGACCGGTCACGGTCTCCAGGAGCACGAAAGCCAGGCTCAACCAGAGGGCGGCTTGGAGCCAGCTAATAAAACGAATATCGGTTCTGCCGGCAATTAGCGCAATGGACATCCCGGATATAACCGCACCGAGCAGGAAATTGATCACAATCAGCCCGGAACCCCACAACGGGTGAGCGTGAGCGGCTTCCATCGACAGCATCCAGCTTTCTGTAATCACCACAGCAGTTCCAGCCAAAATCCCTAATATGGCCAGAATCGTGTGTGGTTTCGCACCCTTGCCCAGCAGAAGGTAGATCAGGGCCACAACGCCTGCCGCGATCAGCAGCCAGAAATCCCAGACCATGCTGGACGAAAAGCGGAATGCAGTGATAACGCGCCATATCTGAATCGGATTGCCAACATCAATGGCTATCAGCAAAGCCCCAATGATGAAGCTGGTCAGGGCCAGGACCAGGTTTCGGGCGCGTGTGGTCACAGGAAAAAACGGAATAAACTCTGACACTCCGGTCAGAATAAGCAAACCAGCACCAGCTCCAACTGCGGTAAAGAAGGCCGCAATATATAGACCCCAGACAACTTGCTGGCCCAAGCCGGTAGTCTGCATTCCTACGATCAATTGATAGATCCAGGCACTGATACCTGCGAGAGCAAGGAGGATGGTGATTATCAGCGCCACATTACTTTTTTTCATGGGTATGGTTGATGTAGTCATGGTTCACCTCCTATCCGCGCAGATAATATACTGAAGGCTCGGTGCCCAACTCGGGATGAAGCTGGAAACCTCCTCGCGAGGCGATCAATTTGGAAACCTCACTGTTTGGGTCATCCAAATCGCCGAATATGCGCGCCTTGGCCGGGCAGGTCTGAACACACGCAGGCTGCAATCCTTCCGCGAGGCGGTCCAGGCAGAAGTTGCACTTTTCTACAGCCCCTACATGATGTTCCGTATAGCGGACCTGTTCGTATGGCATGGCACCTTTTTCGGGGAAATAGAGCTTCGGCTGACTGTAATTGAATGAGCGGGCATTGTATGGGCATGCAAGCATGCAGTAGCGGCACCCGATGCACTTATTCGCATCGACTGTTACAATCCCGTTATCCAGCTTCTGGGTTGCACCTGTCGGGCAGACGTCCGCACAGGGCGCATCTTTACAGTGGTTACACAGGATCGGAGTGAAAACCGGGTGGACAACCGGGTATATTCCCGTCTCCGATTTCAGCACCTGGCTCCAGAAAATCCCGGATGCCGTGCCATTCTTTTGCTTGCAGGCAAGCGTACAGGCATTGCAGCCGACACAACGGTTCAGGTTAATTACCATTCCGTAACGCATGATAACCTCCTCTCTACACTTTGCTCAACTTCACAGCCGCGGTTATTTCAATACCGCCGGCTACGGGGTCAAAATAACCATCTTCTGCGCTGAGCAATTGGTTGTAATTTAGACCTTCACGGGCTTTGGGGCCGAGGAACATGCCCCGTCTTCCAAAGTTTCCTGCAAATCCCAGTACCTTTGGATGGATCAGCAAGGTTGTCATTACCGGACCTTCCAATTTGCCGCCATACTGAGATTCAACGACCACCTTATCGCCATCCTTAATGCCTTTCGAGCGAGCTGTGTCAGCATTGATCAGGATCGAGTCGGTTTCCCTACTCTGTTTCTGCTGCATTTCTCGGACCGGGGTCAATTCGTCTAAAGCGCCCATACCAAAGGTGCGAGTGGCGATCTTCCAGTTTACGGCAAACAGGTCGAATTCTTTAGGTGCCTCATGTTCTGGATGTGGGATCCAGGTGGGTAATGCACCAAAGAAGGCCAGGTACTTGTCTGTATCCCAGCCGGGTACGGTGACATTGGCTTTTGTCAAATTATCTTTCATATATTTACCAGTACCCAGCAGGTATTCCAGGTAAATTGGGTGGCGAGTCTTCCCGTCAGGGAAGTAGAAGTAGTTATAGGTCTTTTCCTCAGGGAGCCACTTTCCGGTCCAGGCCGCCCCGTGTTCTTTGAAGTAGGCAATGCCTTTATCGTCTCCAAAGCGGGATTTGAGGACGGCATCAACAACCTTGTCCCAGGTATATTTTTGGGGTGGTACGAGTGCATATGGTGTACCCATCAATCCCAACATACCACTCAACATACCATTTGCGGGTGCATTGATTCCCAGGGTGTTGGCAAGATCAAGCAGGATCGAATTTGAGTCGCGCGTGTCGTAAAGCACATTCACTACCGGGTATTTGAAATTCATCGCGTGCAGACCACGCTTACCTGCTATCGGGCCGCAACCCTGAAAATCATAGTAGTTGAGTCTCTCCATGTTGGAGGACTCGGCCAGTACAATGTCAGAGAACTGGGAGGGTTCATCCAAGTGGTAGGAGATCGATGCAAAGAATGGGAATGTTTTGAAAGCGGCAATGGCTTCATCGGCACGAATATTGTTGATGAGTGGATTCGCACCGTAGAGCAGCATGGCCTTGGGTTGGTAATCGATGTAATACTTTGCTGGATCGGTGATCGCCCGCCAGGCTACATAAGGTGTGCAGTGCCTGTGTGGATAGAACTCGGCCATATCAAGATGATCCGGTGGCATCTTAAAGGCATTGCGAATCCATTCTCCTTTTTGAGGAACGAGCCTTGCATTTGGTTCGACTGTCCCGTCGATACCAGGCTCAGGGAGAGGATTGAAACTTTCACCCGTGAGACCGCCGGGCACATCAGTGGCACCGATCAAACCGTTGATCACATTGGTGGCAAGCATGACATTGGCACCACCACGATGAGAGATCGCGCCGCGTCCAGAAAACACCAGCGCGGGCCGATAGGGGAAAGTAAAGCCATTAATGTCAATTGTGCTGCCGATTTGAGCTGCATCCACTAGTTCTGCAGTAATCCGACGGATTGTGGCAGCCGGGATCCCAGTGAGCGCTTCAGCCCATTCAGGAGTTAATTCTTTGTAGTGATCCATGATGACGTCAAAAGCAGGCCGGGCTAGCTTGCCATTGACATCGAAGGTGCCCGAGAGAGCGGCAGCACCCAGCGATGGGTCACTCAGACGACCATTGCTCACTTCCGGGTTATCAAAAGGAACTGGTTTATTAGAGATAGTACTCCACAATAGAGGTTTGTTCGTCGCAGGATCCCGGACATAATCGCCATCTTCGCCAATGAGATAGGGAGCATTTGTCCGAACCCTCAAGAACCACTCATCATATCTTTTTAACTCATGCAGGATGACGTTCGTCATTGCCTGGATAAACGGTAGTTCGGTACCCGGAATGATCGGAACCCACTCCCCGCGAATTGTTTCCGCACCGGCATGTGGGTTGACCACCACCATCTTCATGCCGCGATCCAGAGCGTTTTGAAGAGCTTCGGTACTGACGCCGTGTAGAACTGTGGCACAGGATGCCTTGGCAAAATCACCGCCAAGGCTGTGCCCGATAACAACCAAATAATTGGCGCGTGTTGGATCAATTGAGTATGTGAAGCTGCCAAGGTTAGCCAACGCACCAAAATGCACCGGGCACAAAGGTCCATTGGATTCAATTTCGTTTGGCGTTCCGAAGATCGTCGGGAAAACCGGACGCGCCATTGGCTGGTCATCCGCCATGCTGCCGAAACCGAGGTGGAAAACCAACCCACGTGGATCTTCCTTAAGAATATCTCCCAGTTTTTGAGCTACCGTTCCCATGGCCTCGTCCCAGGATATTTCCACCCAGCCAGGATCAACATCCATGCCTTTCTCTGGATTCGTCCGTTTAAGGGGAGACTTGATCCGATACGGGTTGTACAAGTTGTAGATATTGGAATTTCCTCGAGGACATAATTTGCCCTGATTGGCAAGGCTTTCCGGATCCCCCTCGATTTGGGTCACGACCCCATTTTTTACGTGAACCAAAGTGCCGCATGCCGGACCGATGCACATCTTGCAGTAGCTATGTACGATCGTGCTTCCATCGGCTGCCTGAGAATCGACCTTGGCAAACATGCTGGAGGTGGTTGATTTGAACAACTTACCTCCCATGGCTGCCACTGCACCTGTCATCGCCGTGGCTTTCAAGAAGTCTCGCCTGGTCAATTCCGGTCGAAGTGATTTCTCACTCATGGTGCCTCCTTTTTTCATACTAGTCCTTGTTGATGGAAATGGGTCGCGGGGCGTTCGCCATTTCTTCAATAATTCCTTTGGTCATATGAGCAAAGCCACGATAGAAGTCTGTTCTTGCCTCTTCGGTGACTCGAACGCAAAAAATGGCTCCCCACCTGCCCAAATGATCCTTGAGAAATTCGTGCTCAGCCAACTGGTAATTGAATGCTTGTCCTTCATCTCCTTTCTCCCAGGCTTCGACTTGTTGTTCGCACAAATAGCATAGAAAGTCCAATTCGAGGCCGATATAGTCGGGGCGATTACCTGCATTTTCAGCAGGTGTAACTCCATGCTTTGTATAGAAGCGGGCTACACTTTCAAGAACTTTGAAATCGTTCTCGTTTTCGCCCAAATAAACGCCTTCGTAAGGAGGTTTTGGGCCATATCCAGGTTGGAGACCACGAAAAAGACGTGTCCAGTCCACCAGCAAGGATTGTTCGACTGTTTTTTCAGGTTGGTCCGTTATTTGTTCGACAAATGCTGATATTTTTGAAAGACCTTCTTTTACATCAGAATTGAGGTCTTCTCCCCCAGGGAATTGATTAAAAAACTCAAGTTCCATTGATTTTATATTTATAACCAGCGCTGCATCAGGTCTTTGATTGAATATCCTTGCCAGGGAACCAAAGGTTTTTCCATGCGCTCTTGCCTTTTGGGCGTATTCGTTGTGCTTGCTGTTCTTTTCCCTCATTAAAACTCCTCTTTATGCGGATTTTATTATATTGAATGTTGGGCATGAGCAATATATCGAAGATATATTTGTACACAAAGCGTCATTTTAATCATACATAGTGTAAATAAAAATTCCCCTACCCAATCGGATAGGGGATGGAATAGTTTATTGGTTTTATTTGAATGCTTAATTGATGATTGATGTTCTCAAACGAAGGGCGGTTGATTGCCAGTTCTGCGCGGTTATATCAGGTTGAGTTCCCCTCCCCGTGCAATTGCCTGGGTTCTTGTATGCACACCCAGCTTCAGGTAAATGTTTTTTAAGTGGAATTTTACAGTGCTCTGCGAGACAACCATTATTTCTGCGATCTTTTGGTTAGCATGCCCTTTGGCTAATAATTCCAGAACCTTTATCTCTCGATCGGTAAGGGAATCTGACAGTTTGGTACCAAGCCACGAGTGCCCGGTCGAAGAGGATGAAGTTCCACACGAGTCAATTAATTTCTGGATGTATGCCACCAATTTCTCTTGATCTTTATCGAATATTAGCTCGTCATGTAGTTTATGAAGAAGATCAAGGATCGGACCTTCGACATCCATGACTGTTCGAACATATCCTTGGGACATGGCAAGCGATACACATTCTTTGAGAGTCGTTATGGCGGACTGTAAATTCCCCTGCTCATACAGGTTCACTGAAAGCCAGGCGCGGTAATACGTAACCTCCATCAACCACCGGTTCTCTTCAGCAGCAGCAAGCAATTTGCGTGTCAGGATATTCGCACGTCCAAGCTCCTTGATCGCCATAAGTGCCTGGATGGCCGTATGAGCTTCATATCGTTCGTAAAATTTAATGCCTGTTCGATTACTAATGTCCCCCTTATCAAGCGAGTAACGAACTGAGCGCCAATCATTTTTACTAATATCCAATCTTGTCATCATCGAATCAACACGTTTCATAATTGGCCGGGGAAAGCCGCAATTCTTAGCCAGGTATTTCACGCGCAGGATGGTTTGTTCAGCTGCTCTCAGGTTTTTTTCCCTGAGCGCAAGGTCAAACAGGGAGCAATATCCATCAAGAATATCGTAGGCGATTAAATACCCTTCACATCCTTGAACTCCGACGGTTAATAATTGACGCGCAGCAACTAAATTATCTTTTTCATAAAGCACCCTACCCATATCGATTTTGATCCTGAAAAACGCAGATGTATCATCCAGGTGGTGTTCGATGCCAACCTTATAAGCGTCCTTTAAAAGCGATTCTGCCTCGCGCAAAGTTCCCAGAAAGAAGGCTAACTCGGATCGATGATGGTTGATAATCATTTTCATGAAAGGTCCCTTGGACTTTTCCACCAGGATTGCACATTGGTCCAGGAGCTTTTTTGCTTGACTCAGTTCCCCTACCAGCATGCATGCCTTCCCATAAATGAGGGGAGCCATCACGCTGGACTCGTCGTTTTCATCCAGGCTCTCCAGCCCGGTTTCCGCATATCTCAAACCCTCAGGGATTTCGTATTTCCAGTTGATTGAAATCAGTGCTTGAATCGTGGCTACAGAACTCTTAAAATGTTTCTTTTTCCTCTCATCAAGAATTTGTATATAAATATTCTCAAATCGGTTTCTCTCCAATTCGTTCGCGGCAATCGAAAATTGCGCTAAATTAATATGGGACCACAGGTGAAGTGTCCAGAGAATTGGATAGTTATAATATACCTCCTCGGGAAGAGCTTCCAACCAAAGAAGCAACTTTCCAACGTCACCTGTCCATAGGGTGGTTTTACCAACGAACTCGATTAGCGAGGCGGCGCGCAAATAATTATTGGCCTTGATTGCATATTCAATTGCATCTTCCAATAAGCCCTGTTTTTCAAACCAAATACTGGCTCGCTGTTCTATTTCATGAATGACGTCTGGCCTGGTTCTCTTTAATCGCGCATACAACAACTCTGAAAACAAATGATGATATCGATACCATTCCTGTTGAGTATCAAGTTGCGTGATGAATAAATTGGAGCGTTCAGCCAGGGCAATTAATTCCTGACTGGTCTGAATTTGCAGGGCCGCATTGCAGAGGCCAATTGTGAAGCGACCCATCACGGAGGACTGTAAAAGAAACTCCTGAAGTTCCCCTGGTTGAAGTCTCAGTACTTCATCAAATAGATACTCGGCAATATATCGACTGGCGGAATTTAATTTCCCAAGAAATGCCGCAGGTTTATCGGTACCTGCCAGGGCAATGGCGGCCAGGTGCAACCCAACTATCCACCCCTCCGTGTAATCTACCAACTCTTGAACTTCTTCTTCTATTAGTTTAAGCCCCATTTTTTTATTCAAATATAATATTGCATCATCCTTTGAAAAACACAGATCGGAATAACGGATTTCCAGCAACTGCCCTTTTGCTCTTAAATTTGCGGATGATAATAGTGGTTCAGTCCGGCTGGAGATTATAAAATGGATCTGAGGGGGAAGATTATCCAATAAGTATTCCAAGGCCTCGTGAATCTCTTTTTCATGAATGATGTGGTAGTCATCCAGAACGATTACACAATCTTGTCTGATAAGATTCAATTGATTAATAAGAAGGGTTAAGAATAGTTCGTGAGGAATACTTTGTGGAGAGACCAGGCGTTCGAATAAGCCATTCCCAAAATCGTTCGCGACCCCCTTGATTGCAGTGACGAAGTACGCAAAAAAACTTAGAAAACTGTTATCTCCCTCATCCAAAGAAATCCATGCCAGAGGCTGTTTTTTTTGTTTTGCCCAGGATACGATCAATGTTGTTTTCCCATATCCTGCCGGAGTGGAAATAATGCAAAGCTTCTTCTCCAATACCAAATCTATTTTTTTGTATAGAGGAGAACGATGAACAAACCCCCTTGGAATATTTGGTACATAAAATTTTGTCTGGAGAAGTGATTGATTCATTGGAAAACAAACGCATCTGTATATTCACTTAATTATAGCTTCTTTCCTTTGCATAATCCTAAAGCACCTGC
>JADGQC010000253.1 GCA_017882125.1 Anaerolineales bacterium
GAGTTGCCCTGCCCAAATTCAACACAATCTGATAAAATAGAACCCGCACGCCGGATTTAAACTCATCATGTCAGACCCCGGTCTCTACTCCGGGGTTTTTGTATGGAAAATCAAAGGGGTTATGGGTAGACCGTGTTGAGCGGACACCAAGACCCTTTCAAAGGTAAACCATGTTGAAAGAACGAAAAGACCTTCGCAATATCGCAATAATCGCCCATGTGGACCATGGCAAGACCACCCTGGTGGATGGTCTCCTGCGCCAATCGCATACCTTCCGCGATAACCAGCAGGTGGCGGAACGCGTAATGGATTCGAACGACCTCGAACGGGAACGCGGCATTACGATTCTCGCAAAGAACACTGCCATTACCATCCCCGACCCTGAAACCGGGCAGGTTGTTAAAATTAACATTGTCGACACGCCGGGACATGCAGATTTCGGCGGCGAAGTGGAACGGGTCATGAACATGGTGGACGGCGTGCTGCTGCTGGTGGATGCGGCCGAGGGTCCCATGCCACAAACCCGGTTCGTTCTTAAAAAGGCCCTTGAAATGGGTCATAAAGCAGTAGTGGTCATCAACAAAGTGGACCGCAAGGATGCAGAACCGGAGCGGGTGGTCAACCAGACGTTTGACTTGTTCATCGAACTGGGTGCCACCGACGAGCAGGCGGATTTCCCCATCATCTATACCCAGGCAACCAGCGCGCAGGCAGGCTTCTCCCCCGAGCTTGGTCCGGACCTTCAGCCGTTATTCCAGACCATCCTGCGGCACATTCCACCCCCCATGGTGGATGCGGACGCGCCCCTGCAAATCCTCGTTACCACCCTGGGATATGACGATTACCGCGGCGTGACTGCAGTCGGACGTATCCACGCCGGCAAGGTCAAGGTCGGGCAGCCGTTGGCTCGCCTGAAAATTGACGGGACAAACACTCCTGAGCGCGCCCGGTATTTGTACGTGCACCAGGGATTGAATAAAGTTGAAGTGGAAGAGGCCGAGGCCGGTGAAATAATTGCCCTGGCGGGATTGGAAGGGATTGCCATCGGCGAAACCCTGGCCGATATTGAAAACCCGGTTGCACTGCCGACCATCAAGGTAGAAGAACCAACCGTCCGCATGACATTTGGTGTCAACACGTCTCCATTTTCGGGGAAGGAGGGACGCTGGAGCACCTCCCGCAAATTACGGGAACGTCTTTTCGACGAATTACGCACCAACGTTTCCCTGCGGGTCCAGGAAACCGAGGCTGCAGAAACATTCCTTGTCTCCGGACGAGGAGAATTGCATTTGGCGATCCTGATCGAGACCATGCGCCGGGAAGGATATGAATTCCAAGTATCCCGCCCGGAAGTCATATTCCGAAAAGCGGAAGATGGAACCCAGCTCGAACCATTCGAGGAAGTCCATGTGGAAACCAGCCCGGAAACGGTGGGTGTTGTAGTCGAAATGCTGGGTGGGCGGCGCGGGAAAATGATGGATCTGCAGGATACAGGGCAGGGCAGCACAAGACTGGTATACATCGTGCCAACCCGCGGATTGCTCGGTTTCCGATATCAGTTCCTGACTGCCACACGCGGTATGGGTGTGATGAATACACTATTCCATGGATACGAGGAAATGGCTGGCCCAATGGCTCAGCGGACCACTGGATCGCTGGTTGCCTGGGAGGTGGGAGATACCACCGCCTACGCGTTAAAAAGTGCTGAAGACCGCGGAACATTATTCTATAGTCCGGGTGTCGCCGTTTATGAGGGCATGGTGATCGGCGAGAACGCCCGCCCCGGCGATATCCCGATCAATGTTTGCCGAAAAAAGCATTTGACCAACATGCGCTCGTCGCATGGTGACATGGAAATCCGCCTGACAACCCCGCGCGCAATGAGTATCGACGAAGCCATCGAGTATCTGGCTGACGATGAACTGCTCGAAGTAACGCCGCTTTCTTACCGCATCCGTAAACGCATCTTGAATACAGACGACCGGGGGAAATGGGATAAGAAATCCAAGGAAGCCCTGGAAGAATAAAAACATTGCGCAAGAAAATTTCTTGCGCAATGTTTTTATATAATTTTGTTGTCCATTTATGTTTTCACCCTGACCACTTTTCCGCCTGTTGCCTTTTCCAGGGCCGCGGGGGTTAATTCAAAAACTGCATTTGGCGTACCGGCTGCTGCCCAAATTTTGCCGTACTGTAGAAGATCTTCGTCCAAATAAGTCTCCAGGGGGTGAGCAAACCCCACCGGGGGGACGCCGCCAATTGCGAAACCAGTGGCAGAGCGGACGAAATCTGCATCTGCCCGTCCAATGGATTCTCCTGCGTAATGACTGATACGGCTTTCGTCAACCCGGTTCGCGCCGCTGGTCAGCACGAGCACCGGTTTCCCGGAAACCTGTCCGCGAAAGATGAGCGACTTGACGATCTGTCCAATCTGGCAGCCAACCCGTTCGGCAGCTTCCCCGGAAGTGCGTGTGCTTTCCTGAAATTCGATAATTTTGAATTGATACCCAAGGGCAAGCAAAGCCTCCCTGACTTTAAGGGCGGAAGGGCTGAGGGAATTTTTAATATTATTATCCATTTTTCCTCGCAGACAGCATCACCACGGGCAATCCGTACATGCTCTTTTCGATAATACCGATAGGCTCAAAACCAGACTTATCAATAATATTCCGCAAATTAATTGGATGGCAATCCACGATCGTTGGCATACGCGCATGGAACCAATTATATATTTTTTCAGGCAGGCGGTCTTTATGATCCAATGCCACTATTCCAATTCGACCGTTTTTGCATAGCACTCGTTTACACTCTTCGAGCACGCGCAAAGTTTCTTTAGCGCTAAAGAGTTCGAGAGTAAAACTGGTAAAAATTGAGTTAAAGTAATTATTTTTATACGGCAAATTGACCGCATCACCTTGTTGGAGATTGACAAGGTTTGTCAGCTTGGATCGGGAAATATTATTCCTCGCGACTTGTAACATTCCATCAGAAAGGTCGATCCCGAATACTTTACCATTCTCTCCAGCCAAATAAGCCAGGTCAATCAAGGTATGACCGGTTCCAAATCCAATTTCAAGTACTTTCTCTCCAAAGTGGACGTCCAGGAGGTGAAGACAAGTTTCCTTAAATTTTATTTCAGGTTTTGAGAACAAATCATACCAACGACTCAAACGGTTGTAGTTTGTTCGAGACGCTGAATGGTTCACCGGATAAACGCCCCCTCGCGACCAGCCACAGCGTCCC
>JADGQC010000254.1 GCA_017882125.1 Anaerolineales bacterium
GTTCGCGCAATTGGGCAATTTGGGGCAGGGATGCGCTGACCCGCTATGATCCGGATGCGTTGCGATACTACCTGACCATCAATATGCCGGAGAATCATGATTCCGACTGGGACTGGAAAGAGTTCGTTGCCAAAAATAATGGGGAGTTGGTGGCTACATGGGGTAACCTGGCGAACCGGGTGCTTTCATTCAGTTACAAGCACTGGGATGGATTTGTTCCGAATATTGACCTGGATGCGCTGCGTCCCGCCGATAATGCCCTGCTGGATTCAATCGAAGCTGGTTTTGCAACAGTCGGGGAATCCCTTGATACGGTGAAATTACGTGCGGGCCTCCAGGAGGCATTACGCCTGGCAGCCACAGTTAATCAATACCTGGACCAGATGGCACCCTGGCAGGCGGTCAAGACCGACAAGGATTCAGCTGCCCTGACTATCTACACTGCTCTAAAAGCGATCGACTCGTTAAAAGTCATTTTTGCTCCCTTTCTGCCTTTTACTTGCGAAAAGTTGAATGGATTCTTCAGTTATGAGATTCCAATATTTGGGGAATCCTATACCGAGACGGTGCAGGATAACCTGGGAGAGCACTTGGTCTTAAAATATCGCGGTGTGGAAAGCTCCAAATGGAAACCAAGCCAATTGAAACCTGGCGGGAAACTTAACGCGCCTGCCCCGCTGTTCAAGAAGCTGGAAGAAAGCGTGATCGACGAAGAAAGAGCTAGATTGGGAAAGTAACCCAGCCTCGAAGGCGCACTTGAATAAGTGCGCCGCTTTTATTAATCTTTATACTATTTCTTCCAACCAAACCGGCAACTGGTCCATCAGAGTTTTCATAATTGATTTTGTTTCCTCATGGAATAAAGAGATGTTCCCATAGGCGTCACCTGCCTGTGTGTTGACCAGGTCGGTGACGCCGCGCAGGATGAGGCAGCGAACACCGTTCTTTTTAGCCACCCAGGCGATGGATCCTGACTCCCAATCTGCCGCGACCGCCCCATACTTTTGGGTCAGAACGGGGATCTCCTCCGGGACGATATCCCGGTCAGCCGAGATGAGCAGCCCGGGTTGGACCATGTAAGGCAGCGGATTGGGCAACCAGGAAATATCAAGTTCAGTGGAATAGTGGGCGATGGCATCTTCCGGATCTGACATCTGCTCGAAAATGTCGTAAATGATCGTTTTTGTCACAAGGATGACAGTTCCGCGTTCCACGCAGCCTTCGATACCACCGCAAGTTCCCAAGTTGACAAGCAGGAGGGGATGGAAACGATCTATGACGTATTGTGTAGTTGCAGCGGCGGAAACCTTACCCCAACCCCCATGGAAATATGTAACACGTTGTAAATCGAATGTCTCACCAAACGGCGAGGATTGCACTTCTGGTGGCGCAAGGATCTCCTTGACGGCCTTCCACTCTGAGTTGGCCGAAACCAGGATTAGGACGGTCTTTTCAGGCATTTTCCAGTTTTTTGTCCAGGTAATCCAGCACCAATTGAAGGGCAGCCAGTGCAGACGATTGTTTATTACTGCGACGGTCGCCACTCCAGACAAATTTCCGGGTCCAGTCTCCATCCGGAGCTGAGAGACCGATCCACGTGGTGCCGACCGGATTATCCGGCAGTCCACCCCCTGGGCCGGCGATCCCGCTTACACTGATCCCCAAATCCGCACCTAACGCGGAGCGAACGCCGCGAGCCATCTCGATCACGGTTTCCCGGCTGACAGCACCATTTTCACGCAGGGTATCCCACGAAACATGCAGGAGAGCCACTTTGGCCTCATACGCATAGGCTATCACTCCGCCCAGGAAGTAGTCGGATGATCCCGGTACATTGGTGATATGGTCTGCCACCAAACCGCCGGTGCATGATTCTGCCGTTGCAAGTTTCAAACTTCGGGCGCGCAAGAGCGTGCCAATTGTCTGCTCAAGAGGAATGCTCATGCGGACATTTATACCATGCCTGATGAGGATATTTGGAGACATTTTCACCCCGACATGAAATATCCTAAACAATTTCTACCGAGACAATATTATTCGGAGCCTTCTGAAGGGTTTTACACAGGGTGATAAAATTAGCCCGATGGACATATCTGAACACATTAAGGGTATCCTGGATACCCTGCCATCCAAACCCGGCTGTTACCTGATGAAAAATGCCGAGGGGACGATCATCTACGTCGGGAAGGCGATCAGCCTGAAGAACCGGGTCCGATCGTATTTTCATGCTGAATTAAGCCATGATCAAAAGACGCGCCGCATGGTGCGTGAGGTCGACCAGATCGAATGGATCCTGGTAGGTTCGGAACTCGAGGCGCTTATCCTCGAAATGAACCTGATTAAGAAACACCGCCCCAAATACAACATCCGGTTGAAGGATGACAAACGCTACCCGTACATTAAAATCCACTGGCAGGACCCTTTCCCAAAGGTTACCGTTACGCGCCTGATGCTGGACGATGGAGCGCGTTATTTTGGACCATACACTTCGGCCTGGGCGGTCTACCAGACCCTGGACGTTCTGAGGCGGGTTTTTCCTTACCTGACCTGTGACAGGGTGATTACCGGGCAGGATAAACGCGCGTGCTTATATTACGATATAAAGTTATGCCTGGCGCCTTGTATTGGCGCAGTAAACCAGCTGCAATATCGCCAAATGATCTCCGATCTTCAAGAGTTTCTCAACGGACATTCTGAGCCGATCATGAAGCGGGTCCAACTGGAGATGGAAAAAGCTGCTGAAAATATGCGTTTCGAAAAAGCAGCCGCTTTACGTGACCAGTTGAAAGCCATGCAGTCCATTGTAGAGCGCCAAAAAGTGGTATTTTCAGCAGATTACAAGGATTCTGATGTCATTGCCATGGCGCGCGCCGATAACGAAGCGTGTGTGCAAATCTTTTTTATCCGAGGCGGTAAACTGATCGGGCGGGAATATTTCATCCTGGAAGGCACGGAAGATGCTGCAGATAAAGAGGTCATCACCGAGTTCATAAAGCAGTTCTATACCGAGGCAGCGGTAATCCCACAACAGGTGCTCCTTCCGCAAGAGATCGAAGAATCCCAAATCATCGGTCAATGGCTGCGAACCCGACGCGGTGGCGAAAAAACCGAGATGCTGGTACCGCGCAGAGGTCAGCCGCATGACCTGGTCCTGATGGCTGCAGAAAATGCTGCAGAAACATTGCAGGCTCTGCGAACCCAATGGCAGGCAGACACTCACAAGCAGGAACAAGCCCTGGC
>JADGQC010000076.1 GCA_017882125.1 Anaerolineales bacterium
CCTGATCGTCCCAGTGGCACTCGAGCAAGGCTCCAAGTTCGCCATCCGTGAAGGCGGCCTCACCGTCGGCGCGGGCGTCATCACTAAAATCATCGAATAATTCGATAGTTAGGTAGAAGAGAATGGCTGGTAAAAAGAAAGACGTCCGCCCGGTGGTCATCCTGGCATGTAATGATTGCAAAAACCGCAACTATGTGACGGAAAAGAACCGCCGCAACGATCCGAACCGCTTGGAATTCAACAAGTATTGTCCAACCTGTCGGAAGCACACTTTGCACCGCGAAACGAAGTAACCGCGCACGGGCGCAAATTCTGCGCCCGGCGCACATAGGCCAGTGGCTCAATTGGTAGAGCTCTCGTCTCCAAAACGAGCGGTTGCGGGTTCAAGTCCTGCCTGGCCTGCAGCAGCAACGCTGCCCTCCTGAACGGCAAAAACCAGGCGGCGTTGCCTTTGTCAATAAGAAGGAGTTAATCGTGGCCGGAAAAGACGAAAAGAACAAGCGCGAAAATGGCATTCAGCGATTCATCCGCGAAACCATCGGCGAGTTGCGCAGGGTCCGCTGGCCAACCTGGCCGGAAGCACGCCGCCTGACCATCATTGTAATTTGTGTGTTGGTAATAATGGCAGTCTTCCTCGGTCTAGTGGATGAGGGAGCCACGCGGTTTATTTCCCTGGTTATCGGTGTCTGACCTCTACCAGGAGTAAGATAAAAAAGGTAAAAAGATGTTGGATCAAGACCAGGAAGGACAGAATGAGCAGGGACCGGTAGAATCCGATGAGAATGCATCTCAATCGGAAAGTCCCGAATTAAGCGAACCCAAGACAGTTCGCCAGGAAGCTCCTGCCATGGGAGAAGATGCCGGGTCGATCCCCGAGGGACCGGCCTGGTATGTGATTCATTGCTATTCCGGCTACGAAAACAAAGTTCGCCATAACCTCGAACAGCGTATTGAAACGATGGGCATGAAGGATAAGGTCTTCGATGTAGTAGTCCCCACCCAAGAAGAAATTGAAGTGCGGGATGGCAAACGCCGCACCGTGGAACGCCATATCTTCCCAGGCTATGTTCTGGTCAACATGGCACTCAGCGAAGAATCTTGGTTCGTGGTCCGCAACACCCCCGGCGTGACCGGGTTTGTAGGCATGGGCAACCTGCCCACCCCTCTGCGCCCCGAGGAAGTGACCCAGATCCTCAAGCGCATGGAAGCCGATGCTCCCATGGTCAAAGTGACCTTCAAGGTTGGGGAGCGCGTCCGCATTGTGGATGGACCCTTTAATGATTTCCGGGGCGTGGTTGCCGAAATTGACATGGAACGCACTAAGGTGCGCGTGATGGTCTCATTCTTCGGACGTGATACACCCGTGGAATTGGACTTCCTGCAGGTGGAAAAAGCTTAAATTGACGGTTAACAGGCTGTGATTTGGCCTGAATCGGTGGGAGGGTGTCCCGTAAATCACCCGCTAAAACCACAGAGTACCTGGGTAAAGCCCATGGTACGAGGAGTGAAAATGGCAAAAAAGATCAAGGCAATTGTTCGACTGCAGATTGAGGCCGGTAAGGCCAACCCTGCTCCCCCCATCGGCCCGGCTCTGGCTGGTCATGGGATCAATATCATGGCATTTTGCAAGGATTACAATGCCCGCACGGCCAATCGACCGGGGGAAGTCCTTCCGGCTGAAATCAGCGTCTACAGCGACGGATCGTTTACCTTCGTCCTGAAGACTCCTCCAGCTGCTGTATTGCTGCGTAAAGCTGCCGGCGTGGACAAAGGCTCTGGCATCCCGAATCGTGAAAAAGTCGGGAATGTAACCCGGGCGCAGGTCAAGGAAATCGCGAAATTGAAGATGAAAGACCTGAACGCGATCGATATCGAAGGTGCCATGCGCCAGATTGAAGGCACTGCCCGCAGCATGGGCATTAATGTTGTTGATTAACCCCGTGGGAGGGCTTGGAATTATTCCCGGCCCGTTTGTACCACAAAGGAGAACTCATGGCTAAACACGGAAAGAAATACCTGGCCGCAGCTGCCAAAGTTGATCTGGATAAGTTTTATGATCCAACCGAAGCGGTCAAACTGGTAAAAGAAACCTCGTACGCTAAATTTGACTCTACTGTGGAAGTCCACATGCGCATGGGCCTCGACCCTCGTCAGGCTGACCAGCAGGTGCGCGATGTGGTCGTCTTGCCGCATGGCTTGGGCAAGGCTGTCCGGGTGCTGGTTTTCGCGCAGGGTGACGGCGCGACCAACGCCCGCAATGCGGGTGCCGATACCGTTGCGGACGACGAAGAAACCCTTACCAGGATCCAGAACGGCTGGCTTGAATTCGACGTTGCCATTTCCACGCCTGACATGATGGGCAAGGTCGGTAAACTCGGCCGTGTGCTTGGTCCGCGTGGTTTGATGCCCAACCCCAAGGCTGGCACGGTGGTTGGCCCGGAAGACATCGCCCGCGCCGTAACCGAATCCAAGGCTGGCCGCGTCGAATTCCGCCTGGACAAGACCGCCAATATCCACGTTTCAATTGGCAAAACCTCTTTCGACGAAAAGAAAATCTTTGAAAACTTCGCTGCATTGATGGAGGCCATCAAGAAGGCCCGCCCGGCAGCTGCCAAGGGCAACTACATCAAGCACCTCACAATGACTTCAACGATGGGTCCCGGCATCAAGATCGATGCCAACACCGCCCAATCGATGGAGGATAGCGAATAGCTTAATTCGCCCCGCCCGAGATATATTCCTTCGCCACTGACAGCAGGCGCTCCGGCAATACTTTTGGAGCTTAATCTCCTGCCCAGGTGAAGACTGGTGGAAACACCCCTCCCTTTTCGGGGAGCCAAAGTCTTTGCCTGGAACACTCGGGCAAAGACTTTATGATTGGAAAGGAGGTGATATTCATTGGCAAAATCAAAAGAACAGAAAGAGACCATGCTGGCCCAATATGTCGAGTGGGTCGGCAAGAGCCAGGCGGTCGTCCTGGTCGAGTATTCCGGTCTGAAAATGAGTAACCTGGATGCGATCCGCTCCAAGGTCCGTGAAGCCGGCGGCGAGTTCCATATCGTTAAAAACACCCTGGCTAAACTGGCATTGGAAAAGGCTGGCTTTAAGGTCCCGGAAGACTATACCGAAAAGAGCACGGCGATCGGCTTTGCATTTTCCGATCCCGCCGGGTTCGCCAAGGCGCTTACGGATGCCACAAAAGGCATGGAAGCCGTGAAGATCAAGGGTGGTTTCATGGGCGCAGCAACGCTCAAACCAGCCGAGGTCAAGGCTCTTGCCAGCCTGCCGCCGCTGCCCGTCATGCGCGCGCATCTGTTGGGAATCCTGCAAGCCCCAGCCAGCAAGCTGGTCCGCACGCTGGCCGAGCCTGGCCGCCAGGTAGCTTATGTGCTCAAGGCATTTTCAGAAAAGGCCGCACCGACTGCGGTATAAGACATGTTGTAACGACGGTTGTCGTTGCACAATAAAATACTTTTCAAATAATCTTAAGGAGATTTGTAATGGCTGATCTGGAAAAAATCGTCGAACAGTTAAGCGGGCTCTCGGTTCTCGAAGCTGCTGAACTGGTCAAAAAATTGGAAGAGAAATGGGGCGTTTCCGCTGCCGCTCCCGTCGCTATGGCTGTTGCCGGCGCTGCTCCCGCAGCCGCTGCTGAAGCCGTCGAAGAGAAGACCGAATTTGATGTCGTCATCAAGGATCCAGGACCTAAGAAGATCGAGGTCATCAAGGTCATTCGCCAGCTTGTCAGCCTGAGCCTTACTGAGGCCAAGGGGCTTGCTGAAACCGCTGACGGTAAAGTTATGGCTGCAGTCGGCAAGGATGCCGCCATGGACGCCAAGAAGAAGTTGGAAGAAGCCGGCGCAGTCGTCGAAGTCAAGTAATCTGTTTCGCGATCATCCGACAAAAAAGACGACCCTTTTTCAGGGTCGTCTTTTAATTACTCGCTTGTAATAATGACTGTGCGGAGCGAATCATGTCCCCAGTGTACCTTTTTGGGTTAATCGTTCTTGCAAAGTTTTGACTTTTCGATATTATCCCTGGTGAAGCACCCTTAAAGGTCAGTATTTGCTGCATGGCGCTTATCGGCTGGTCGCCCTAAGGTATCTGGAAGTTTCTCTACCATTAGCGGAATGGATCTACATCCGGGTTCGTGCCTGCCCAAATGCAGGTCGGTTGTGCAAACTGGTTGCACTGCATGCCCAATGAACACCTGTGTGACAGCACCCTCGGCGGATCGGGCAGGGTATCGGCTGGATAGAGCATTTCTGTCTCCAAGGCCGCCGCGCGTTTGACATGGTCGCAAAAACTCACTTTACAAACTTCCCATATTCGTTCAGCCATTGCATATCTCCAGGATTATCTTCAATGTAGACCAAATCGGGCGGCAAATCCAGTGAGAACTGTCATGGTTCGAGGTGACAAATCGCATTTCCTATTTAGCGCTGGTTGGGTAATTCCCGGGTGGTTACCGGCGAGCCAGGCGCAGGATCGTCCCGGTGGCGTAATCGCTAATATAGAGCTCCCCTGCTTCGTCTACCCCGAAGGTGGTTATCTTGGCACTGGTCGTAAACAGGATCTTTGATTGCCATATGCTCTGGCTTGTCTGGATCAGCCCCCAGACATTTCCCTTGCAATAATCGCCGTAAAAATAGATGCCCTGCCATTCCGGTAATGCCGTGCCTCGATAAACGTAGCCTCCGGTAATGGCGCATCCATCCGTATGAGAGTACTCGCTGACAGGCCAGGTGAAAGTTGCGCTGGCAGGTGGCTGATCCTGGTAAGGGTGCGTTCCCTCGTAATAGCTCCAGCCAAAATTCAGTCCCCCGGCCGTCCCCGCCGGGACGAAATCCACCTCTTCCCAGGCATCCTGTCCCACGTCTCCAATATAAAGGTCGCCGGTCAGCTTGTCGAAGGAGAACCGCCAGGGGTTGCGTAATCCATATGCCCAGATTTCCTGCATCCCAACTTTTCCGACAAAAGGATTGACTGAAGGTATGAGGTTGGTATCGCCCGAATCAACATTAATACGCAGTAATTTTCCCTGCAGGGTTTGCAGGTTTTGCGCAGTCCGGTTTGGATCACCTTCCGAGCCGCCGTCTCCCGATCCTATGTAGAGGTATCCATCCGGCCCGAACGCCATTCCGCCGCCATTGTGGATTGGGAATGGCTGGTTGATTTTGATGATGTCCACTTCGCTGGCCGGGTCGGCGCGGTTCGGGTCACCCCTTGCAACGCGGAATCTTGCCACTACGCTGTTCCCATTTAGGTCAATGTAATATACAAAGAACGTTCCGTTTTGCGCATAATGGGGATGAAATGCCAGACCGAGCAAGCCTTGTTCCGCCTCGTTGCTTTTCACCTCACCCGTAATATCCAGGAAAGGTTGGGATGATAATTGGTTATTAATAAATATTAGGATGCTGCCTCGTTTTTCTACGATAAATAACCTGCCTGACCCGTCCCCGGCATTCTGGATATCGACTGGCAGGTTAAGACCTGAAACCACCGGCACCCACTCAAAGGCACCCGGATCTGGAAAGCCGGTCAGGTAGGGCGACTTGGAGGGGGTAAAAGTGGGTGTAAGGGTTGGTGTGAGGCTGGGAGTTGGTGAAGGCACCACCGAAATGGTTTTACTGGGAGCTATGGAAGAAATAGTTGACGGTTGAAGTTGCTTGGGTGTCGGGGATTGTAAAGTTGGTTCCGCTGCGCATGAAGAGAAGCCTAAAAATAGCGCCAACCCCACCACTTCAAGCAGGGTGCGGGATAAATTGGAGGTCGAACTATTTTTCATCGCTAGCCGAGGCATCGATGATTTCTCCCGTCCCCTCCTCATCAACAGCGTCCCGCCAGGTCCCGCTGACTACCTTATTTAGCGCATTGGTATGCTCCTGGACAATGTCATCCGGGCAAAGTGACACGAATATCGTGGTGCCCAGCCAGATAACGACGGCATCATCCAAAGCTCCAATGAACGGGAACACCGCCCCCGGGAGCAGGTCAATCGGAGAGATGACGTAGATTGCTGCCGCGATCGGCAGCAGTTTCAAAAAGAAATTGATGCGCTTGTCGCCGATCAGCCGCAGGATGAGTTTGACCCTTGTGATCAGGTCCTGGAAGAACCCGCGGTTTTGGTTTTGGATAATATCTCGCTTGATCGCCATATATTTCTCCTCGTAAACCCTTCAAATCCAGATCCGATAAGGTACCATCTCATGTTGCATGATCGATCCAAGGTATATTGATGTATACGGGAAATTCGCCCGGTGGATTCTATAATGCATTGCTCCAGGTTTGGGGCAATTTGAGCTGGTTTTCTACCGTCCCATGATGGACGACCCAAACTGCCGTGTCTGTATTATACAGGAAGTGAAGTACAATTTAATCCGTCGCTCGTATTTCCAGCCTGGAGAGAGTTTCATGCCTCTGAATGTGGAAAAAATCCGCGCCATCTGTTTTGATGTGGATGGCACCCTTAGTGATACTGATGATTTGTTTGTCCACAGGCTGGAGCAAGTCCTTCGTCCCGTCCATTTTCTCCTTCCTCATCATGACCCGCAACGCGCCGCACGTCGCCTCGTGATGTGGTCTGAAGCTCCTGGCAACTTTTTGATCGGCTTCCCCGATACGCTTGGGGTGGACGACGAGATTGCCGCTGTGATGGAATGGCTCAATCGCCAGCGTCCCCGCCCGCTGAAGCAATTCCTCCTTATTCCCGGCGTCACGGAGATGCTTGCATAACTATCCCTTCGCTACCCGTTGGCAGTGGTAAGTGCTCGTGAGGCCAGGAGTACCCTTGCCTTTCTTGATCATTTTAGATTAACACCATTCTTCCAGGTTATTGTTACGGGACAGACTGCTGAACATACCAAGCCCTACCCCGATCCCATTTTATATGCGGCGCAGACATTGAAGGTCGCGCCTGAATCCTGTTTGATGGTGGGCGACACGTCCGTGGATATTCGTTCCGGGAAAACCGCCCAGGCACAGACGGTTGGGGTACTATGCGGGTTTGGAGAAGAGCCCGAACTCCGCCGGAACGGCGCGGACATGATCTTGTCCAGCACCGCAGAATTGGTAAGTTTGTTAAACGCATAATGCCTGGTCCTGGAACCATTTTCGGTGGGAAGCGTATATTGGGTAGGGTTCCGGGTCATCATTGAATGCCGGCGTCCAATAAACAAGAAGGAGAATCCATGTTCCGCAAATTGTTTGTCATCATTCTTATCACGTCCATGTTCCTCTCGGCCTGCAGCTTTACCATCAGCCTGCCGAATATGCAAAAAGCCGGACCAACCGTGATCGACCAGATCAACGTGCCTCTGCCGGGCAGCACTTCCCAGCCGGTGGACTTGAGTTTGAAATTCGGGGCGGGAATCCTGAAGCTGAATTCCGGTGCCAGTTCGCTGGTCTCCGGGACTGCCACATACAACGTCAGCGATTTCAAGCCGACCGTGACCATCAACGGTTCATCCATTAGTATCGTACAGGGCAACTGGAAGCTGACCGGTATTCCTGATGTTACGAACATCAAAAATGAATGGGACCTGGCATTGGGCAGTGTCCCGATTGCCTTGACCATTGCAGGTGGTGCTTATCAGGCCGAGTACGAATTAGGCGGGTTGAACCTTGCCAGCGTGTCCATTTCGGACGGTGCTGCAGACTCCAAGTTGAACTTCGCTTCACCCAATCTCACCGAGATGTCTCTCCTCAGCTATAGTACCGGTGCCTCCCAGGTTTCGCTGACCGGGCTGGGGAATGCCAATTTCACCAACCTTGAATTCAACAGCGGTGCCGGCAATTACACGCTTGATTTTTCTGGACAGTTCCAGCGCAATGCCAGCGTCCACATTGGGACAGGTGTCAGCAACCTGACCCTGGTCATACCCTCCGGGGTCCCCGCCCAGGTCACCGTGGATGGCGCTTTGTCGAATGTTAACTATGGTACCGGCTGGGACAAGCACGGCAATGTATATACTCAGGCGGGGACCGGACCGCAGTTGACCATCGTCGCTGAAATCGGTGCCGGAAACCTGACTCTCACCCGCTAGTTCCCTTTAAAGGGATAAATAACATTCGCCTATCGTCACTGCCTCGACCTTGCAGGGTCGAGGCGTTTCCTTAACAATTAATTTCGTTTAATTCTGATAATAATCGGAGTAATTGGTCATATTTCAAGCATGACCTACGTCACTTGCATGAGAACCGGGCTGACAATACAATATAAGAAGATAAACATTACCTTATTTTTTTGAAAAGGAAGACTCCATGCAAATCACACGTCAGGCCGACTATGCCATCCGCGCCGTCCGATATCTTGCCAAACAGGGTACAAGTCAGCGCGTCGCCACCAGTACAGTTGCAAGGGAAATGAAAATTCCGGCTTCTTTCCTTGCCAAGATCATCTCCCAGTTGTCCATCGCTGGCTTGCTGCACACCTCACGCGGCGCTCGCGGCGGCGTTTCGCTTGCCCGCGAACCCAAGGAAATATCCATACTGGATGTCGTCGAAGCGATTGATGGTCCGATCCTGCTCAACGAATGTGTTGGGACCAGTAAACCCTGCACTTTCGAGGAAGAATGCTTGGTCCATCCCATCTGGGTTGAGGTGCAGAAAAGCCTGGTCAACCGCTTGCGCGCCACCCGCTTCGACGTTCTTTATTCCTAAATTGAGCATTACATATCGCCGTCAACCACACCTGGGCGGCATTTAAGTTCCAACCAGGTTTATTGTTATTGATTCGCCTGAATTGCCCTCCCTGCGTATAATTGCAGGGAGGGTATTCTTTTCCAACAACAGGAGATTTCCATGTCTGGTCCTCGCACAGTCCGCGCCCCACGCGGCACAACGCTCACCTGTAAATCCTGGTTGACCGAAGCCCCCTTCCGCATGATCCAGAATAACCTCGACCCTGATGTGGCTGAACGCCCGCAGGATCTGGTTGTCTATGGCGGGCGCGGGCAGGCTGCCCGCAACTGGGAATGCTTCGATGCCATCCTCGAGTCGCTAAAAAATCTCGAAAATGATGAGACGTTACTTGTTCAATCCGGAAAACCTGTGGCGGTTTTTAAGTCGCACCCGGATGCACCCCGCGTCTTGATCGCCAATTCGAACCTGGTTCCTCACTGGGCCACCTGGGAACATTTCGATAAACTGGCCGCCCAGGGGTTGATCATGTACGGCCAGATGACGGCCGGCTCGTGGATCTACATCGGCACCCAGGGTATTTTACAGGGCACATATGAGACCTTTGGTGCGCTCGCCAGGCTCAAGGGCTGGGGCTCGCTCAAGGGCAGGTTCTGCCTCACTGCCGGCTTGGGCGGGATGGGCGGTGCCCAGCCGTTAGCCATCACGATGAACGAGGGAGTTGGGCTGATCGTCGAAGTTGACCCGGCTCGCGCCAAGCGCCGCCTCGATATCGGCTATATTGATCGGGTGGTGGATAACCTTGAAGAAGCCATGACCCTGGTCAAGGAATTCAAAGATATAGGGAAACCCCAGTCCATCGGGCTGATTGGTAACGCCGCGGATATCTACCAGGAACTGGCGATGCGCGGGGTGATCCCCGACGTGGTGACCGACCAGACTTCCGCCCATGAGGCTTTAATGTACGTCCCCACCGGTCTTTCGGTGGCGGCTGCCGATGAACTGCGCAAGAGCAACCCGGAAGAATATAAAAAACGGGCGATGGCTTCCATGGCGCAGCATGTCAAGGCCATGCTCGCCTTCCAGCGCCAGGGGGCGGAAGTGTTCGACTACGGTAACAATCTGCGGCAGCAGGCTTTCAACTTTGGAGTGACCGATGCCTTTGAGTTCCCCGGTTTTGTCCCCGCCTACATTCGTCCACTCTTTTGCGAGGGCAAGGGACCCTTCCGCTGGGTGGCGCTTTCCGGCGACCCTGAAGACATTTATAAGACCGACGCGGCCGTCCTGGACTTGTTCCCTGCTGACGACCATCTGCGCCGCTGGTTGAAATTGGCCCGTGAGAAAGTTCCCTTCCAGGGTCTGCCTGCGCGTATTTGCTGGCTCGGTTATGGTGAACGCCTTAAAGCGGGCTTGAAATTTAACGAGATGGTCGCCAGTGGGGTTCTCAAAGCTCCCATCGTTATCGGCCGCGACCACCTTGACTGCGGCTCGGTCGCCAGCCCGAACCGCGAGACGGAGGCCATGAAGGACGGTTCGGATGCAATTTCCGACTGGGCGATCCTCAACGCCATGATCAATGCCGTCGGCGGTGCCACCTGGGTGTCCTTCCACCACGGCGGCGGAGTCGGCATTGGGTACAGCCAGCACGCCGGTCAGGTCATCGTTGCCGATGGTACACCTGAAGCCGCCATCCGCCTTGAGCGGGTCCTGACCACCGATCCTGGGATCGGGATCGTCCGCCACGCGGATGCGGGCTACGACATTGCCATCGCAGCTGCCAAACGACACGGCATTAAGATGCCAATGCTCAAGGAATAATGGAAGTGCTCTATTAAATTGCAGCTTCCGGTCTGACTCAAGATCCAAATTTTCCCAGGATGGGTGGAAACCTCCAACTCGAAAATGTTGGATCCTGGGGATTGCTTGGGCATTTCATTTATCACCCCAAAAATTATTTCGAGTGAAGAATGGTTGAAATGAGTTCTCTTCGTCCCTCTCCTCGATACCAGGGGGCATGGTTCTGCCTGAACGTTCTGCGGTAAAATCAAACTTAATCTTAACAGGTCGGAGCAAGTGAAAAAATGATGCCGTACATTACTGACAGGCAAAATCCCAGGGCAGGGAATCCGAATAAAGCCATTTTTGCATTCCCGAAAAGTGTTAGTGTCAGCACTGCAAATGATGCTGCTGCAAAAATACGCAGTACAATTTTACTGTCAATTATTTTTAAAAGTACCTCAAGGAATCACTTGCGATAATAAATACATTCGTATTCCAACATCTCTAAAACCTGGCTCAACGATTCAAGTTACCTGTCCAAATTGTCAAACACAATTTGAATTCACATTTAGCAAGAGAGATTAAATTACTTTTTTGTTATAATCCCTTCTAAGAGTCTGTAGCTCAGTTGGTTAGAGCGTTTCATTGACATTGAAGAGGTCGGAGGTCCGAGTCCTCCCAGGCTCACTTTCTATATACCCTAATATTTTCCAATTCACTGACCAAAAAATATCTTTTCGTAATTTTTTCCAGTTCTTCTTT
>JADGQC010000255.1 GCA_017882125.1 Anaerolineales bacterium
ATCTTTTGCGCCACGGCATTCCTGTACCTGTCCGGTCCGCAGGGAGTGGCCGCGCTGGAAGCCAAACGGGAATCCAAGCTGGGCGGGATGGGGCATGCCTGCGAGCTGGAGACTTCGCTCGTTTTGCATCTGCGCCCGGAACTGGTCCACCTCGAACGCGCGGTGGACGAGACCGATTTCATCAGCACCCCCAACTATTACATGGACTGGATCGAGGGCGGCGCGCTGACCGCCAACCCGCCCTGGGAGGACGATACCCGCACCGGCGCTTACGGGGCGGGGAGTTTGGGAACGGCAGAAAAGGGGAAATACTGGCTGGAGGCTGCCATCGCCGAGAAGGTGGAGCATGTGGGCGAGATCCACGAGCAGTACCGGCGCAGGCGCGAACGAAGAGCAGAGAGTCATTCCAGCGGCGGTTAAGTAAATATTTTTATGCCAGATGTCGACCAGGGATAGATAATATTGCCCCCGCGCTGATAATCTCTCACTCCCTGTTGGTAGGTATTCCCTTCAGAGACGAGATGCATCGCAATGAAAACCCGTTGGACAAGGGCCAGGAGTACACTGTTTGATTAATCACTCGCTATTTACCACCCTGAAAAGCCTGCGCGGGAACCCGCGCGGAGTTGTGTATACCGAGCCATTATGGGGCATCCCTTTCAACCTTTATGCTCCGTATGTTTCGATTTACATGCTGGCGCTTGGCCTGACTGATAAACAGATTGGTCTTACTGTAAGCATAAGTTGGGGCTTTCAGATCATCATGGCGCTGTTGAGCGGAGTAGTCACCGATAAATTGGGACGAAGGCGCACCACCCTCATCTTTGATATCCTGGCGTGGAGCGTTCCGGCACTGATCTCAGCCCTGGCTCTGAATTACTGGTATTTCCTGGCAGCGGCAGTGACCAACAGCGTTTGGCGTTTCACCCACAATTCGTGGACCTGCCTGCTGGTGGAAGATGCCGATCAAGACCAGTTGGTCGATATATACAGCTGGATCTATATTGCCAACATTGTCGTCGGCTTTATCGCGCCCCTGGCGGGAGCATTCATCGGCGCTTTTTCACTCGTACCGACCATGCGCGCCCTTTACATCTTTGCAGCAATCATGTTTACCTTGAAAGCTTTTGTCACCTACTGGATGACGGAAGAGACCCGGCAGGGTAAAGTCCGCATGCATGAGACGCGTCACCAGAGTGTCCTGGATGTGCTGGGCGAGTATAAAGGTGTTGTGCGCACGGTGCTCCATTCTCCGCAAACACTCTACACTGCCGGGATCCTGCTGGTACTTGGAATTTCCTCGATAATCAGCGGGAGTTTCTGGGCAATCATTGTGACCGAGAAGTTACACGTCCCCGCCCAGTACCTGTCTTACTTTCCATTCTTGAAATCGGCGGTCATGCTGGTTTTCTTTTTTGTGGTGATGCCGCGCATCGGAAAAATGCACTTCAAGCTGCCGCTGTTGTTCGGTTTTCTCGGTTATGTCCTCAGCCAGGTGCTGCTTGTCACCGCCCCGGATCAGGGATATTTCTTTCTTGTGATCAGCGTATTCCTGGAAGCGTGCTGCTTTGCTGCAGTCAGTCCTCTCGTGGACAAGATGGTTGTACTCACCGTTGATCCAAAAGAGCGTGCCCGCATTCAATCGATTATGTATGTTGGCACGATCCTGATCACTTCCCCATTCGGCTGGATCGCCGGAACGCTTTCTGAAATCAACAAGAACCTGCCGTTCATCCTGAACATCATTCTGTTCGCGTCAGGCGCTGTGCTGGCCATCCTGGCCGGGAGAGCCTCGCAAAAAGCACTCCCAACAGAAGTACCTGAAGCAGGAGCGACAGGGACTTAAACCAATTTTTATTTCCCCGGACTAATGATCACCCTGGTCCCAATCACAGCCCAATCGTACAGCCATTTCGCATCCGCCGGGGACAGATTGATACAGCCGTGCGAGGCGGCAGCCCCAAAATTATCGTGCCAGTATGCTCCGTGAAAGCCGAAGTTTTGGGCATAGGTCATAAAATAGGGCACTTGCTCAATGTAATAATTGCTGGTGGAGGTTTCGGGGGGCAGGATGGAATTATATTCCACCTTATAAAGGATGTTGTAATCACCCTCGAAGGTCCAATCATTTGCCCCAGTTGAAACCAGGGTGGCAAATATCAGCTTGCAGTCCTCGTAAACGCCGAGTGTTTGGGTGGCTATGTCGACGTAAATGAAACGACAGGCGCCTGCCCCAGCCTCCGCCGGGACCTGCGGGTTTATCAGTGCAACCTTATCCTCGGGCAGCCACTCGTCCGCGCCGACCGCGATATGACCAGGGTTTTGCGTCACCGCCGGGACCTCATGTACCACCTCGTAACGGGAGTAAGCCCGGATGGGCGTCCCGGCTGCGTTCACACTTTGGGTATCCGCCAGCACCCAGCCAAAACGGAAGTCCACGGCGCGGGTGAGTTCGAACCCCGCGAATGTGGAAGGGGTCAACATTTGCAAGTCCGCCCCATCCATCCAGCCTTTTTGGGTGAGGAAGAAGGTGCGGCCATCGTCACTGGACCGGCTGGCGGTGTACGCCACATAGGCGGGATATTTGGGCAGATATCCGTAATTCCCGTTTTTCGCCACCGCGTCCTGGAAAGTGACATAGACCCGGGCGCGTTTATTGGCCACTTCGGCGTATTGGTTTTTCAGCTGACCCAATGACGGGTCGATCGGCGTGTACCAGGCTGGTTCAGGCGTGGGCGTGATGGTTGGGGTTGGGGTCGGGATGAAAGTGGCGGTGGCTGTCAGCGACGGGAGGGGGGAAGCCGTTGGAGTGGAAGTTGAGGCGGGTGGTGCCGCGGGGGCACAGGAAACGAGGATCAGCACAAGAACCGAGAGGATGAAGACACACCGCCACAAATTCCCTGGTGCATTAATAATTATTAGAGCCTTCGTGGCTTTGTGGTCAAGCCGTTTATTTGTCATGCGATCTTCGGCCAATCCAGCAATACCACTTCCGCCAGCAGGCGGGCGTTGACATTGCGCTCCAGCTTTTCAATGGCCCCCTCTGCATCTCCGACCAGTTTGCGGGCCCCAGCCAGGGTCAGTGTGGCAGCCATAGAATCGACCGAGTCGCTGTAATCCACGTTGGTGAGCGGAGATTCGGAGCCGGAGAGACGCAGGAGCACGTCCCGCCAGAAAGAGAGCCACAGAAGCATTGTGCCTTGAAAGCGTTCTCC
>JADGQC010000077.1 GCA_017882125.1 Anaerolineales bacterium
CTGCATCAACATGAAATTATAAGGCAGCAGGACCGAATCAAAATCAAACTTTTCCAGGCTGCGCTGGTGGATCATCGGCGCACGCAGGGTATGGCTGGTGATACCTATGAAGCGTACCAACCCCTGCTGCCTGGCCTCTACGGCGGCTTCCAACGCACCCCCAGGCCCCAAGGCCAGCTTCCATTCTTCCTCTTCAATCACCGCGTGCAACTGAATCAAATCCAGATGGTCGGTCTGCAGACGTTCGAGCGATCGGTGGATGGATTCTTTTGCTTCTTTATAGGTACGGTCGCCAGTTTTAGAGGCGAGGAAAAAATCATTGCGGTGGTGCGCAATCCAGGGTCCCAGGCGCAACTCGGCATCTCCATAAGACGCAGCCGTATCAATATGGTTGACCCCATATTTATACAACAATTCCATCGTCCGGTCAGCCTCAGCCTGGCTCACTTCCGAAAAAGCTGCCGCACCGAACAAGGTCCTGGTGCTCAAATGTCCTGTGCGTCCAAAGCTCATTTTAGGTATCATCAATTTCTCTCCTATTCGACCCGTCTGAAATCCCAAGACCCCCCCATGCAGAGGATTGGGTCCTCGAACCTAGCGGTTCCAGGCTCAATTCCTACAGATTAGAATTCTCCCTTTGATGTAATTGTAGAACAAAACGATTTGGGATACAAGGCAGACAGACAACCCCCCCCGCAGTGGTTCGAATCCCATTGGGAGTCCCATTCAGGATGATATCCTTCGCGAAGGACGGCGGTGAGGGCAGGAGAATGCGAATATTAAGATAGGTTGGCGGGGGGAGTCGGTTCGCCGGGCTTTTTGGGAATCAGGCTGGTGACAATCAACAGGATGCCGACCGCCAGCAGAATAAACGCCCAATAGTCCTGGAAGTTTTGGCCCAGGACAAAGGCCAGCAGCGAAGCCACCAGCAGTCCAACAGCGGGGTACAGCGCCCATTCGGTGGGCAGGGAGGCGCGGCGCAGCCAGAGCAGACCAAAGGTGACACCCATACCCAGCAGCAAAACGCCGGTCAGGATGCCGTTCCATATAAGTTGGTTTTTGGGGACGAACATCGAGCAGACGACCACCACCCCGATGGAAGCAAATATACCGGCAGGGATGAGCGCCCACCAGCCTTCCTTCCAACGGAAGTAAACCACGAAGAAAGGCAGGGCAAACAGGAACATGGCGAACGCACCGGCCGCGTCACCACTGAAGACCAAGGATAACAGCGGGAAGGTGCCCAGGATGGCCAAAACAGCAGCCGGGATGAGCGCCCAACGCCGGGAGCGGTTCAGCAGGAAGACCACCAGGAATGGCAGGGCGATGGCAAACAGGAACAGGGAGCCGACCAGGTTCCCATTGACGCGGTCAGCGAAGAGCGTGACCAGGCCGAGCACAAAGAGCGTCCAGGCGGGGATGAGCGCCCAGGTGCGGGCGCGGTTGGCCAGGAAAACGAGGAGGAACGGCAGGGCGGCCGAGAGCAGGAACAACGCTCCGATCAGGTTCCCGACGACCTGGTCCGCCATGAGAGTGATGACGGTGAGGATGGTCATGATCCAGGCGGGGATGAGCAGCCCCCAGTGACGGCGAACGACGAAGCCGACATAGAAGGGCATGGCGACGGCAGCCAGGATGGGAGCGCCCAGGTATGCCCCAGTGTAATTACGGGTGGCCATCCAGATGGTGAGAGACAGGGCGGCAAATATGAAGGCCGGGAAGAGCAAGCCCCAATGCCTGAGCCCGTTCACGAACCAGCCCAGCAGGAACAGGATGGCGGCGCCGCCAAATATGTAGACCCAGGCGTTGTTGGAAAGGGTGGAAAAGTGGATGTAACCGACCCGGTCAGCCAGCAGTACGGCGCTGAACAAAATGAGGGCGATGCCCCAAAACAGACTAGAAGTTTTTCTCATGGTGTCCTTCCTCCAAACTATTTAACTAAATAACACTGTCAATACATTTACGTAACGGGTTGAACATGGTTGCCCCGGATATGGTCTTCTCTTGCTCGCGAAATTATGAGCAGACGAGGCGATCATCAGGCCATGATGGAACCCAATTATTACGGCAGAATGCGGTAATACAGCCGGGGCGGTTTCCGGTCCACGACCCGCCCGGCAGCCAGTGCCAGGCGCACCCGATGACCTGCATCCCGAGATGTTTTTTTATTTCTCCCTGGGGGCAGCGAACTGGCGAAAGCAACTCCCTGATCGACCCAGGCGTTGAGCTGCGCCCCTGAGGCGCAGCCCTGTGGCGCCACCATGACCCAGCCTGCCATTGGGTGCCCGGTCATATTGAAGACATGGGTATGGGGGCGGGAAAGGGCATGGTCGTAATTCTGAGGCCCAACCCAGACGATCATGTCATTCTTGTGCACGCCGCAGGCCATGTTGCCGTTGATGAGGAAGCAGACCCCCGCCGAACATCTTTTTTTCTTCCAAGTGAGAGAGGCCCAAGGGCGGACCGGATGCGTGTAGCCAGGAGAGTATCGTGGGGCGTAATATTCCTAAATATAGGATGAATAAACCTTATTCAATTATGCACGAAATGAAGGGCTGTGACAAGCGGGAAATGGATCAACCCCCACATATAGTCCACTCCCACTCTGCTTCGCTTCGAGGATGACCACCCATAGGGGAGAGGAAAGTGACACATGAAAAAAATCCGCCCTAATTTGTCCAATTAATCCCCCAAAAGAACCCCATCACATTACAGTTTTGGAATTAAATTATGACGTTTGGCGGGATCTTTTCGGATATACTGTTGACTTCCCAAAGGATCACCAACATTCGTAATATTCAGTAAGGCAAACCCGGGGGTACAGCGTTGTGGGGCTCCAACCGGAATCTTTCCGGGCACCACTGCCAGGCCGACAACATTTTAATCAATTAACCTGGCTCCACCAGACCGCTGCGCTTGAAAACGGGCTGGAATCAAAAAGGAAAGTCATTTTGCAGATAAAAAACTTGATGCGGTTCATAAATTCGCTGCTCGTCCTCCTGATGGCAGTAAGCACCGGTACAGCAGTTCAAGCTGCCACCCAGGCTGCCATCCCCCTGGCAACCCCCATCACCTTCAAAGCAACAGCAGACGCATATGTACTAAAAACGAGTCCCGGCAGCAACTACGGTAAGGCGACCAACCTGCGGGTGGATGGTTCACCCACCACGCGCAGTTACATCCGATTTGTGGTGAGCGGTCTCGCAAGTGGAACTGTCCAATCCGCGATCCTGCGCATTTATGCCAACAGTGCCAACACCACCGGTTTTTCAGTCCATTCCATAGCAAACAATACGTGGACCGAGACAGGAATTACTTACACCAATTCCCCAGCGACCGGGAATATCATCTCAAGTTCGAAGCCCTTCAATAGTGGAGCCTGGGTAGCGGTTGACATTACCAGCTTTATCAAAGGAAATGGGACTTACAACCTGGCGATCGACAGCACGAATACCACCAATACCAGCCTAGGTTCACGTGAAGCTGGTGCGAATGCCCCTCAACTGGTGGTCACCCTGGCAAGCCAGCCAGTCCCGACTCTGACCACAGCTCCCACAAAAACGCCTGTGCCGGTAAGCAAACCCAGCGGTTCCGGGGGAACAAGCTGGCAGCCATCGTTCCCGATCCGGGCCGCGTTCTATTACCCCTGGTTCCAGGAGGCCTGGACGCAGAAGGGGATCACCCCTTATTCCAATTACACCCCCCAGCTTGGGTTTTACAGTTCGACCGACCAGGCCATTCTCAAGCAGCATATCGCCATGATGCAGTACGGCAACATCCAGGCCGGGATCGCTTCCTGGTGGGGACAGGGCAGCCAGACGGATACTAAAATCGACGGCCTACTCTCCGCGGCTGCCGGCACGAACTTCCGCTGGGCGCTCTATTATGAAAATGAGAGCCAGGGAGACCCGTCGGTCAGCCAGCTCCAGAACGACCTGACCTACATCCTCAACCATTACGGCCAAAATCCAAGCTACCTTAAGGTGAACGGTAAATTCGTGGTTTTTGTGTACTCAGATGGCGCGGATACCTGCGGGATGGCCGACCGCTGGAAGCAAGCCAATACCGTGGGAGCTTACGTGGTGCTCAAGGTTTTCCCGGGCTACGCCAAGTGCACCAGCCAGCCGGACAGCTGGCACCAGTACGCCCCGGCTGCTCCTGCCGATCAGCAGGGAAGCTACAGCTACAGCATCAGCCCCGGTTTCTGGCTTAAGGGAACGCCTGAACGCCTGCCGCGTGATCTCAACCGCTGGGCACAAAACGTAAGGGACATGTCTGCTTCCGGCGCCAACTGGCAATTGATCACAACCTTCAGCGAATGGGGGGAGGGCACCGTAGTCGAACCTGGCACGCTGTGGGAAAGCGTATCGGGTTTTGGGCAGTACCTGGATGTATTGCACACCAATGGCAAATGATCCCTTTTTACCAGACTACCATTCCACGGGAGAAGAATAGTCAATCCCTCCGCCCGACCGCTCCATCCCGGGCAGGAAACCCAGGCCCAAGAAAATAACCCCCTTTCGACCTGGATCAAACAGACCGATCCGTCTTAACGTGGTCTGAATTCAGAAAGGATTATCGTTATGCAGTCTAAAAACTTTTACCGGTTCGTGAACCTGCTTATCGTGGTTTTACTGGCCTTGAGCGCCAATGCAGTCGTGCATGCCTCCACGCACGCAGCTGTGGCGCAGGCACCCACCTTAACCTTCAATCCAATCGCTGACGCATACGTGATCTCCACGTCCGCCAGCAGCAATTTCGGCACCGCCACCAATCTGCGGGTGGACAGTTCACCCGTCACGCGCAGCTACCTGCGCTTCACAGTGACCGGCGTTGGAACCGGGACCGTTCAATCAGCAGTCCTGCGCATCTATGCAAACTCTGCCAACACGACCGGTTTTGCGGTCCATTCCGTGGCAGACAACACCTGGACCGAGAACGGCATCACCTATACCAATTCCCCTGCTGTTGGAAGCGTGATTTCCAACTCAACAGCTTTTAGCGCGGGCGCATGGGTATCGGTGGATGTCACCAGCTATGTCAAGGCGGATGGCACCTGCAACCTGGCGATCGATACATCCAATACAACCAATACCAGCCTGTCATCGCGTGAGGCGGGTGCAAATGCTCCGCAACTGGTGGTAACCCTGGCCGGAACAGGCGGGGCAACATCAACGCCTACTCCTGGATCAACATCTACTGCGACAAAGACTCCCGCGGCAACCGCCACATCCGGCGGGTCAGGGACCGTCACTTTCAATCCAGCGGCTGATTCTTACGTGATCTCCACGTCTGCCAGCAGCAACTTCGGTACAGCCCTGAACTTGCGGGTGGACAGTTCACCCATCACACGCAGCTACCTGCGCTTCGTGGTAAGCGGTTTACCAGGCGGATCTATCCAATCAGCGATACTGCGTATTTACGCTAACAGCGCGAACACAACCGGATTTGCAGTCCATTCCGTGGCGGATAATACCTGGACGGAGACCGGAATCACCTACACCAATTCACCGGCGATCGGAAGTGTGATCAATAATTCGGCTGCATTCAACGGCGGAGCCTGGGTGGCAGTGGATGTCACCAACTACATCAAGGCTGCCGGAACATACAACCTGGCGGTCGACAGCACCAATACCACCAATACCAGCCTTGGTTCCCGCGAAGCGGGTGCAAATGCTCCCCAACTGGTGGTCACCACGGGCGGGTCGGGTGGACCAACTTCCACGCCGGTCCCAACCCTGGCGGCAACGAACACGAAAGTTGCCACCACGCAGCCGACTGCCACAAACACTCCAGTTAATACAGCAACGAACACTCCCGTCGTCACAGCAACGAATACTCCGGTCGTCACAGCAACGAAAACTTCCGTCCCGACTGCGACCAGCACGGTCTCCGCGACCTGCAGTCCGGTCCTACTGACGAAAGGTCCCACCTTGATCTTTACGGGTGACAACACCAAGATGAGGGTATTCTGGCAGTGGACTTCCAATGCGACCTTCCAGATGGAATGGGGTACCAGCACGAGTTATGGATCAGGCAACGTTGCGGTCAACCCCAGCAATACCACCACCCACCTATATCAATATGTTATTTCCGGCCTGACCCCCGGTACCAAGTATTATTACGAGGTGGCAGTGGGAACCCAATGCTCGGGTGGTACGTTCTATGCTGCGCCGGCCGCGAATGCCAGCAGCGTCAAATTTACATCGTATGGGGATACCCGTACCAACGGCAGCGTGCACAACGGGATCGCCGGGCAGGTTGATGCGCTGTTTGCCTCAGATCCAGCATTCCAGACCTTAAACCTTAACGTCGGCGACTGGGTCAGTGCCGATAGTGAAAGCGCCTGGACGGGCGAATGGTTCGTTTCAAGCTATACCAACCTGCGCAAGCAGGATGCAAACCTGGCTGATATCGGTATCCGTGGGAACCACGAAGGCGCAGCAACCTTATGGAAGCAGTACTGGCCTGAGCCATTCCAGAGCGGCGGTTTCTACTGGTCCTTCGATTATGGTCCCATGCACGTGGTGATGCTGGACTCATATACAGCCTACACCGTTGGGTCAGCCCAGTACAACTGGCTTAAGGCAGACCTGGCAGCCTCAACCAAGCTTTGGAAGATCGTCATGATCCATGAGCCTGGCTATTCAGCGAACGGCGGACATGCGGATAATACAACCGTGCAGATTGCACTGCAACCGTTATTCGTGCAGTACGGGGTGGCGATGGTGCTTTCGGGGCACAACCACTATTATGCACGCGCGGTCGTGAACGGAGTGGTGCATCTCACCGTGGGTGGCGGCGGTGCTCCGCTCTATACGCCGGCATCCGGTCAGCCGTATGTTGTTACATATATAAAAGCATACAGTTTCGGCGAGTTTTCGATCAGTGGAAACACCCTAACCGCCAAGATCGTCAACAACTCCGGCGTCACCATCGATACCTTTACGATCACCAAGTAAAGACGCATCTTAATATCAAAAGGTAATAGCAACAAAAAAAGGGAGAGCAGTGAAACTGTTCTCCCTTTTTTTGTTTATTGACGAGTCATTTACAATTTTGGAAACCGGCTGATCACCAGCGCTTCGGTGGGGAGCAAGCCCTTGTCGCCAAGCTTCATATCGGCGGGTGCAGGGCCGGTCTTATCGGGAGCTGACTGGTAGATGTAGATGGGCGTCCCTTCGGCGGCATATTTCAATTCGACATAAGCCTGCCCGGTAAGAGTGCCATCCTTATCGGCTGCGCAACTGGTCACCCAGCCGATGACCCGCCCGCGCTTATCGAGCAGGGGGTCGCCGTTATGGGCCATGCGCACGCCCTTCTCGATGAAATGGAAGCGAACCACCACACCCTTGCGGGCCTGTTCCCTGGCAATGTAGGCCTCGCGTCCGATGAACCAGGGCTTGCTGGTCTTCACATAGGCTCCGAATCCGGATTCACCCACGCCCAGGTCCGCCTGCCCGCTTTTTCCGGAACCCTCACCCATTTCATGACCATAAAGCGGCAAACCAGCCTCGGTCCGCAGGGAATCGCGCGCCCCCAGGCCGATGGGCTTGATGCCAAACTTCTGACCGGCCTTGAGAATTGCATGCCACAAGGCGACCACCTTTTCGGGGTGGACAAACAACTCGAAAGCCATTTTCTCGCCGGTGTAACCCGTGCGTGATACGATCAGGTCAAACCCGCCCACCAGGGCATCACACAGGTTGGTGCGTTTCAGTGCACTGATGCGCCGGCGTGTGTCGGCGTTGACTCCCATTGAGAGTAATATTTCCATGCTGCTAGGACCCTGCAGGGCGATGTCCACGCGCATGTCAGCACCGGCTTTCGGGTCGCGCAGATTGCGCAGCACGGCATTGTAGCCATAACAGCGCGCCCCGGGACGGGCATTATCCACCTTCACTTTCCCTTCCAAAACTGCTTCCAGCCAGGTGCGATCCTTGTCATCGTTGGAGGCGTTGACCACCATCAGGAACTTGTCACAGGCCCTCCTGTAGATCAATGTGTCATCGATCACTTCGGCATCCGGGGTCAGGAATTGGGAGTAGAGACTTTCGCCGGGCTGGAGCGATCCACAGTTATTTGCCACCACCGAATCAAGGAACGCGGCAGCTTCGTCGCCCTCCACCTGGTAGACGCCCATGTGGGTAACATCGAACAGACCTGCAGCCTGACGGGTTGCAAGATGCTCTTCAAGAACAGATGAATACCAAACCGGCATTTCCCAGCCTGCGAACGGAATGATCTTCGCCCCCATTTCTTTGTGGATTTCGTAAAGAGGGGTACGGCGGAGGGTCTCAGCAGGAGGTTTCCACATAAAATCGGGTTTTGTCTTTTTGTTTCCCGTGCCCACCACACCAATGAACCAGGCTTTGACGTCACTGATCGGGTCACTCTTTTCCGGAACAGCCGGTGAGGCACTTTCTTTTGATTCAATGATGACGATGGGTCCCGGCATGCGGCGCGGTGATCCGTCGGGAGAGCCGTCCAGATTGAAAGAGGTGAATGTATCTGACAAGTCCCGTAACCAGGTGACCACCAGGTTGGCACCTTTCTCCGGAAGGGAAAGGCGATAATGGTCCCAGTCCACGCAAGTCAATGTGCCGGTCACCTCGCCAAGCGGGGTGACGACCCGGGTCTGGTGACTTCCGCCAGTTTTCAGGTCCGACAGGTCGGAGGTCACGGCATAATTCAGGAATTGGCGGACTCCTGCACCGGTCAGTTCGTATACACCGGTCGAGGGCTTTTCATCCAGATAATAGAAATGCGGATAGCCATGCATGGTTGGTACGAAATCGACACCAGCAGAAGTTGCGAGGGCGCGCACCCGGATGCGGGCGTCGTTCAGTATTTTGAAATCCAGCTTGGCACGCCGGGGGCTTTTTCCCCTGACAGAAGGGACACTGTGCGGGGTGGCTGCCAGGAGCACATCCGCGATGATGTCGGCAAGCTGCCTCGATTTTTCTTCATCGAAGCCGCGCTGGGTGATCCAGGGCGTGCCCATGCGGATGCCGGACGGGTCGAGGGCAAACTTGTCACCGGGGATGGTGTTGCGGTTGACGACAATACCGGCAAGATCGAGGATGCGGGCGGCATTATCCCCGTTGAGGGAGGTGCCATCCGGTCCTTTGATCGTCGAAACGTCCACGTTGAGCATGTGCGAGTTCGTCCCGCCAAACGGGATGCGGAAACCGCGTTCCTTCAGGCGTTCGGAGATCGCCAATGCATTTTTAATGGTCTGCTTCTGGAGTTTTTCGAATTCACGCGTGCGCGCCAGTTTGAAAGTGAGGGCCAGGGCTGCAAATATATGAACATGGGGACCGCCCTGTTCGCCAGGGAAGACGGCCTTGTCGATTTTTGCCGCCAGTTCCGGGTCGGTGGTGAGAATGACCGCGCCGCGCGGCCCATCCAGGGTCTTATGGGTGGTGGTCATAATGACATGGGCATAGCCCAGCGGGGAGGGGACGACTCCGGCAGCCACGAGGCCGCCGATGTGTGAAATGTCGGCCAGCAGGTAGGCTCCGGCCGCGTCTGCGATCTGGCGGAACTTCTTCCAGTCGGGAATCCAGGGATAGGAAGAGTAGCCGCAGATGATCATTTTTGGTTTATTTTCTTTGGCGAGGGCCATGACATCATCGTAATTGATCTGCTCGTTGTGCGGGTCCACGCTGTATGAGACGATGTGGTAATACTGGCCGGAACGGTTTGCGGTGGACCCGTGAGTAAGATGGCCACCGTGGAACAAATTCATGCCCATGACCGTGTCACCGGGTTGCACCAGGGCATGGTACACGGCATTGTTGGCTGGCGCCCCCGAGAGAGCCTGAACGTTGACGTAAATCTGCTCGGGTTTGACATTGTTGGCCGCGAAGGCTTCGGCGCAGCGGCGTCTTGCCAGCGATTCGACGATATCGGCATACTCGGTGCCCTTGTAAAAGCGCGGGTCCGAGAAGCGGCGGAAATTTGCCAGCCGGGTAGGATAATCCAGGATCTCCTGCTGGGTTAATTTCTGATCGGCCTTATCCGGGTAGCCCTCAGCGTAAATATTTTGGAAGGCGGATGCCATTGCCTCGCGCACTGCGAGCGGAGCCTGGCTCTCGGAGGGGATCAGGATGATTTTGCGAGCCTGCCGTTCCGCTTCGATCTGGGTCAATTCATATACTTCGGGGTCGAGTTCTGCCAGCGATCCGCGAAAAAGGTAATCAGACATGGGGGAATCTCCTGATGGTACGGTTGGCGTAATAATTAAATATATCGATGAATGTTGGATGTGTGCGTGGTTAGTATATTCCCGCCGGGGAGGCGGGTCAAGTGTGATAATGCACGAATAAAAAAAGACCTGGCAGGTTTGAACACCTGCCAAGGCAAAAATGAGTGGGCGCAAAGGGATTCGAACCCCTGACCTTCTCTGTGTAAGAGAGTTCTTGAGGTTGTCCATAGTGTCCACCCCCCATAGGTGGTGTTGGATTATCCATCCTATCGCCACCTGTGAGGGCTTGTTCATCCACCATGTCCATATTTTCCATGCCGTGCTACCGGCGTTGCAGCCGGTTGCAGCAGGTATGACGCAAGGAGAGCAAGTCTAGGTTCAGTTCCGAGTTGGTGAGGTGAGAGTATTTACTTGGGGGCTGTAAAGAGAACAACAATCTCCAACGATTGGAGAAACGCAAGAAAAGCAATTCTGATGAGAGCCTTGCCTAAGCTGAGGATAACTTCAATTACAATTCCAGGAGGAATAACATGGACTTCGGTATATGCTTTGTTGTTGTACTGGTGATGTTAATATTTATTGTAGCATGGATAGATGAACAAATGAGGAAGAAAAGGTAACCCACTCGAAAGGCGGGGGATATACCAAAAGGAGGAACAGCCCCTTTCGTCAGAGTAATTGGGATGGTCATTGCCCTTTCCTCGCAAAATGCTATACTTCAGGGATAACCATAATCTATTCGCCGCCTACCGACGGTTGAACACATGGTTAGGTGGCCGTCCGCTGAGCAGCAGCATATACTCTCGACGCGCGACTCCGCCTGCAGGTTGTCCGACCCTGCCATGCCTGGGCCGAACGTCGGACCCCATTCGAAGAGACGTCTATGTGAAAGGAGATACGAAGATGAAACTCACTCCTCCGAAGGTCATCACTTGGTGGGTCG
>JADGQC010000256.1 GCA_017882125.1 Anaerolineales bacterium
GCCTGGCAGGTCAACTGGCAGCGGGGTACCAACGACGTAGTCTCACTGACCAACCTGGATGGGACTCCTTTCCCGTTCAAACCCGGTACCACCTGGTTTGAGGTCATGGGAGAGGGTACCACGCTCAAGCAGGATCCTCAAATCTGGCGGTTTACTCATTTCATGCCGTAAAGACTATTGCAAGGGCGACCGGTTGGTCGCCCTTCCGATTTATAATCCTTCCGGATATCAAGGAGGTCAAAATGAAACGGATTGCAGTGCTTACGGGCGGCGGTGATGCTCCGGGACTGAACGCAGTCATCCGGGCGGTTACGAAAACTGCAATTAATATCTATGGATGTGAAGTGCTCGGGATCCGGGATGGATACGACGGGTTTATATCGGCTGGCGGAGTGATCCCACTGGACCTGGCAGCGGTGCGGGGGATCCTGCCGCGCGGCGGCACCATCCTGGGCACCGCCAACCGCGGCAACCCATTCGCCCGAAAAATCCTGCGGGATGGCAAGGAAGTGGTCGTGGACATTTCGGACGAGGTCACCGCCGCAATTAAAAAACTGGGTTTGGATGCGTTGATCGTCATTGGCGGAGATGGGACTCTGCGCATCGCCATGGAGTTGGGAGCCAAGGGAGTCCCCGTCGTGGGGGTGCCCAAGACCATCGACAATGACATCGGTGGTACGGAAGTGACCTTCGGCTTCGACACTGCCCTGATGATCGCCACCGAAGCGCTCGACCGGCTGCACACCACGGCCGAGGCGCACCACCGCGCCATGGTCCTGGAACTGATGGGGCGTGAAGCCGGGTTCATCGCCCTCCACTCCGGCGTCTCCGGCGGCGCAGATGTGATCCTGATCCCGGAGATCCCCTTTAAATTCGAGTCGATCATCAGGAAGGTCCGCGAGCGCGCGGAAGGCGGTGCGCATTTCAGCCTGCTGGCTGTTTCAGAAGGAGCCAAACCGCTGGGAGGCCAACCGGTTTACCGGCGCAGCGGGGACGAGATCTATACGCCCCGGCTGGGAGGCATCGGGCAGGAAGTGGGTCAATTCATTGAAGGGCAGGGGTTTGAGGCGCGCGTCACCGTGCTGGGTCACGTCCAACGCGGCGGCTCCCCAACCGCCTTCGACCGCTGGCTGGCCACCCGTTACGGTGCCGCGGCAGTGCGGGTTGCGGCGGCTGGAGGGTTTGGCTGCATGGTGGCACTGCGCAACGCCGAGGTAATTCCAGTAGCGCTAAGCGAGGCCCTGGCGGTCCCCAAGCGGGTGGATTTGAACAGCGACGGGATCCATACGGCGCGCGGGCTGGGGATCTCGTTTGGAGATGAGTGAGGTCAGCCTAAACAATCCAGCGGATATTCCCCGCGACGTGTCAGTAAGGTTTTGGGTGGTTTCCCCCGGCATCCAGTATCGTGGATGCGCTTAATGCGGAAGACCGCCTTTCGGCGGTCTTCCTGTTCGCGCTGTGGCACCTTTATCGCAGAGCGAGGAGGGATGCCACAGCGCTTCGACTCAAACTACTATCCATTTTGGGCACCACCTCCTCTTCTATAAGGATGGCGGATTAGGGGCAGGAAACTTCCCTGCGCTCCGATTAGTATCGCACAAATCAATTTGAATGTCAATCCCGCTCACATCTTGTGAAACTTGTTTCACGGTAACAGCCCCCAAAAAGATGCTGGAAAGATGGAAATATTTATTTTGCTTATACTGGATGACTCGTGATACCTTTTGATAGTTCCGGGAAGCGCAGGCCGGCTATCCTGTAAGGAAAATCGATGGAGGATGATCGTATGAAACGTACCAATATTCTCTGGATCGCGGCCCTGGCCCTGGGCTGGCTTTTCGACTTTCTTTTTTGGAAACATTCCACGGGGATTAACTTCGCCATCTACGCTTTATTGTGCCTCGGTGGCGGCTTCCTGGTATTGACCCTGAATGGCATAAAGCCATCCGGGAAATCCCTGCTCCTGCTCATCCCCATCGCGTTTTTTGGAGCCATGTCCTTCGTCCGGCAGGAACCGCTGAGCCTATTCCTTGCATTCGCTTTTACCCTGGGACTGATGGGTGTGCTCGCCTGCACCTACATCGGCGGGCGCTGGGCCTGGTACAGCCTGTCGGATTACGTGGTTGGTTACGTCAAACTGGGCATAAGCATGGTCGCCCGTCCGATCATCTTTTTCTCTGAGATTAGAAAACAAGCCGCAGGCATACCTGAAGCGGTCACTGAAGGCAAACGAGCCGGGTGGAAGCGTTTTTGGGCCCTCCTGCGCGGGGTGCTGATCGCCATCCCCATTATCGTCATCTTCGCCGCCCTGCTCTCTTCCGCCGACCTGGTCTTTGCACAGCGCCTGCAGAGTTTTATCACCCTGTTCCGCCTGGAGAATCTCCCACAGTACATTTTTCGCTGCATCTATATTTTGATCGGTGCCTACGTGCTGGCGGGTACGATCCTGCATGCGGCGCGGAACAGCCAGGATGAAAAATTGGTGGGCCTGGATAAGCCGCTCGTGCCCTCCTTCCTCGGCTTCACCGAAGCCACGGTGGTGCTCTCAGCAGTCGTGCTGTTATTCGCCCTTTTTGCGATCGTCCAGTTCCAGTATTTCTTCGGCGGGCAGACCAATATTGGCGTGCAAGGGTACACCTATGCAGAGTATGCCCGGCGCGGTTTTGGTGAACTGGTGGCGGTTGCCTTTTTCAGCCTGCTGTTATTCCTGAGCATGAGCGCGGTGGTCAAACGCCAGGACCGGAAACAGCGGCGGGTTTTCTCCGGGCTGGGGCTGGGGATGGTGGCGCTGGTGGGAGTAATGCTGGTGTCTGCCTTTCAGCGCCTGGTCCTGTATGAAGCTGCCTACGGTTTCTCGCGCCTGCGCGCTTATACCCACGTATTTTTGATCTGGCTGGGCGTGCTGCTGGCAGTGGTGCTGGTGCTTGACATTTTACGGAGGGAACGTACCTTCGCTCTCGCTGCCCTTTTTGCCGCACTCGGCTTCGGAGTGACACTGACCCTGCTAAACGTGGACGGGTTCATCGTCCGGCAGAATGTGGCGCGCTCAGCGGCGGGTTCCGAATTGGACGTGGCTTACCTGGCATCGCTTTCCCCCGACTCAGTCCCGGCGCTGGTGACAGCCTACCGTGATCAAACCCTCCCGGGGAATGTTCGTGATGCGGTCGGGGCGGCGCTGGTGTGCCGGGAACATG
>JADGQC010000014.1 GCA_017882125.1 Anaerolineales bacterium
ATGCCAACGCACCCGCACCCGTCCTATCCCTGTGATGCGCAGCCGCCGACCATCCAGCTTGAAACCGTTGCCATACTCCTTCAATCCAAAACTATCGAAGCGATCCCTTCCTTTGAAGCGCGGATAACCAGGGGTTTCCCCCGCTTTCGCCCGTCGAAAGAAGGCCTGGAAGGATTTGTCCAGATCCTGGACTACCACCTGCAAGATGTGACTGTGGATCTTACTCGCATAGGGATCGGCTCTACGATGCTCCTTGACCCTCGCGAGCTGGTCATATTTCCCAACTTTGCGTTTTTCCTGCTCCCATGCCTGCTGTCGTTCCTCCAGGCAGAGGTTGTACCACCTGCGACAGGTCTCCACTGTTTCAGCCAACTGCTGCGACTGTGCCCCGCTCGAGTATAGCCTGTACTTGTATGTTTTCAGGATCATCACGTCCCCTTTTGCGCCGCTATATAGCCTTGGATCGCTTCCGCTGACACGTTTCCAGCTGTCGCTGCAAGATAACTCCTCGTCCACATCGAGGGCAATCGTTTCAAGAGCAGATATTTCCCGCGCAATTCGTGCGAGGTGACACCCTTGCAATCCTTGACGGTCTCCGCTGCTGATGTTATCGGCCAGGCTCTCACATACAGGTGGACATGGTCGGGTCCAGGATCTTCCAGCCCTGCTCGGCACATTTCGCTTCAATCAGCGCTTTGCAATCCTTGGCAATCAGTCCCGTTAGTACAGCCTTGCGTCGTTTGGGTGTCCAGACGAGATGATATACGATCAAGTGGATCCGATGCTCATCGCGCTGATAGTCGAGTACCATATCGATATTTTACTAATATTCAACTCTCTTGCATACCCTCAGCTGATGCTGCTCAAGAAACCACCTTGTCCACTGCCGTTCTAAACGGCGTAGCTTGCGGCGGGTTCCTTTCGGTCAAACTGATTTTACCATGCAGGGGGTAATGGAAAGTCGGTTGTCATTCCGAGGTACTTGTGCCATAATTGGCGCAATCACCTAATCTGATATATTTATTCCAGGAGGAATCCATGGCAACTCCCAGCCCCGCTCAACAGATTGCAGACGAGATCCGCAACTTGCAATCCAAGGTTGGTGACCTGCAAGGAAGGGTTCGATTGACAAAGGCGCGTGATGCGGTGGAGGATTTACAGACCACCGTATCCGGGCTCATCCAAAAGATTGCCACGTTTCGGACACGCGGTTACGTTTTTGAGATGGATATGGAAAACCAGGCACAGGCATTGTCGCGATCATGGGTACTCCTTTACCCGAATCTGGAATCCCAAATTAATATGCAGTCTTCTGTGCTGGAGAATTCCCTGCGTCCCCTTGAAATGCAGATGCCGCAACTGAACGCGGCTACCAGCAATCCAGCCGCGGCGCGCGGGTTGCTCAGTTCGATGCAATCTTCGCTAAATATCCTGGATGGAAAAGTCTCTGCTGCAGAACAATCCATTGAGGGGATGTATGACCAGTTCAATAACGAGGTCTACCAGTTTTCGAAGCATTTGAACGAAATCGAATACCTGGTTACGCAATTGGCAGAAGCGACCTTCCAAATGCTGCCCACCGAGGGCGGGATCGCGGCTATCAAGGCAGTCTGGTGCAAGACTGGTAAAGAACAGAAAGGGGATCCAGAAGGTGTCCTGTACCTGACCGATCAGCGCCTCCTCTTTGAACAGAAGGAAGAGATCGTAACTAAGAAGGTGCTGTTCGTCGCCACCGAGAAACAGAAAGTGCAGCAATTACAGCTGGAATGTCCGGTCACATTAGTGGAAGAGATGGATCTGAGCAAGCAAGGGCTGCTCAAAAACGAGGACCATATTGAGATCCGTTTCGCCAGTGGTGCAAATGTGGAAGTTGCCCACTTCCACATCTGGCAGGACAATACCACCTGGCAGCAAATAATCAACCGCGCCAAAAGTAAAGACTTTGACAAGGGACGCGCCGTGCCAATCGATCAATCTGCCATGGACAAGGTCAAGGCTGCCCCGAGCCAGTGCCCGAACTGTGGGGGGAACATCACCCAAGTGGTGATGCGCGGAATGGACAGCCTCACGTGTGAATATTGCGGTTTTGTGATCCGTCTATAACAGGGAAATAAAGGAAAAATGCGGCAGTAAAAATACTGCCGCATTTTTTAATAAATATTGGAAATTTATTATGAATAGGTTTCTTTCAGTTCGGGGACAGGCAGGACAATTTGCCCTTCCTGTTTATTGCCCACCCAGGCAACCTTGCCTGGTTGTTTGGCTGCCGTATAAGCCGTAAAAGCCGCTACCAATGCATCCAATTGTTCGGGGGTATAAATAAAATCGATCGGTAAGATACCCTTCAATAACCGATGCCGGGTAATTTCTTCAAAGAATTCCATTGGATCCCTGATGCCCATCGACTGCTCGTAGAGGACCAACTGCCGCTGTAATCGACCTTCCAGAGTTGGTTTTGGCAAGGGCAATTTTCCGAGCAGGGTGCAATAAGCAGCGTGGGGGTGTGTCTCAAGCCACTGGTGGGAGGCATTTTCGGTTGGATAGAGTTTAAATCCCATCCCATCCAACTTTCCATGGAAATCAAAACCCGCTTGCATCCAGGCTGCACAGGTCTCGGGTCGGGAAGAGGTGGGCGAGACGGAGATGCCGCGCTCCCGCAGTTCGTGCTCTGCCAGGCGCATATCGACCCCCCGCAAGTGACCGGGAGTGAGGCTTTGCTCTTCCATTTTTTTACGTACCAGCCCCAAATTTGGGCAGTGTGGTGCATTGATTGCCACCAGAGTGCCCTCCTGATTCCCGAGGAAGGCGAGCACTTCTTCAATCTCGCCAGCCGACAATGCCACCAACTGGCAGTCTTCATCAAGGACCGCACACGTAAATGGGTGGCGTCCTCCAGAAAGGTCAATTCCTATGAATGTGGTTTTTGAGAATAGCATAGGGACCTGTTTATCTGAATTTATTGATCCTACTCTACATAGTTTAGAATAAAAGCGCGATTAATGCAACATGGATAAGGAACTAATTTACTAGGCGCTCTTCAAGGGAACTACCGCGAAGATGACCAGGAAATGGAGTTGTCGGAAAATGTGGGTGGCAACGGGGATTTGTTACCGCCAAGGCAGGCGAGGAACTAGTAGATAATTTCGGACCGAATGATAATTATTGGCAGGAGATAAAAGAGATGCGCGCCTTGTCGAAACTGCGTGGGCTATGAATATGAACCCTGAGGATGGAAGGTCCTTCATCTACATGCATCAAGATGGCTGGAGTTCAAAAAATGAATATTTAAGTCGTGACTCCTTAGAGCAAAATAACCATAGAGTCCGTTTTGCAAAAAATTAATGCAAAATAATTACACCTGGAATGGTGAAGCGCCCCGGCTTATATTTTCAAGAAATTCGTTGCGGGTGGCCAAATTGGCCCGAAATGCCCCATGCATGGCAGATGTAGTCAGGCGGGCATTATGTTTCTGGACACCGCGCATACTCATGCACAAATGCAATGCTTCCACAACCACGGCCACACCCTGCGGATGAAGCAGGTCGCGTATAAAATCGGCAATTTGACGTGTCATGCGTTCCTGAACCTGCAACCGACGAGCATAAAGATCCACTATGCGGGGAATTTTCGAAATCCCAAGGACTTTGCCATCCGGGATATATGCAACATGGACACGCCCCATGAAGGGCAACATATGATGCTCACAAAGACTATAAAATTCAATGTCACGCACGAGAACCATCTCGTCATATTTGACTTCAAACAAGGCATCATTTACTACTGCAACGGGATCCATTTGATAACCTGACAGAAGTTCAGCGTACATGCGGGCAATCCGTTCCGGAGTGCGCTTGAGACCATCGCGATCCGGGTTTTCGCCAACGGCTTGCAATATTTTCTTCACCGCAGATTGAATTTCAGCCTTATCCATCTTGCTTTGAGCCGCCAGTTCAACGGTGGTGTTATCGTCAAAATCTATTTCTTCCATAGAATTCTCACAAGGAAACTGGCCCGGAAAACCTTCCGGGCCAGAATATTCGGTCCGCGAAGATTACCCGATTTTCGGCTCGATCAGACCGTAGGTTCCGTCCCGGCGGTGATATAGAACACTGATCGAGTTGGTATCGACGTTGAAAAAGATGAAAAAGTTATCGTGCCCCAGCAATTTCATCTGCTCAAGTGCCTCCCCTTCGTTCATAGGGATGAGGTCAAAGGTCTTGTGACGAGCGATAACCGGAACTTCCTCATCGGTTGTCTCAACGGGAGTGGGGACCGGAGCGACTTCGGAGGCTGATCTACCGTCGCCTCGACCACGGGAATGTTTTCCCTTGTAGCGGTCGAGCTGACGCTGCATCTTGTCGATGGCTGTATCAATTGCCGCGGTGATATCGTCCCCACGTTCCTCGACACGCAATAAGGCTCCACGCCCACGAACCGTAATTTGAGCAACATTCCGGTCCGTTGCACTGCGCGCTGACTTGATATGGGTCAGGTCTACTCTAACGTGCTCGACCTCACTCAGGTAGCGATCCAACTTGGAGGCCTTCTTGGTAACATATTCTTTCAAGTTTTCTGACAATTCCATATTCCTTGCATACAATTCGACTTCAACTGTCATAGGTCCTCCTGAGAAATTTTGGATTTTATACTCAAACATTAATCAACCCATGATGGGGTAAAGCACGAGCAATAGTCAATGCATAAACAGATTTTGCGCCTGCATCCTTTAAAGCCGATGCGCAAGACGCAAGAGTTGCTCCAGTGGTAGCTACATCATCCATGAGCAAGACAGTTGACTTGAGAACAAGGTCTGCATCTCCAAGGAAAGCACCAACAACATTTTGCCTGCGCTCGGCAATCGATAATCCAACTTGAGACCTAGTTTCGCGGATGCGAACAAGTGCATGAGGCGAATACCTCCACTTGTTGATCAGGGCTAACGGCTTTGCCACCAATGCGACTTGATTATAGCCGCGTTCTTTCCTACGCTCTTTCCCCAACGGAACCGGAACAACCAAATTCACAGGCCATCCCAACGTGGAAACATATTCCGCAAGATGCCCTGCAAGGGCATCCCCCAATGCCAGGTTGCGACGGTATTTAAGTTTATGCAGCGCATGCCGGATTGGACCATCAAAGACCAACCAGGACCGCATCATTTCGTACTGAGGGTTGGATGTTTTACAACTGGAGCACTTGCCGGGGTGAGAAATGGGTAAACCGCAGGTCTGACAAGCAGGTTCCGGAACTGACTGAACCTGCTTTTGGCAGTCCGGACACCAACGGTACCCAGCCTGGTTGCATCCCCCACAAACCGGTGGAAACAGCAAGTCCAGACCAGCCCACATCCACTGGTTTAGCCAATATGTCAAAAGAACGTCCAGTCTGACGATATTAAATAATGTATTTCAACGAACCATACAGCCGTAAACCAGCCGGGGTAAGCAATACAATCATCAGAGCCGGGAAGATAAAGAGGCCCATCGGGAATATCATTTTAATGGGTGCTTTATGAGCTTCTTCTTCAGCATGCTGGCGGCGTTTAAGACGCATCTGATCAGACTGAATACGTAAAACTCTGGCCATACTGACACCCAACATTTCAGACTGGATAATTGCGGCTACAAAGCTCGTCATTTCCGCCAAACCCAGTCTATCAGACATATCTCTTAAAGCGTCACGGCGGAGTTTACCCAACTGAATTTCCCGAATAACCCGTCCAAAAGCCATCGACAATTCGTTGTCCCATTTTTCATTTACCTTGGACATCGCCGCATCAAAACCCAGGCCTGCCTCCACACAGATGGTTAACAAGTCAAGCGCGTCTGGCATTGCCCTACGGACCGCTTTCTGACGGCTATTGATTTTGCTTCGTATCCACAAATCCGGGAAGAAATAGCCCAATATTATGAAACCCAATACGATCGCGAGCTTAATGGGAAGTGTAAACGTTTGTGAAAAAAGAGAGATCAGGAAAACCAACCCGCCAAATACACCCGCGGATACAAAATGCAAGACCATAAAAGTGGATGCATCAATCCGACCGGGATTCCCAGCCAATTCAAGACGAACGCGCGTCTGCTCAACGACATGTTGGGGGGTGAAGCGGGATGACATTTCTCCCAACCGACGTATGATGGGCATCACTACGCGTTCTGAAAAAGGTTGAGCAAGTTCCAGTTCCTCGAGGGTAACAGTCTCGCCGCGCTGACTATACTCAGCCAAGCGCTCGGCCAATGGATCTGACTCTTGAGATTTTGACTTTCGAATCCCCGTTACGACCAGTATTGCTGCAGTAGTCAGGACCCCGATGATCACCACGAGAATAATAATAGTCGTTACCATTTTACACCTCTACATTTCCAATTTTGACCATAACAAAATACCCAATGGTAATCAACATGGCTGCGCCTCCCAAGGCACCTCCACCGCACAGTATATTATCCTTATTAAAAAATTCCATCACATAACTGCGGTTTAAAAACCAGAGAATGCATAAGAGACCAATCGGCATTAAGGCAAGAGCACGCCCAGAATACGTGGCTTGCGAAGTAAGTGCCCGAATATCACCTTTAATCCGGACGCGCTCACGAATGGTATACGAGATAACGTCCATAATTTCGGCCAAATTACCACCAACTTCCCGCTGAACATTAATGGCAGTAACAAGAAAATCAAGATCCTGACTCGGGATCCGCCTGAGCAAATTCGCCAAGGCCTTCTCCATGGGGATGCCCAACTGCATTTCCTGTACAACCCGCCTAAATTCGTCGCAAATTGGAGCTGGCAACTCTTTGCTCACCGCTTCCATGGCTTGTAATGTTGAGTAGCCAGCGCGAAGACCGTTCACCATTAAGTTCAACATGTCAGGCAATTGATCGTTGAAGCGGGTCAAGCGCCGCGATTGCTGGTTTTTGACATACATCCGGGGAAGCAAAGCTCCGATCCCAGCTCCAATAACGGCTGATATCAGAAGTCTCCCACCAACGAAAAAGGTGATCAATGCCCCCCCAATGATCGCAATTACGTACAAAGCAATATACTCACCTGGTTTAAATTTTAAATCGGCGCGAGCCAATTCACGGGCGATACTGTCTCCAAGGGATGATTTTTCCACGCGCTTATTCACCCAATCGGTGAGAGCACCTTTGGAATCCTTGGCATCCGTATGTTTTTCTTCTTCCAGATATTTGTTAAGGCGGTCATCCATGGAAGCCTTATCACTGGTAGCCGAAGCAACCAATCCAACAACCAGTAATACCAGGGCAAGTACACCGCCACCAATAAGTAAATACGTAGTCATTTATCACCTATCCGAAAATCGATCCAGCTCCCAACTTTAGTATCGCTGCCTGCTGCCGACGCCAAAGACTGAGGGAGGTAAGTGAATCCCTGCGGCCTCAATCTTCTCCATGAATTTCGGGCGCAGACCGGTCGGCCGCATATGACCCAGAACTCTACCATTCTCCAGTCCAGTTTGCTCGAATACAAATAAATCTGTAGTTGTAATGACATCTCCTTCCATGCCACTGACTTCGGTGACATATGTTACCTTGCGTGAGCCATCTCGCATGCGCTCCTGATGAACAATCAAGTCGATAGCCGATGAAACCTGTTCCCGAATAGCTCGAACCGGTAACTCCATTCCAGCCATCATGGTCATGGTCTCGAGACGGGACAGGGTATCACGCGGTGAGTTAGAGTGCAACGTGGTCATCGAGCCATCATGACCGGTGTTCATGGCCTGCAACATGTCCAACGCGGCGTCATCACGGATTTCTCCAACGATGATCCGGTCTGGACGCATGCGCAGGGCGTTGACAACCAGGTTTCGGATGGTAATTTCACCACGCCCTTCAATATTGGGCGGGCGAGATTCAAGGGTGACAACATGCTCCTGTCGAAGTTGGAGTTCCGCTGCGTTTTCAATGGTGAGGATACGTTCGTCACTTGGGATAAAGCTTGAAAGGATATTCAGCAGCGTCGTTTTGCCGGAACCGGTACCGCCAGAAATTACAATGTTCATTCTTGCTTCAACACAAGCTTTAAGAAACTGGAGCGACTCCGCTGTAATAGTCCCGAATTGAACCAACTGCTCAAGAGAAATTGGTATTTTTGAAAACTTACGGATCGTCAGGGTTGGACCAACAAGAGAAATTGGTGGAATAACAGCGTTCACACGGGAACCATCCGCCAGCCTTGCGTCCACATATGGGCTGGATTCATCAATACGCCGCCCAAGTGGAGCAACGATCCGGTCAATGATACGCATTACATGGTCATTACTTTCGAATGTTACCGGGACTCGATGAATCTTCCCCTTGCGCTCTATATAAATGTTCTTTGCCCCATTTACCATTACTTCCGTTATGGTCTCATCTTCAAGAAGAGTCTGAAGGGGACCAAGCCCAAGAATTTCAGCAGTGATCTGTTCAAACAGGCGAGCACGCTCGGGTCTTGAAAGGACAATGTTTTCCTCACCCAGTATTTGCTCAAATAATCCCTGGATCGTTTTTCGTACATCATCGGTTTTAGTGATGTCCATCGACGGGTCAAGTTCGGCTAACAGCCGGTTTTGGACGCGCGTTTTCAGATCAAAGTATGTTCCAGCCTGGGGGGTAGCGCTAGGAGCACTCACCCGACGTGCCTGCAATGTTGAAAGGCGAGATTGATCTCCACTGGGAGTCTGCGGCGCGCCAGGCAACTGTTCGGAAGGTTTCCCTTGCCCTTGTTCAATCCGTTTAAGTAAAGACATCATACCTCCAAACAACCAGTTACCGTTTAGTTATTGCCTCTGATTCTTCCATATCCCGTTTGACAAGCTTTGCCCGTAAGGCTTCAACCAATGTATAGATCCCTTTGGCGGCCGGCGCATTTTTGTTATCGAGCATAAATGGAACACCCCGATTGGCAGCAGGTATGACTGTGCGCTCATCGAGGGGAATAACGGCCATCACGCGCTGCTTTAAATTCTCACCAACTTTTTCCGGAGAAATGGCAATCCGTTTGTCGTATTTATTCATAACAAAGGTTACTTTATCTGTCGGCACATTCAGAGTCAGGAGCAGGTCCAGGAACAAACGATCGTTCTTGATCGAAGGGATGTCTTGAGTTGCAATCAAAACGATGGCATCGGCTATATCCAGAACAGATATGGTCACATCTGTTAAGTATGCGCTGCTGTCCACGATCACATATGCATAAAGGTGTCGCAAGTAGCGCAGCAATTTCGAGAACTGGTCTGCATTAATTTTTTCAGCGTTCTCAGGGCGTGATGGCGATGCCAGGACATGCACGCCGGAGGCAGCGTTTTTAATCATGACGCTATCCACAATTTCAGGATCTAATTCATCAACTCGCGGAGCAAGGTCGATCACGGTATTTTTCCCCTGCTCATTTAAAAAGATGGCGACATCCCCAAATTGAAGGTTTGCATCCACGATCACTACGCGTGTTTCCTGGTTGTGAAGAGCAACTGCGAGGTTTACTGCGATCGTCGTACATCCCGTGCCACCCTTGGGACTATAAACAAGGACGATTTTCCCGCGCGTCGTTAAAGTGGTTGTTGTGGGCCGGTTAGGACTGCCCTGCGTGGCAGCATACACCTGGATAGATTTCGCACGTTCTTCACGCGCCATCTTGCCAGCGCGACGGATCGCAGCGACGAGTTCATCAGGCATAGGTGGTTTGGTAAGGAAATCCCGGGCTCCGACCAGCATTGCACGCCGCATATAATTCTGATCCCCCTGGACCGAAAGGATCACCACTTGGACGGCAGGCATTTTCTGGCGGATAGCTTCCGTGGCAGCAATGCCATCCATGTCGGGCATATTGATATCCATCAATACTACATCGGGATTTGCCTCCTGGCAAAGTTGGATGGCTTCACGACCCGTTCGAGCAGCTGCCACAACATCGATATCCGACTCGAACTGCAAAAGTTTGCGCACGTTTTCGCGCGTTTCAGCAACATCATCCACAATTAGGACGCGAAATTTTTCAACATCAACCATCGACAACCACCATTAACATCTTTGGAGGTTTCAAATGAACCTCTAGGGTGCTGTCGTCCCGTCGCCAAGAATCTTAATATCGGGCAGGGAATCAAGACGAGGTTGGACTGCATAGGGCAGCTTGGCAGGTACTGGAATATTGTATTGGGTCAATAGGTATTCCAGCATGGCTGCATTGGTTTTCACCGCCGGACCAGTATCGTTCGGATTGCGAAGCGTCAAGGTAATTTTCGCACCGCTATAAATCAGGTATACAAGCGTGTTTGCATCGTCCGGGGAAACCATTAGTGTTACAACATCCGGGCGGGTGACAGCAACAGCAGGTTGTGAGCCGGCCGGTGCCGGGGTAGCAGTTGCTACTGCTCCAGCTGAGGATGGGGAAAATTGATCGGAAGTTGTGTCGCCCGGAGCTGGGAATGAACCCACATGCAAGACCTGCACGTTCTGCATAATCATCTGGGTAACCATGCGCGGACGCTGACCTTCAGAGGGAACAAGATACAATGGTTGGTTCAGGGTTTCGTCGAGTACAGTAGTTCCAACTCTCGATCCCTCACCCCCTGATGAAATAACCGCAGTGAGGGTGGTACCATTTGCTGTTACTCCCGGGGACACGACATTCGCGGTGAAATTTGGCAGAATGCTCTGATTCGAGGGATCAACATCCACGAGCAGCATGGTCACAATGATATTTACATAATCGCCATCACGGATTCCATAAGCCACCGAACCAAGTCCCTGCATAGGGACCGCCACAGCAGTTAACCCTTGTGGGATAACCGGAGCCCAGGAGGAACCAGGCAAGTTAGCTCCCGGAGTCGCTGAAACCATTGTGTCCGTGATCACGACCCCTTGTGTAATCGCAAATTTCGCATACAGGTTCACAAGGTCGGCCTTGTTGACAAATTCTCCCTGAACTAGGTCAGATTGGTTGATTTGAATAGAACTCAACATCGCTTCGGTGATTGGAGTTCCTGGTGGGATATTTTGGCCAGCTGTAATAATCCCAATAGAATTCGGTTGCGAGGTTTGTTGAGTTGCAGTGGGGGTGGGTGTTGCAGGGGTTCGATTCATCCAAAAATAAACTCCCCCGGCAGCCACCACGATAATGATAATCAATGCTAAATAGATGAAAATCCGTCCACGCTTCATAGGGAACTCCTTCCGACCTGAGTTGGTAATAGCATTATACAGTAAAAATACAAGCTTTAATATTGCACCAACATTATTGTGAAGTTGCGGGTTTAGAACCAGTTTTTATAAATATTCAAGTTTTTCCTGCCAAGGGTGGTGATGGGGACAATGCGTCCAATGGATAATTACGAAATATCCTCTTCCGGCTGTAAACCTCGCACTACATCATCCATTGTCCCCCCTTCCTTTCTCATTCCAGGTGCTGGTACTCCGCAGTTTGGACAAATATTCCAAGGCAGCTCCATAAGGCGTCCACATGAGTGACAGGGTTTGCGAAGTTTCGTCTGGCAGGTTGGGCACACCATCCAGTCTTCCTTGATGCGTCGTTCACATCCGGGACATACAGACTGATCCTCTATTGACTGCAACAGGGCTTCTTCTTCCAATGTCTGTTGATATTCTTCTTCCAAAGTGCGAGACGGACGCAGAACGAGATATACAAGCACCCCAGGTAAATTTAATAGTGCCACCAGAGCAGCAGCCAGGAAATGAACCAGCCTATCGCGATGACGGCCACGAATGTCGCGAAAGGTCCAGATTACGAGAGCCACCCACAAAGCAACAATGAAGGCACCGGTGAAGCCTGTAAGTACCAGTGTAAAACCGCTTAAGAATGTAGGATCAAACCGCATAATACCTCCATCCAAAAAATCCAGAAATCACCCCCAATCGAATTGTGAAAACACGGTTTATGGATATTATTAAAATAATCCAAATATCCAAAAAATGGTGATCAGGCGATATCCCGTAAAAAATGCCAAATCTGGATACGCGAAAGTCTAGCATGCTATCACGTACATGAGAATACTCTTATGTAGACGTTTGCTGTAGATTAATTATGTATTAATTATACTCACAAAAGGAAAAGGGGGGATTTTGGGAATTCTAGTAACAGGATTGGGGTATGAGAGGAAAATTGCAATTATTTATAGCAAAAAAGCATAAACCCCGGTTCAATATGAACCGGGGTTTATGCTTGGTATGCTTTTCGAGGTGATAACTATATTCCCTTATCCTGGTCTTTCGCTCCATAGCCTGGCCCGGATTTAAAGAAATCATAATTGGGTTGAATATCGTCCCGAAGATTGACGACTTCCCCTGCCGCCAACTGTTTTACAGTTTCCAGGGCGATATGTGTTCCATGATGGTTGGTAACCTCAAAATGACCGGTAAGACCAACCTTGCTGATGTATTCCCCACCCTTGGCAGTATACGCGCCTGGAACCTCGTCCTCAGGAAAGATTGCCGCAAATGGACATTCCGGGATGCATGCCCCGCAATCAATGCAAGTATCCGGATCAATATACATCCAAGGATATTTCTCGACTGGTTCACCGGGGACAATGCACTCGACTGGGCAAACTTCGATACAACCACGGTCGCGCAAGCAAAGGCTTGTAATAATATGCGTCATAGTGTTCCTCCTTTGAATAATAATTGGCTACAGGATCATATTATAACGAGGCAAGCAAATTTGTGCAACATAAAGCCCGGACCTGAAGCCCGGGTGTATCAAATTTCTCCTAGAATAACCTATTTAGCAGAAAATCGTCGAGCGACCTCGGCCCAATTTACCACATTCCACCAGTTCGTAAGGTACTCCGCCCGGCGGTTCTGGTATTTCAAATAATACGCGTGTTCCCAAACATCCACCCCAAGCAGCGGGGTCATTCCCTCAGAGATAGGATTATCCTGGTTGGCGGTCGAAACGACTGCCAGCCCGCTGCCTTTCCTGACCAACCAAGCCCACCCGGACCCGAAACGTCCCGTGGCGGCTTTTTCGAATTCGGTCTTGAAATTGGCAAATGAACTGAATGTGGATCCAATTGCCTTTGCCAAATCGCCCCGTGGTTCTCCACCGGCTTTGGGTGCCATGACATGCCAGAAAAAGTCATGGTTCCAGGTTCCGCCGCCATGGTTGCGAACTGCGGTCCGAATGTCTTCCGGTATGGCATTCAGGTCCATTAAAAGAGCGTCAAGGGACTTCCCTGCCAGCTCAGGGTGCTTCTCGATAGCAGCATTCAAGTTGGTGACATAGGCAGCATGGTGTTTGTCGTGGTGGATTTGCATCGTCAGCGTATCAATATATGGCTCCAATGCCTCATAGGCATATGGGAGGGGATTGAGTTGGAATGACATTTTGTTTTCTCCTTGTATTACCTAAATCTATTATGGATAAATATTGTCTTTATTGTACTTATTGTACTTATTTTTTCAATCAAGTCAAGCTTAAGGCAGGGGTTCTTATAAATCGCTAATAATATACAGCACAAGCGGTATACTAGTGGGATTATGAGTGAATTTCAACCTCCACGACGCTCCGTGCTGACCCTGGGTCTGGTGGCAGGTGTCGCGGCCGTATCCACTGCCGCGATTTTTATCCGATTCGCCCAGCAAGAAGGATCGCCATCCATCGTCATTGCAGCCGCGCGGTTGACGATCGCCGCCGCAGTGCTGGCTCCCATCGCGTTGACCCGTTACCGACCGGACTTGCGGCAGTTGAACAAGCGGGAATGGATTTTAGCCCTGCTCTCCGGACTTTTCCTGGCGTTACACTTTGGCGCATGGATCACCTCATTGGAATATACAACCGTTGCCAGTTCGGTTGTATTAGTATCAACCACTCCACTGTGGGTTGCAATTCTTGCACCGATGGTGCTCCGCGAGCGCCTGGGAATTGCTGCAGGGATAGGACTAATCCTTGCCTTGTCAGGTGGGGTTGTTGTTGGCTTAAGCGATACGTGTACATGGCAGTCAGGCGCCATTTCCTGCCCTCCGCTACAATCTTTTTTCGCCGGGAAAGCCTTTTTGGGTGATATGCTGGCATTAACCGGTGCGTGGATGGCTGCTGGGTATATATTGGCGGGTCGCAAACTCCGGTCAAAAATGGAGCTGATCCCATACATATTTATTGTCTATGGGATGGCTGCCGTGGTTTTGCTTGTGATCATGCTGGGATTGGGAGAAAGCCCGGTTGGACTCCCCCCATTGGCATACTTATGGTTCGTCCTCCTGGCATTGATACCTCAATTGCTGGGGCATTCGACCTTTAATTGGGCGTTGAAATACCTGCCGGCTTCGTTTGTTTCTGTTGCACTACTGGGTGAACCCGTCGGTTCGACTGTCCTGGCTTATTTCATTTTTCAGGAACAACCAGGGTGGACGAAAATCGGGGGAGCAGTCTTGATTTTGGCGGGTATTTGGATGGCAGCCAGGGGAGAGAAAAAATAATCAGGGGTATTTGCTTCATCGGACAATAACCAAAATCGCCCGGAATTTTACCGGGCGATTTTTCGATCCAAATCCAATAATCCTGGTTAATATTGTTTAAATCTGCTCACCTTTGAACTGGCTCAGATACAGGTGATGATAGAAACCTTGCTGGTTAAGCAGTTGCTGGTGAGTGCCCTTCTCAACAATCTCACCATCTTTGATTACAAGCAACAAGTCGGCATCCTGGATGGTACTCAATCGGTGGGCGATGACAAAACTTGTGCGCCCTTTCATTAAAAGCAATAGGGCATTCTGAATTCGTACTTCAGTCCGGGTGTCCACACTGCTGGTGGCCTCATCCAAGATCAGAATTGAAGGGTCAGCCAGGATGGCACGCGCGATGGATAGCATTTGCCTCTGACCCTGGCTTAGGTTACTGGCCCGTTCTGAAAGCATGGTTTGGTAGCCTTGCGGTAATTTCTGGATAAAAAGGTCTGCATCCGCCATTTTGGCAGCCGCGATGACTTCCTCGTCGGTGGCCTCCAGCCGCCCGTAGCGGATATTCTCCATCACCGAGGCGGAAAATAGGAACGTATCCTGCAAAACCAGCCCCAGCTGGCGGCGCAGGTCGTCCTTCTTGATCTGCCGGATATCCCTGCCGTCAATCTGAATTTCTCCAGCGTCAACGTCGTAGAAACGATTGAGCAGGTTGACGATGGTGGTCTTCCCTGCTCCGGTCGGGCCGACCAGGGCTACGATCTGGCCTGGTTTCGCCTCGAGGCTCATGTTTTTGATGATTGGTTTTCCGGGCTCGTAACTGAACTTGACATTCGTAAAAGTCACGTGTCCCTTTACTTTTTGCAGGGTGGCGGCTTCGGGAGCATCGTCGATTTCCGGCTGGGTATCAATCACCTCAAAAACGCGCTCCGCCCCCGCCAGGGCACCTTGGATGGCATTGTAAATATTTGAAAGTTGTCGCAATGGGTTGACAAACGAGCGCCCATAGCTGATAAAAGCTGCGATCGTCCCGATCGTCACCAATCCCTTGAGCGCCAGGTACCCACCGAGGCCAGCGATGGTGATCACGAACAGGTTCCCCAATTGGTTGGAGAGCGGCATCAGCAGCAGGGCATATGTGTTGGCATAGACGCCAGCTTTGTAAACATCCTGGTTGCTTCTCTGGAAAGCTTCAATTACTGAATCGTTCCGCCGGAAAGCTTTAATCACGCGCTGCCCACTGATGGCCTCTTCCGTTACGCTGGTCATCTCGCCCAAGTGTTTTTGCAGTTCGCGGAAGCCCTCCCGGGTATACTTTGCCACGAATTGCGTGAACCAGAGCATCAATGGTACCACTGCCAGCGCGGCCAATGTCAGCCAGACATTCATAATGAACATGGCGATCAGGATTCCAGCCATCGAAAACACACTGGCGACCAGAGAGACCACGTTTTGGGAGACCGCCTGGTTGATGGCGTCGATATCGTTGGTCAACCGGCTCATCAGTTCCCCGGCGGTATTACTGTCGAAGAACTTAAGCGAAAGCGTTTGCAAATGCCCAAACAGGTCGTGCCTCACGCCCTTGAGTGCTTTCTGCGAGACGCTTGCCATCAGCCAGCCTGAAGCCAGGTCGCACAGGTTGCCCAGCACGAAGGCGGCCAACATCCACAGGGCAATCGTCGCCAGCCCAGCGATCTTTTTCACGGCGATGAACTTGTCGATAGCCTGCCCCATCAGGTACGGGCCGATCAGCCCAAGGACCGTGGAGGCCAGGATGAAGGCAAATACAAAAATCAGGATCAGGCTATATGGCTTGAGATAAGGTATCAGCCGGACCAGTGCCCGGCGTGGATTGCGTGCTTTCTCGATCTTTCCGGGGCGGCCCGGGCCACCACGCATCATCTGGGAACGGATCTCGCTGGCAGTGGGTCGGGGAATGGGTTGGTCTGGCATGGCTATGCTCCGTTGATCCCATTCCCTAACTGGGAAGCAAAGATTTCCTGGTAGATCGGGCTGGACTTCAGCAATTCGCGATGCGTGCCCTCAGCAGCAATCTGCCCCTTGTCAATGACCACGATCTTATCGGCCTTCAATACCGTACTGATGCGCTGGGCTACCACAAAACTGGTGCGGCCTTTCATCAGCTCATCAACGGCGGATTGGATCTTCGTCTCAGTCTCCACATCCACCGAACTTGTGCTGTCATCCAGGATCAAAATGGAAGGATTGGTGAGCATGGCACGCGCAATGGCGATGCGCTGCTTCTGTCCGCCGGAAAGGTTGGTGCCGCGTTCCTCCACATGAGTATCGTACCCGTCCGGAAGCTCCAGAATGAACTCGTGGGCTTGGGCAGCTTTTGCGGCAGTGACCACTTCCTCATCGGTAGCGTCTGGCCGGCCGTAGCGAATGTTGTCCCGAACCGTTCCCGAGAAGAGCACGGTCTCCTGAGGGACAATGCCGATATGGGCCAGCAGCGAGTCCTGCCGAACCTTGCGGATGTCGACCCCATCGATCAGGATGCGTCCTTCGGTGACATCGTAAAAACGCGGGATTAAGTTAATCAGCGTTGACTTACCTGAACCAGTGGCTCCCAAAATGGCCACCCTTTGACCTGGTTCGGCGGTCAGGGAAATGCCGTGCAGGACAGACCCGTCGTTCGAGCCGTTGTAGTGGAAGCCGACGTTCTCGAAGATGACTTGCGGTCGGCTGTCGGCTGGCAGGGAAATCGCGTCCGGTGCATCCTGGACCTCGGGAACAGCATCCAAAACCTCGTTAACACGCCCGGCTGAAGCGATGGCCGCAGCCCATATGTTTGCCAGATTTACCAGGTTCATCAAGGGAACGATGGTGGTCTGCAGGTAATTGACGAAAGCCACGATCTGCCCGGTGGACAGGTTGCCCAGGCGAATGGACTGCAAGCCCCCAGACCAGATAACGATCACGATGCCGATGTTTAGGGCGAAGGTCAGGATCGGACCCAGGATGGACATGAGCTGCGCCACCCGAATGTTGCGCTCGGTGAAATCCTCGTTAGCCTGCTCGAAGCGCCCAGCCTCGTGGCGGGCACGTACGAAGGATTTGACCACGCGCACACCGGCAATATTCTCCTGTAGGACGTTATTGAGCCTGTCCAGTTTCTGCTGCATGGTCAGGAACATCGGCCCCATTTTGATACTGAAAAGGGCAATGATAGCCGAGGTGATGAGCAGCAGAGGCAGCATGATCAGCGACAGTTGCGGGGCGGTATTGAACATCAGGATGATGCTGCCAATCATCAAAAGTGGGGCGCGCGTGCCGATCCGCAGGGTGATCTGATACAAACGCTGGACCACACCGGAGTCGTTGGAGAGGCGTACCATCAACTGCCCGGTCTTCAGGCGGTCGAGGTTGCCGAAGGAAAAGGACTGGATCTTCAGGAAGATGGCCTCGCGCAGATCGCGCCCCACCCCTTCCCCAACCTGGACCGAGTAGTTATTGTTTCCGATCGCAAAAATGGTATCCAGAATAGAAATACCCAGCATCAGAAAGAAGGTATTCACGACTACTTGCATATTCTGCGCATTGATGCCCTGGTCAATTACCCGCTGCACCAGGCGCGGAATGGCCAGATCCATGGCCACCACGGCAGTCAGCAATACCAATGAAATGACAGATTTTTTCCAGTATGGTTTAAGAAAGTGGAAGAGTTTAGAAACCTGGTTCATGATTTAAATTACTTTTTTGAGTGAATCCATGGAGGATGTAAATGCCTGAATTTCGTCGGCGCTTAATAGAGCGAACTTCTCAACCATCCACTGACGGGTATTTCCAAAAATGGCATCCATTAAAGCATTTCCATCAGCCGTCAGGTCCAGTTTAATATGCCGGCGGTCTTGAATATCAGTGGTGCGAAAAATTAATCCCCGGGTCACAAGCAGGTTTACAGTCTGGCTGATAGCCGGACGGCTGATATCCCGTACCTCTGCCAATTCGCTGACCGAGTTGCGTCCTCTGCGGATGAGACGCAGGATATGGAATTGGTCGACGCTAATGTTAAATTGTTCCACTGCGACCTCGCGAATATGAGCCTGGATCATCCTCCAAAGCGGAGGATATGTTTCCCAGAAAACATCCACTGCATTCCTTAGCAACTCCGATGAAAGAATCGTTGCTTTCATTTTTCCATCCGATTGGGAATATGATTAAGATGATTAATGATTAACTAATGAAACTATTTTATTTTAGATAGATTATTTTGTCAATCCCTTGGAGCATTATTTAAGCAATAATTTCCATGTAAGATTACTAAAAAGGCCATCAAAATTGTAAAAATTATAGGATTAACTCCCCCGCCTATTCACGACTGCTAAGCTATCAGGATTCAAAAACTTATGTGATACATAACCGCTCTACCATTTCACAAAAGATGACAGTGACCCATGCCATGCATGTTGAAATCCCCGATTTTGCCTTCAATGAGGACCGAAAGGGGGATTAAACCTAACTATTCGCCAAATCATATAATGAGGGAATATTATTAGAAATCAAGAATTATGCAGAGGCACCTGAATAGCGGCGCAGACCGAGCCGCCAGATCACGCGGGCAATTGCAAACAGAAGAATTGCCAGCCCAATTGCCTCGAGCAGGGTCGGGCCACCCAAGCGGCCTGTCAGAGCCTCGGCCGGTACGGTTGTGGCGAATGCCACAGGGACAATAAATGTGAGGGCAAAACGCAACCAGCCTGGATATAAACTTATCGGCCAGCGACCAGCCTGGTACATGCTTTGGAAAATCTCGAGGAGATTTTCAACCCGTACAAACCAGAAAGACAGACTGGCCAGGATCAGCCAGAAACTATATACGATCACGGCACCAGCCAGCAGCATGCCGATAAACTGAACCGCCTCCCCCAACCCGACGCTTTTGCCCAAGAGAACAAGTGCCGTTATCAAAACTCCTGTACCCATCAAAAGGTCAAGCAAACTCCAAATTGCCACACGCTGGATGCTTACCAACAACTGCGCATCCTCAGGTTTGGTCAGGGTAAAATCCAAAGTCCCATCCCTAACCGAGTCTATGAGAGCAGCCATACCCGGCTGGATCACCAGGCTGATGATCCCACCTACCAGGAAGTAGACACCCACCAATGCAAGCATTTCGTTCGGGCGCCAACCGCCCAGAGACTGAGTATATGAGAATATGACCGCCAGACCTGCCAGGGCTGTGCCGAGCTCGAGGATGGATTGGAATAATTGGACAAAAAAGTTTACCCGATAGGCAGTCTCATTGAGAACGCTGACTCGGAAAAATACATAGATCAAGCGCAAGGTATTCATGCACCCACCGCTGAGTAAACTCGCACCCCCGCGCGCCAAATCACGCGGATCAATACCAGGCTGATTATCACCCAGGCAAACTGGGCTGCCAACCCCAGCAATGCCTGGGCATGCGAAAGGCGTCCAAGCAAAAGCTCAACGGGAAAACCCAGCATCCAGCGGAAGGGCAGGATGTCAGCCACGATTTGCAGCCAGTTCGGGAAAAGGGTCAGCGGAGCAATCTGGCCTGCCAGGAAAAGCATCAAGATGAAATACACCTGGTTGATGGCGTTTACGCGTGTCGTCCAGAAGGCTGCCAGGGCCAGGGTCCATTCAATAAGGAAGCGTACCAGGAAAGCCAGGATTAGCGCCGGAATAAAAACCAGCCCTGCCCACCAATTGAAAGCAGCGGTAGGTTTAAAAATCAACGCCAGACCTGCAGCGACGAACATCAGGATGGGAAGGGTGATTATTTTGGATGACAGGTTGTCGGAAATATCCGAGTGAATTGGATGAACTGGTTTCAATAAAGCAAATGAGAGGAGGCCCTGGCGGACGCGGTATTCATATTCCCACATGATCCAGGTATACGTGAATTGGTTGACAAGCATCAGGACCAGGTAGTACGCGGCAAAACCCCGGGCTGTATATCCGCCAACGCTGCCCCCACTGCTATTTGAGACTGTCGACCAGACGATCAAGTATACGAGCGGTTCGAGTATCTGGGAAATCATCCAAATGAAAAGAGAGATCCGGTATTGGACCATGCTGGCGAACGTGGTTTTAAATTGCTGTGAATACAAACGCAACAAAGCGAGGATTTCCCGCAAGGCGTTCATGCAGCCTCCTGGGTAAAAACCTGGTCAATAACCTCCTCAATGGGTGGATCTTCAACCAAGAGGTCAATAACAGGCAGGTCTGCCAGCAGGCGCTCGGTCACATGGGCAGTTTGTGCCTTTGGAACCCGTAAGGTAAAGCGACCGTCTTCACAGTTAATTACTTCCCCATAGGTGTGCAAGTCGGCGTGACAATCCTCCAACTGGACAACGATGGTCTTATGCGCAGTGAATTGTTGCACCAGAGCAGACAGGTCTCCATCAAAAAGCAACCGGCCATGATGAATGACGATGACCCGCTTACAGAGTGCCGCTACATCCGCCATATAATGGCTGGTCAGGAGCACAGTCGCTCCCGATCGGCGGTTGTACTCAGCGATAAAGGCACGGATACGGCGCTGCATGGTCACATCCAGGCCGATGGTCGGTTCGTCCAGGAAGACCACCTGGGGGCGGTGCAACAAAGCAGCGGCGATCTCGCACTTCATGCGTTCCCCCAACGACAGATTGCGGACCGGTTTTTTGAGCAAAGGGCCCAAATCAAGCAATTCGGTCAACTCATTCAGGGTATGGCGGAAATCCGTAGACGAAAGACGGTAGATGACCCGGTTGAGTTCGAAGGAATCGGCTGCGGGAATATCCCAGACCAACTGGTTGCGCTGACCCATCACAAGGGTAATCTGGCGGAGGAAGGGACGTTCACGCTTCCATGGGATTGACCCAAGCACAGTCCCTTCACCCCCAGTGGGATGCAACAGCCCAGAAAGCATTTTAAGTGTTGTGGTTTTACCGGCGCCATTCGGGCCCAGGAAGCCTACTATTTCGCCAGGACTTAAATCAAAGGTCAACCTATCCACGGCTTTGATATCTTGCATCCGGCGGTGGAACAAGGACTTTAAGGCAGCACCCATCCCGGATTCGCGTTCAGGGACTCGATAGGTTTTACACAATTCATGCAGGTGGATGGCAGGTTCGGTCATGGGTATAAGAGGTTAAGAGTAAGATTATTTGAAGTACTCGACCAATTCCCGATTAATTTCATCGGCGGCATCATGCTGGACCCAGTGGGAGGCATCCTCAAAAAACTTCAACCGTCCATTATCACACAGGTCAATAGATTTTTGCGCCATTTCCTTACTGAGTGCTACATCCTGTTTTCCCCACAGAATTAGGGTGGGAACATGGACACGAATATTTGCTGGCATCAGAAGCCGATGGCGAACCAAAGCCCGGTACCAATTTAGCATCCCGGTCAAACCACCAGAATTAGTCCATGCCTTTCGATATTCATCAAAATCTTCGTCCGAGAATGTGGTTACTTTTCCACTTGATCGCAGCATTTTGACTGCCAAAGAATAATTATTTCGCCGTAACAGCCAGTCTGCCAATCCAGGGATTTGGAAAAAAAGGATATACCAGGATTTATACATCTGGCGCTGGGATTTACGCAGAGCCTCCAGCATTACTCAGGGGTGAGGAATATTTAATATTGCCAGATGTTTAATCCGATCAGGGAAATTAATGGCAATCCACCATGCCACACCGGCACCCCAATCATGCCCGACCAGATCAATCTTTTCATATCCCCAATGGTCGAGCAGACCGACAATGTCCCTACCGAGCTCACCCAGCCGGTAAGGGCGCGTTCCACGCGGGCAATCAGAAAGATTGTAACCGCGCTGATCCGGTGCTATCACCCGGAACCCGGCGTCAACCAATGCCGGGATCTGGTGGTGCCAACCATACCAGAAATCAGGAAAACCATGCAATAGAAAAATGGGTTTGCCAGCAGGGTTACCCATAACGACAACATGAAGCCGGGTACCATTTGTCTCGACATAAAGATGCCCGGGTTGATCTGTCATTATTACCCGATCCTGATTGAGCGCATTGAAACAGACCCACCCCATACTTTCTCGGTAAAGAAACTGACCGGTTCACCCGAGTCCTGCGCCCCCAGCACATAAAGCAAAGGATTGTAATGCTCAGCAGAATTGATGGAAAGGGCTGCTTCGCGTCCCTGCTTGTGATACTGGATGAGCGGGTCATGGTTTCCGTCCAGGATCCATTTTTTGACCATGCCATCGAATTCCAACGCCCAATCATAGGCAATGTCTTCAAAAACAACCATACGCAGATTGTGGACAATATTTCCGCTCCCCAAGATCAAGATACCTTCATCACGAAGGGGTTTGAGCTGCCGCCCCAAGTCGTAATGTTCCTGGGATTTTTTATTCACATCAAGGCTCAATTGGACAACAGGTATCTCCGCCTTGGAAAATAAGCGCGCCAGCACAGACCAGGTGCCGTGATCCAAACCCCATTTGAGGTCCATAGACGTATCGTCAGCGCCTACTAATTCCAAAACACGGGCGGCCAGTTCAGGGGACCCCGGAGCAGGATAAGTCTTTTCATAAAGTTCGGGAGGGAAGCCATAGAAATCATAAATTGTACGAGGTTTTTCCATGGCTGTTGTTTGCGTACCCATGGACTCCCAATGAGCAGACACACATAAAATAGCCTTGGGAGGCGGGAGGGTTTTCCCCACAGCAATCCAGGAGCGGCTGAATTCATTATCTTCGATGGCGTTCATCGGACTTCCGTGCCCAATGAAAAGCAAAGGCATACGTTCCATAAATATCTCCTCTATTCAACTTTCCAAACCATTATCAATCTTTATTCCACATGTTTTAACGGATCCATTTTCAGGTATTCAAGAAGTGCGTTTCGGGTATAAGAGTCGATTGGTAGGGCGAGAGCCTTTTCCGGATTGACCCAGTTGAAATCTTCGGCTTCATCGTTCAGACGCACTTCGTTTGATTTTGACTTACAAGCATAATCAAAAAAGAGAAAATGACGTCTTTTCCAAAAATCCGGATCATGGACGAACTCCTGCCAGCATAAGAAATGCAACTCATAAACATCCAAGCCGGTCTCCTCCAAAGCCTCGCGGATGACCGCTTGTTCCACGCGTTCGCCCAATTCCACGTGGCCTCCGGGCACGACATATCTACCTGGCCACTTGTGTGATTTCATGAGAAGAAGGTCCCCACTAGGATTGAAGATTAATATTCCGACAGTTGGTTCCGGATAGATTTGGGCGGGCATGGGTCATGCTTTTTATTTTGAATGCTGGAAATAGGATGAAATCAGGTTTGAAATATTTGCCTTCGAATGAGTGCCCAGAATACGGAAGAAATCTTTGGAAGTCGAAATTTTCCCAGACATCGTTACCGAATAATCTTTCAGAAAGGCAAAAAAAGCTTCATCACCAATTATTTTTCGAACAGCTTCCAGGAACTGCGCGCCACGAAGATAGACGGCGTTGGCATAGGTCCGAAAATTGATGCCGTTATAAATATCTGTATCCACCCATCCGGAAGGAGAAAAGGACTCCACCCGGAAAACCCACCAGGCTGATATATTCGGGATATTTTTTTCATAAAATAGCTCTTCACTATAGGTAGCAAGGGCTTCATCCAGCCAGGGTTCCATTGCCTGATCATTCCCCACTTGCCCGAACCACCATTGGTGAGCCGTTTCGTGGACGGCGAGGTCGACAAGGTTACTTAGCAATTTCCGGTCATATGTTTTGTAATAATCCTGACTCAAGAAAAACAAACCGTCATATTCCATCCCATCAAAAAAAGGTGACTCAACAATGCTCAAACTTGAATGCGGGTAGGTGCCAAAGATATCACTAAAGGTGTTTATAGCCCTGGTCGCCGCGTCCAAAACCGCCCCAGACGGAGTTTCATTACCTCTAAAATAGTAACTTGTAATAGTTACATCCGCAGTCGTAATCGAAACTGTTTGGTAAGAAGGGCTGGCGGAAAAAACGAACGTGCGAGCATTCTTTAGTATATAGTGTGACCCATCCGCAATCTTTTCTTCCGGTGCGCTTGCAGCCAGCACAACCGGTGTTGATGGGTCCTGCTGCGTCACGGTAACATCAAAATCAGCGACATCGTATGTCAGGTGTTCGCCCACGTTTGCGGGTGGATGCAGAATCCAACCGTTAGAATATGGAACAATGAACGGGTACCAGTCCACCAGATTTATCTGGCGGGTATTGAAGCCAAAGACATGATGAATATCCGCGGCAGGAAGATGCAAGTCAAATTGCAATGATATGGTCAATGACCCGCCTGGAACGAGAGAATTAACCAGCGGGACCACCAATCGATCTCCCATGAAACTTGGCTTGCCACTATCCTGCCCGTTGACCAGCAACCCCCTCAACACAAAACAACCAGCCCATAAGTTCGGCTCAACCGCCATTACGAGATCGGGGAGTATAACGCCTGTGTCATTTTGGAAGAAAATCGTCTCATCCACTGCCATTGAATGGGTAGCGTAATCGAGAATGGCATTTAATGTATATATAGGGCGGGCAATCGGAGGCTGGGGTACCTGAGACGAGTCAGGAGTAATTGGAGAGCCGGTAGAGGCGATGAAAGGCTTTTGCGTGGTCAATCCATCCGGGTTGGACCTTAAAGTCGGATCAGTAGATGTCAATCCTGATAACCCTACTCCTGAGCAGGAAGTAAGCAGGAATACTATCGCGAGAATTGTGGAAAAAGAACGGCGAGACATATTTACCTTTTTTTCCACAAAAGTCCCTGTTTAGGCCGGAAAAGAAAAACAAGCAGGAAAATTGCCGTTGCGGTCAGTACGATCGCGGACCCTGAGACGATATTCAAATAATAGCTTAAATATAATCCCACCAGGCTTGAAACAGCTCCAATGGTTGCAGATACCAGCATCATTGGCCACAGACGGCGGGTCAGCAAATATGAAGTAGCTGCCGGGGTGATGAGCATGGCGGCTGCCAACCCAACACCGACGGTTTGTAAAGAAACTACCACCGTCATCGCCAATAAAACCAGCATGAGGTTGCGAAGAAGTTCCGCTGGCAGGCGGAGTGTGGCTGCCAGGATGGGGTCAAAGGAAATAACCATGAATTGTTTATAGAATAATGCAACCGAGGCCAGCACCACCAGTCCCAAACCGGCAGTCAGCCATAAGTCACTTACGCTAACGCCCAGGACATTACCAAAAAGGATGTGACTTAAATCAACTGCATATGTCTGGATTGAACTGATTAATGCAACTCCCAGCGAAAGAGCTGCAGCAAACAGTATGCCGATGGCAGTGTCTTCTTTGACTGTGCCGCCCTTGGAGAAAAACCCAATACTTAGGGCAATAATCACGGCAGCGATCATCGCTCCGATCAACAGATTTCCATGCAGGAGATATGCTATCGCAACGCCTGGGAGAATTGCATGTGCCATGGCGTCCCCAAGGAATGCCATGCCGCGTAAAACAACGTAGGTCCCCATGACAGCGCATAGAATCCCAACCATGACAGAGGCCAGCAAACCGCGCACCATGAACTCATATTGAAGTGGTTGGAACAGCCAGTTCAATTAACCTTCCCCTTTCGATCAGAACTTTCCTCGGGTGGACAGCAATCGTCAACAAGGACCATGCCGTCCGGCAACTTCAACATCTGGGGACCGAAGGCTTTGGTCAAGTTTTCAGGTGTAAAGACTGAAAGGGGATCGCCAAATGCGATCAGGGTGTGATTGAGCAGCAGGACCGCGTCAAACCGACTGGAGGCCAGGTTTAAATCATGCGTGGATATCAGTACCGTGACTTTTTTCTGACGCAAATGGTCCAGCAGAACCAGGGTAGCTTCCTGTGTGGTGGAGTCAACGCCCGTAAAGGGTTCATCCATCAAGAAGATGTGAGGTTCCTGAGCAAGTGCACGTGACAAAAAAACCCGTTGTTGCTGGCCTCCAGACAATTCACTGATGGCATGGTCCGCCATGTCAGAAATTCCCATCTGCTGGAGACTATTCATCGCGATTTCCCGGTCCAACCGCCCAGAACGCTGCAACCATTTCTGGTGTCCGAACCTACCCATAAGAACGACATCCCGTACAGTTACAGGAAAGTGCCAATCCACTTCTTCGCGTTGAGGAAGGTAAGCCACGCAATCCAGGTGATGGCCAAGGGGCAGGTTATGAATGAATATTTTTCCAGAGCTCAGTGGCAGGAGACCTACCAGAGCCTTAAAAAGGGTGGATTTACCGGCACCATTCGGGCCCACTACTGCAACCCGGGCTCCGTGAGGAATCTGAAACGTGATATCCCGCAGAACTGGGGTGCCATTATATGCAACAGATATATTATCGACATCCAAGCGGGCGGGTGATTCAGGGAGTATATCCATATTATTTTAAGGCATCCAATATCACAGTCACATCGTGTTTGATCATTTCGATATAAGTCGGTGCAGGTCCACCCGGTGCGGAGAGACTTTCCACATATAAATCGGTAACAACCTTTATACCTGTTTCCGAGGCGATTTGTTGAGCCATATTCTGGTTTTCTCCGATATCAAGAAATATTACCCTGGCACCACTACTTCGGATCGTACCAATCAAGCCAGCAAGTTGCTGTGCGGACGGAGAAACCTCCGTGGTTACACTTGGGAACACTGCACCGACAATTTTGAAATCATACGCGCTGGCAAAATAACCAAGGGCATCATGATTGGTTACGAGAAGACGCTTTTCAACCGGGAGTTGATTGACCTGGTCTTTCACCCATTGGTCAAGACCGTGAAGTTCAGCGATATAGGTGTCTGCATTCCGGGTGTAGGTGTCTTTTCCAGCCGGATCCGTAAGAGTGAGTCCGTCTCTGATCTGGATCGCATAGTTAATGACATCGAGCGGGTTCATCCACATATGGGGATCACCCAGGGGATGTACGCCAGATGGATCGGAGTTTGGGGTGATGCCATTTGCAGCAATTATCATCTGTCGTTGTCCGCCGAGATTATCGAGGGTTTTTTGCAGCCAGGACTCATATCCCAGTCCATTGATTATCAATATCTGTGCCTGGGCGAGCCTGGTTACATCCTGAGGTTTGGGCTGGTACTCGTGCGGATCAACTGTGACCGGGAGCAATGTCTCGATATTGATCCGGCTGCCAGCCACATTCTGGGCAATATCTCCGAGAAATGTCTCGGTGGCCATCACGATCGGCAATCCAGATTTTACAGGAGCGGGTTGGCATGAAGATGATAAAAGACATAAAGCAATAACACTACTGGAAACGAATAATTTGAAAGATTTCATTAATTATTTCCAATGAATTTTGAATTCCACTTTGGAAGAAAAGATTTAAATTTCGTAACTTCCTCCTGTGACTACTCCCCACGCATGAATGCGGGGGCTTCTAGGGCACAGCCCAGGCTCTCTAGTCCGAGAGCTTCTATGTTTAGCGAAGCGTTTAGATCGCGA
>JADGQC010000257.1 GCA_017882125.1 Anaerolineales bacterium
AGTTCCTGAAGTGGGCCCAGACCGACTCCGGCGCGCAGAGTGGTGCCACTTCTCTCGGTTACTCCGTTCTGCCCGATGCTGTCCGCACTAACGTCCTCGCCAAACTGGCCGAGGTCACCTGCAACGGCCTAACGGTCCTCAAATAACAGACACCTTCCCCTTTCATTGGCAGGCCACGCCTCAGGTGTGGCCTGCCACTCTCTGAAATCATGAAGAAAATATTATTCGTCTGCATCGAAAATTCCTGCCGCAGCCAGATGGCTGAGGCGCTTGCGCGTCTGGTTGCCCCGGAACTCCTCAATGCAGCCAGCGCCGGGTCGCGTCCCTCTGGTCGGGTCGATCCGCTGGCGGTCGAGGCGATGGGCGAACTTGGTTATGACCTATCCAGGCACCGCTCGAAGGCCCTGAGCGAAATTCCCACCGGGAAATACGATTACGTCATCACCATGGGCTGCGGGGACGAATGCCCGTTCATCCCGGCTGATTTCCACGAAGACTGGAATATCCCCGACCCGAAAGGGGAACCGCTCGCCGCCTTCCGTGAGACCCGCGACCTGATCGAAAGGCGTGTCAAAGAACTGGCACAAAGGGTGAGGGTAAAATATGCAAAATCGTAAGGCCATTTCTCCCAATTCTCTCACAGGCCGGCTGCTCCGCTTCCTCCATCACGGTGATCGCCCCTGGCAAGGACTGCTTATCATAATATCAGTCCTTGTGATCATTCTGATGCTCGCCATTGGCGAATTGTTATGGACCAGGTCCGCAGGTGCCCGGTCTGCATTTGGCTGGTCCTTTCTGGCGCCGACCGCCAACCCGAACTGGGATCCGGTCAACGATCATTTTCAGGCCTGGCCGTTCCTGTATGGCACACTGGAAACCTCATTATTTGCCATACTCTTTGCACTTCCGATCGGGATCGGCATTGCCATCTTCCTGGCCGAACTCTGCCCACCCTGGCTGCGCACGCCGCTGACCTGGATGGTGGAACTGCTGGCGGCCATCCCCAGCGTGGTATATGGTCTTTGGGGTATTTTTGTCTTTTTACCCAAAGTGGTGGCACCCGTTGGGGTCTTCTTGGGAGATACACTCGGGCAGATACCAGTTTTGGGCAGTCTGTTTGCAGGCCCAATTCCTGCCAGCGGTTCCTCCCGCCTGGCGGCCAGCCTGATCCTGACCATCATGATCATCCCCACCATCGCCGCAGTGTCTCGGGATGTCTTCCTGGCCATCCCCAATTCCCAACGTGAAGCGGCCAAGGCGCTTGGGGCCACCGAGTGGGAAACCATCTGGCAAGTGCTCATCCCGTTCGGCCGGTCAGGTATCCTCGGCGCAGTGATCCTGGGCCTCGGACGGGCTTTGGGAGAGACAATGGCCGTCACCATGGTCATCGGTAACAGCATCCAGGGTGGAGCCTCCCTGTTGTTACCGGGCTACAGCATGGCCAGTATCATTGCCAATGAATTTGCCGAGGCAGTTTCGCAACTCCATACGGATGCATTGATTGAAATTGGTTTGATCTTGTTCATTATCACTCTGCTCTTGAATATATTGGCTCGTTTCCTGGTCTGGCAGGTGACCCGCCAGACTCCGCAGGAGGCGCGCTAATGAGCAATTTTTCCGAATTGATGAATAGCAATCGTTTGACCCGTACCCGCCAGCGCAAGGCTACCAACGCATTCATGCTTGCGCTGACCGGCATGGTGACGGTCCTGGCGCTCATTCCGCTCTTCTGGATCATTGGCTACGTGGTCATCCGGGGTGGAAAAAGTATCAACCTGGACTTCTTCATCCATATGCCGACTCCAATGGGGGTGGCCGGCGGAGGGGTGCTGTCTGCTATTGAAGGGACGCTGGTCGTAACACTCCTGGCAGCGGTCATTGCCATCCCACCCGGAGTCCTTGCTGCCTATTACGCGGCCCGCTATCCGAACACTCCTCTGGGGGTCGCCCTGCGTTTCAGCACGGACGTCCTGGCTGGAGTCCCATCCATCGTTGTCGGGCTGTTTGCCTATGCGGTGCTCGTAGTGCCGATGAAACATTATTCCGGGCTGGCAGGCGGGGCGGCGCTGGCGGTCTTGATGCTGCCGACTATTATCCGCACAACCGAAGAGATGCTCAAGCTGGTGCCTTCCACGCTGCGCGAGGCCTCGCTGGGGCTCGGCGCACCCGAATGGAAGACCTCGCTGAGCGTGCTCTTCCCGGCTGCCTCCAGCGGAATCATCACCGGCTTCCTGCTTGCGCTTGCCCGGGCCGTCGGTGAGACCGCACCTCTGCTGATGACCACCCTGGGAAACGAGCGTTTCGACATTGGACAGATCATCAAGAGCGGCGTGCAGGGCCACCAATCTATTTTCGCTATTATCGGGCGCATCATCAACCAGCCGGTCGATAGCCTGCCGCTGGCTCTGTGGAAATATGCCCAGCAGCCTTACCCGGAGCGCGTGGACCAGGCCTGGGCGGTGGCGCTGGTGCTGATGCTCTTTGTCCTGATTGTCAACGTCACCGCGCGGGTGTGGCTCCAGATTCGAGCCCGCCGCATGAAAGGTTAGTTTATGAAAATGGAAACAATTTTTCAACCTGCGGTTGCCAAAGAAACCCTGGCCAAGGTGGAGGTTAAGAACTTGGCCGTGTATTACGGTAAGTTCCGCGCCTTGAAGGAAATCAACCTGACCATCCTCGAAAAGAAAATTACTGCCATCATCGGGCCTTCCGGTTGCGGCAAGTCCACCCTGCTGCGCTCCTTTAACCGGATGAACGACCTGACTCCCGGCTGCCGCATGGAAGGCGAAATCCGCCTGGATGGTGAGAACGTGCTCTCACCAAGCATGGATGTGGTGAACGTGCGCCGGCGGGTCGGGATGGTCTTCCAGCGCCCCAACCCGTTCCCCAAATCCATTTTCGATAACGTGGCCTACGGGCCGCGGCTGTATGGCATCCACCGAAATACCGACCTGGAAGGGATCGTGGAAAACAGTCTGAAGGCGTCCGCCCTCTGGGAAGAGGTGAAGGACAAGCTCCACCAGTCCGGCTTATCCATCTCCGGCGGACAGCAACAACGTTTGTGCATCGCGCGTGCCCTGGCGGTAGAACCTGAGATCATTCTGATGGATGAACCCGCCTCCGCCCTCGACCCGATCTCCACGCTGAAGATCGAGGAGCTGATGCAGGAATTGAAA
>JADGQC010000258.1 GCA_017882125.1 Anaerolineales bacterium
AAATTGCAAATATGGGCCAGGTCTTGCAGCAGGGATTTTTGCTCTGGGATCAAACTGTTCTGCTGACTGCCGAAATAAACCACATCCGGGTCGGTATTGACGAGCGGCTGGAGCCACAGGCGGTTGAACGTGGTCCGGATCGCGTTCCGCACGCCGGGAATGGCGAAATTCATCAACAGGTCGTCATCCCGGTGGGAACTGAAATGCCCGGCCACATCCGGACCGACGCGGATCCCGTCACAGAGACCGATGGATGGCAGGATCGGTGCTCCGCAGGTCAGCAGGTAAGCTTCTCCCAACGCTGCCCGGATGACTTTCAACCCGTTTCGGTATGCCGCCTCGCGCGGCGTCTCCACGAATCGCTTGCCTGGCAACGCACCTGCGTAAAGAAAATCGAGTTTGATATAGTCGAAACCCCAGCTGCGAATCTTTTTCATCAGGGTTGTCAGCCAGTCCAGTACGGAAGGATGGGTGGTATCCAGAGCGTAGAGTGGCTCGCTCCAGTTGAATCCCCCCGATACCAGTTTTCCCCTTTCGTCGTGCAGAAGCCAGTCTTTGTGTTCGCGGAAGATGCTCGATGAGCGGACGGCGAGCAGGGGAGCCAGCCACAGGCCAGCCTTGCGTCCTGTCGCTTTAACTTTGGCGGCCAGCCTGTCCATGCCGGATGAAAATTTATCGTTCGGTTCCCAGTCGCCAATGCTGATTTGCCATCCATCGTCGATCTGGAATATGTCGAAAGGAAAGCCATGGGTACTGTTCAGAGATCCCAGGTCACCCAGAATCTTTAGGAGCTTCTGTTCATTGATTTCTGTATACAAACTGTACCAGGAACACCAGACACGCGGGTCGGAGTTGGTTCTTTTACCCCCAAAGCTTTCACCCAGCAATTCGACGTAACGGGTCAGCATTTCGTTCTCATCACCAGTTGCGATGAACCATTCCCCTTCCCCTTTTTCATATGACCCAACGAGGGATTGTCCATTCAATGTCACATGGCTTTCTAACCCCAGGGCTCCGAGGAAAATGATCCTTCCGCCAGAGAGTTCCACTGCCCCATACCAGGATCCGTTCGGAACCAATTTGTCAGCGTAGACCGGATCGGTTTGCATAGGGTTCATACTGCGGGGGCGCATTGGTCGTATCGATCGATCTATGTTCACCCAGGCGGTCAGAGACCAGGACTGCCAGCCTGAATAAAGGTAGCGTTCGGGTGCCGAGGGCAGGTTCAAAGTCAGATGGGATGCGTTGGCGATGATGCCACCCTTCGTGGTACGGATGTCTATTGCATTGGAGGGGAGGCTGAGTCCATTGATCTGGAGGATCATGATTATTATCCTTGCGGGACAAGTATCATGCTATTATAATTCAGCCCAACTTGGAACCAATAAGCGATGATGGGAACGAGTATGCCCCGCCCCGCTGAAAGCGATCCCGGAAACAGTGTGAGCCGGGTCAGTGGGCATGGCCGAAAATCCTCCCGTAGCCGCAATCTGAAAACCTTGTGTGAGTAAGAAAGCCGGAAGCCAACCGTTATAATGGCAGGGTATGAGCCGATTGACCATACCGTGAGTGCCTTTTTTTACAGGAAGCAGAGTGGTACCGCGCGAGTCATTGAACTCTCGTCTCTGGGATGAGACGGGAGTTTTCTTTTTAGTTATTCGAAAAAAACGATTGTTGAGGTGCATATGTTTAAGCCAGTTTCTTCCAAACTCGAAGTGACCGCTCTGGAAGAGGGCATCTTAAAATTTTGGAAAACGCATAAAATCTTCCAAAAAACCATTGAACTTCGCAAGGGTGCGCCGGAATATGTCTTTTATGAAGGGCCGCCGACTGCCAACGGCAAACCGGGAGTCCATCATGTGGAAGCGCGTGCCTTCAAGGATCTGTTTCCGCGCTATAAAATAATGAACGGTTTCCACGTTTCACGCCGCGGTGGTTGGGATACGCATGGTCTCGCAGTTGAAATTGCAGTTGAGAAGAAACTTGGCATCAACAACAAGCAGCAGATTGAAGAATATGGTATCGAAAAGTTCAATGCTTTATGTAAAAAGTCCGTTTTTGATTACATCCAGGATTGGGAAAAACTGACTGATCGCATCGCCTTTTGGGTGGACTTGGGTGATGCGTATGTCACATACACCAACGATTACATCGAGTCAGTCTGGTGGATATTAAAAACCTTCTGGGAACGCGATCTCCTTTTCAAACGCTACAAAATTGTTCCGTATTGCCCGCGCTGCGGCACACCCCTGTCTGACCATGAAGTTGCCCAGGGTTATGCGGATGCCACCGACCCGTCGGTTTTTGTACGCCTGCCGTTGGTGGATAAACCCGGAACCTCTCTTTTGGTTTGGACGACTACTCCATGGACACTGCCCGCCAATGTTGCTGTCGCTGCCGGACCTGACGTAGCCTATGTTACGGTTGAACGCGCTGTCCCCGAGGGTGGTACAGAACATCTTATATTGGCCGAAGCTCTTTTGGAAAAAGTATTCCGGGAAGAGAAGGTCAAGGTGGAGGAACGATTCAAGGGTAAAAAATTGAAAGGCACCAAGTATCACCCGCTCTTTACCTTCATGCCTCTGGAAAAACCCGCACATTTTGTGGTGATGGGCGATTTTGTAACCACTGAGGATGGCACGGGCTTGGTCCACATCGCCCCTGCATTCGGTGCGGATGATTTGGAAGTATCCCATGAATTCGATTTACCCTTATTGATGACGGTCGGTCCCAACGGGAATTTCCTTCCGCAGATCACGCCCTGGAGAGGCGTCTTTATCAAGGATGCCGACCCTTCAATTACCGCTGATTTGGATAAGCGCGGCCTGTTATTTCGCTCAGAAACGATCACCCATACCTATCCTTTCTGTTGGCGCTGTGACACACCTCTAATGTACTATGCCCGGGATTCCTGGTATATCCGCACGAGTGCATTCAAAGACCGGCTGGTGGCACTTAACCAGCAAATCAATTGGGTTCCCGAACACATCAAGGATGGTCGCTTCGGTAATTGGCTCAACAATAATATTGACTGGGCACTCAGCCGCGAACGTTATTGGGGCACGCCCCTGCCGGTCTGGGAATGTCAGGACTGCAAACATCGTGAATGTATCGGCTCGGTTAAGGAACTCTCGGAGAAAGCCGGGCGCGACCTGTCGTCCCTTGACCTGCACCG
>JADGQC010000015.1 GCA_017882125.1 Anaerolineales bacterium
CAGAAAAGTTCATTGACTTCTATCCAACCTTTGGCAGGCATGGATCTGGCCTCCTTGCTTCAGAATTAAGACATTATTAGTCGAAATTTCCGCTTGGATATTATGGCGGTTTCATTAATTATCGGGTAGTGCAATGCGTCATACAGTAAGAGAACAAACTTCCTTACATTTCAAAGGTGATTCGATCCATAAATAATAAATGCAACCATGTTGACAGTCGTTCGTAAGCTGTGTAGAATGATTATTGAGTACGTAAACCTAAAGCATGGAAGAATCGGGCGCGTTTTAAGGCAGTTCGGAGGACAGGACGGATGCTAGAAACTTCGATCGATTACCAGATCGTCATATTTACATACCGCCACTGCATCACCGGTGAAACGGTCCTCAAAGATAAACGGCTTTCGGATCACGTGAACGAGCGGGTGGATACTATGCTCGCATTGCGAAACGTAACGGTTGCCCGGCTGGAAAATCCTGCTCACATTTTGCATAGGATGGTGACTGCCGTGGTTCCGAAAACGGGCATTGTGCTGATCTTCGAACCGGCGCAGAAAGCAATTCCACCATCCAACAGGTTTTTTGGATATATCAAGAAGGAAAAGCACGAGGTTTTTCTGATCATGGAAGGCATGGAAGTGCGGGGCGTTTTGCACACCCAGCTTAATCCAGATTTTCGCGGAATACTGTTTAATTCGCTTGACGCGTTCCTGCCCATCACCCAGGCCACCATCCATCTCGAAGCCAACCCGGGCATGACCATTCACCAGGAAGCCATCATGATCAACAACCAGCGGATACGTTTCCTAGGCATGCTGGATATTAAATCCCCCACCATCCCGCTGCCGCCAAAGGAATCGTCCGCACCCTAATTCCCTCCGGAGGATTACATGCCTATACCAGTCATTATCGATGCCGTCCGGACCCCCATCGGCGCCCTGGGTGGCGCCCTGGCATCTGTCCGTCCTGACGACCTGGCTGCGCATGTGCTGAAAGCCATCCTGGAACGAAACCACCTCGACCCTGCACTTGTTGAAGAGGTCTATCTCGGCTGTGCCAACCAAGCTGGGGAAGATAACCGCAATGTGGCACGCATGGCACTTTTGCTCGCAGGTTTCCCGGTGGAAGTGTCGGGGGTGACCATAAACCGGTTGTGTGCCTCTGGGTTGAACGCTGTCAACCAGGCTGCACGGGCAATAAAAGCCGGCGAGGGGGATGTATACATTGCAGGAGGCGTCGAATCCATGAGCAGGGCGCCCTATTCACTCCCCAAAGCCGATTCGGGGTTCCCGTTCGGCAACCTGACCGCGTATGACACCGCCCTTGGCTGGCGCTATCCAAATCCAAAAATGCAGGAGAAGTACGGAACTGAGCAAATGGGGGAAACCGCGGAAAATATCGCCCAAATGAAGCCGCATATCACCCGCCAGAAACAGGATGAGTTTTCCGTCCGGTCGCATCAGCGGGCCATAGCCGCGATCGACTCGGGGAAATTCGCTGAGGAAATCCTCCCGGTGACCATCCCGCAGCGCAAGGGCGACCCCAAGGTAGTTGACACAGACGAACGTCCGCGTCGAGATACATCGATGGAAAGCCTTTCAAAATTAAAGCCGGCCTTCCGCAAAGAAGGCGGAACGGTGACTGCGGGAAATTCCTCCGGGCTCAACGATGGCGCCGCCGCCCTGTTAATGATGAGCGATACCAAAGCCAAATCCCTGGGGCTAAAACCACTGGCTCAAATCCGATCATCGGCGGCAGCAGGAGTCCCTCCCCGAATCATGGGGCTCGGCCCAGTCCCGGCAGTGCAAAAAGCGCTTGTACGCGCCGGCCTGACATTGAAAGACATACGCCTGATCGAATTGAACGAAGCCTTCGCCGTTCAATCTTTGGCAGTGATCGAAGACCTGGGCCTCGACCTGGAACTCGTCAATGTAAACGGCGGGGCTGTTGCACTCGGCCATCCATTGGGGTGTTCCGGGGCACGGATCCTGACTACCCTCCTGCACGAAATGGGGCGGCGTGCGCCTTCTGAGAAACGACCATATTACGGCCTGGCAACCCTGTGCGTTGGTGTTGGGCAGGGAGAAGCAACAATTATCGAATGGGTTGGCTAAACAACATCCAGAAATCGCCACAGCGCCGGGAACAATTCCGGCGCTGTTTTCGTCTGAAAGCATATCTTCGGTTATTTCTCAGTACATCCTTAAGTGTCGCAATTACAATTTATTGAAATCATTTCAGTACAACTTAAGGAGAAACTCATGGACAAGTTAAGAATTAAATTCCTGCTCGTAGGGCTCCTTCTCGTGCTGGCTTTGGTTGCCTGCAGCCCAGTCGCGACGGTCACACCCACTACCCAGGGTATCCTGAATACAGCCATTCCGATTTTACCGGTTCCAACCGACACCGTAATCCCAACGGTCCAATCCCTCCCAATTATCGCTTCGCCATCCATTCAATTCCTGGACATGCTGGACGTCAATAACGGCTGGGCATTGACGGACTCGTCCGTTGCTCGAACCACTGACGGCGGTACCTCCTGGTACAACGTAACCCCTGCCAGCCTGAGCGGCATACAAGCAAGTTCGTTCTTCCTGGATGCCAATACAGGCTGGGTAACGATCCCTGGGTCGAATCCTACAAGTGGTACCCTTTTCCACACTACCGATGGAGGTCTAACCTGGACTTCCATTGCAGTCCCCTTTGGCGGCGGTTCAATCAAATTTGTCGATCCCATGAACGGATGGGAGTTAGTAGGGTTAAGCGCCGGTATGAGTCATGAAGCCGTAGCAATCTTCCGAACCAGCGACGGTGGGACGACCTGGTCACAAGAATTAATTAACGACCCGACAGTCTCAGGTTCGACCGACAGCCTGCCACTTAGCGGAGATAAGAACGGTATTGCCGCTTTGGATGCCAACCATGGCTGGGTTACCGGGGCTCAGCCCTCAGGCGATTTTATATACATCTACATGAGCCAGGATGGAGGAATCACATGGTCACACCAGAATCTCTCCATCCCAGCCGCCTACGCCGGCGCCATGACAAGCGCTGACCTTCCAGTTTTCTTTGGTTCCAACCAGGCAGTACTACCGGTGCTATTATTCTCCAATTCCAACGGTTCCGACTTTTATGTCAGCCATGACAGCGGTCAGACCTGGACTGCGAGTACACCAGTTGCGCAGGGCGGTTTCCTGGCTGTAGGTTCGGCTACTGATTTCTTTGTCTGGGATGGCAGTACCCCGCTAAATGCGAGCCATGACGGTGGAGCCAGCTGGTCAACCATCACGCCGAACATTGACATCAAAGATAATATGGTGTCCATGCAATTTGTAAACGCTACAACCGGCTGGGCACTCACAAGCGATGCCAGCAGCCATCGCTCGCTTTACAAGACAATTGATGGTGGCAACACATGGACAACGATCATTCCGTAGGAAAATTCCTAATCAACACCATATCCCAACCTTTTAGTTTAAATTTCCATAGTGAGAAGCCGTATTGGATATTTATTGATGGATTGGTGGTGCAATCATTAACTTGATAAACAAATTGTTTTATATGCAGGACAGCTAATAATATTGTCTTTCCCTACAATTCCCCCTACCGTCAGCAGGAATCGAGGCGTACAATCGTTTAAATTGCAATGATTTATTCAGTAATAATCATGGAGAGTCTTATGAATATTAAAAAAATTCTCGCAGGTTCTGTGTTGGTGATGGCGATGACCGCCTGCAACCTGGTGCAATTGCCTCCCACTAGCTCTCCTGTAACAAGCACCATTTCCCCCTCTCCCTCGATCATCCCGGCAACCATTTCCCCGGCTCTTACCACAGCAAACACTCCCCTGGCGCCTCCACTGAACATGCCTACGGTCAGTTCTCCCGCACTTATCCATATCGCTTTTCTGGATGCCAACAACGGCTGGGGGGTTGACAGTAACGGCAGCGGTTATATCGTGCGGACCATGGACGGCGGGACAACTTGGCAAAATGCCACCCCGGTTGGATTGACCGGCATTGGTCTCTCGACCACATTCGACGTATTGGATGTTAACACCGTCTGGGTTCTGATCCCCAATGCAGACTTTTTCACAGGCACGCTATACCGCACTTCCGACGGCGGTCTTACCTGGACGTCATTTTCAGTACCTTTCGGAGGAGACAACCTGCAATTCCTGGATACAAATACCGGCCGCGTCATGGCTAACCTGGGAGCAGGGGCAGGATCACAGGCAGTGGAAATATTCCAAACCAGCGATGGTGGTGCAACCTGGCTAAGCGTCTACAATAATGACCCAACCCGCCCGGACTCATCCAATACCCTGCCGCTGAGCGGTATAAAAAATGGCATGACTTTCCTGGATGGGAATAGCGGATGGGTGACAGGCACCCGGCCCGTTGATGGAGAAGTCTATGTGTTCGTCACGCACGACGGGGGTGTTTCATGGGAACAACAGGCCATTCCTTTACCGGCAGGGTTCGACTCCTACCTGTATATGCCTCAGCCCCCAGTTTTATTCAGGAGTGACGGTTTCCTGCCATTGGGAATTTTCATGAACAATTCAACCGATTTCACATTCTATACCAGCCATGACGGTGGAAACAGCTGGAGCGGGGATCCAACGAACACGAACATGTTGATCAAACAAGGTCCATACTCGTTTGCTGACAGCCTGCACGGCTGGAGCTGGGATGGCGGAACGACCTTATATACTTCTACCGATGGAGCGCAGACCTGGAGCACAACGACCACCAACATTGACTTGAGCGGACGAATAAAGCAATTGGTGTTTGTCCCTGGAACCGGCGGACAATATATAGGGTGGACCCTTACCGGATTGGATGATGCCGGTCACTCACAACTATACAAGACCACCGATAACGGCGGCACCTGGAACCCTCTGGTTCCATAAATCCATGCTTCCGGGAAGGCGCCTCTTCCTGCCGGGACCAAAGGTTAGACCTAGGAGAATAACATGAAAAGAACATTGATACCTGTCGCACTGGCCCTTGTAATGGCGCTACTTGGATGCAGCATACCCATAAATATTAATTCCAACGGCACCCCGCCATTAATTATTACCGATACACCCGTCCCACTGCCAGCCAATACGGAAACGTCCATCCCAACCACCATTGACACAATTATCCCAAGCTTTACAACCACGCCCATCCCATCCAGCACTGATACGCTTGTCCCGCCCCCCACGGTGACCGAGACACCGGCTGTCTCCCCTTCCGCATCACCCGTTCCTGGCTCAAACCATGAACTCTCGGTGGACGTTCTACGCAACTCCACATATACCACCCCTTATTTCTTGAAGACTGTAAAACTGGTCAATGGGTCATACACGGAAGGTTCCGGCGCGACTTATTTTTCAGTCCAGATGCTGGAAGTTTTCGCGTATGGAGATTTGAACGGAGATGGCAAAGCCGATGCAGCTGTCATCCTGGCGGAGAACCAGGGCGGCAGCGGCGTGTTCGAATCCGTGGTGGCAGTCCTCAACAAGGGTGGTGCTCCTCACCAGATCAGCTCAGTCCAGTTGGGAGACCGGGTGCTGATAAAAAGTGCCGATATTTCTCTCGGCGTGATCCATTTGGACATGATCGTCCATGGACCGAGCGACCCAATGTGCTGCCCTTCCCAAGCTGAGAAACAATCCTTCTGGCTGCTGGGAAACAACCTCTGGCTCATGAGACTCACTTCAGGACAAACCGGGGTCGAGCGCACCATCCAGGTAACTTTTCCTGGAAACTGGGTGGATGTCACCAATCCATTCACAGTAAGTGGGAATGTGACCATCTCGCCTTTCGAAAACACCCTGAATTACAGCGTCTATCTCTTGGATGGCACAAAAGTCAACTCTTCTTCTTTGCTGGTTTCATCTGCAGGGATGGGTACGCCCGGTACATTCACCAAGACATTTAATTTGAGCGGTGCAGGCATAACCGGGGTAGTAATCATACAGTTCAAAGACCTTAGTGCAGCGGATGGCTCCACGCTTGCGCTTGGGTCGGTTGTGATTAACTTGCACTAGTCGAGCCAAATAAAAATAATAATAATCAGGACTGGAAAATTGCCAGCCCTGATTTTTTTTGTCACTTATTCTCATTCCAGGTTTTCAGTGGTGATTTATAAAAATCAATTTATAAATTGCATGCTTGTATTTAGTTAAACAATCGGATGTAATATTTGATGTATTCGTATGCTATTTATATTGGGTGAATCTAATTTACTTGTATTTAGTGGCTTTCGAAGTCACCTTCGCCATAAACCTGGCTTCATCGACCACGAAACGGTCGTGATCGGCCTCTCCTATCAATTCATTCTCATCCCATGCCTGAACCTTGAACTTCAATTTACGGCCATCGATGGCGATGAGTTCCGCCCGGGCGCGCACTTGCATCCCAACCGGGGTGGCAGCCAAATGATGGACATCGATGTGACCACCGACTGTCGTCTGACCGGGAGGAAGGTGGCCGAGCAACGCAATAACAGCTGTGCTCTCCATGAGACCAACCAAAGCCGGGGTCGAGAAAACTGGCAGCCCTCCGCTGCCCCAATGGGAGGCAGTATCGGTATCCAACACCGTATGTTTAAATTCGGCTGAAAGACCGGGTACAGGTTCAAACATACAAGCACCTCACGAATTGTCGATTTCTCCTCATTATAGCCCCACAAATTCTAATCACTATATGAATGTACACATCAAGGCCCCTCTTCCACAAAATCACAATCCGATTATCCCGATGATAATCGATTGGAAATCCTCCCAACACAGATTGGGACCCTGGATGCCGCGAGTATAGTCATATCGTAAGATGGAACAATTCAGAGAACCGGGCCGCCTACGCAGGAGGATAACTGTTCCGACTGTGGCAGGACGATGGGATAAATATTAAATGGACAGGTCATTTCCAATTATAAATGGATAGAGTCAGACCTATGGCTGGCCCACAGAGCGATCATAATTATTATTGCCAATTATTGCTGGTAACAATTATCGCCTCCAGTGTTTACCGATTCGGACAAGAGGCAGTATAATCCGGCGCGGAGTCATTCATGCCTACAATTTACCCGTTTACAGCCATTGTCGGACAGGTGCGGATGCGACGTGCACTGATCCTCAATGCCGTTGACCCTCGCATCGGCGGGGTATTGATTCGCGGCGAGCGCGGCACTGCAAAATCCACAGCTGCACGCGGCTTGGCCGCCCTCCTGCCAAAGGTGCGTACGGTGCACGGTTGCCGGTTTGGCTGCGATCCCGACCAGCCTGCATCCTGGTGCACGGAGTGTCGTGAAAGAGCGGCCTCCGGGGAGCCGCTCCCGGTGGATGAAAAACCCATCCCATTTGTCAACCTGCCGGTTTCCGCAACAGAAGATCGGGTGGTGGGGACACTCGATATCGAACAGGCGATCCAGAAGGGGGAGCGACACTTCGAACCGGGGGTACTGGCTGCTGCCAACCGGGGTTTGCTCTACATAGACGAGGTGAACCTGCTCGACGACCACGTAGTGGACGTGCTGCTCGACTCTGCTGCGATGGGAATGAACATCGTGGAACGCGAGGGAATTTCCTTCACCCACCCGGCAAGGTTCATCCTGGTAGGCACAATGAACCCGGAGGAAGGCGATTTACGTCCGCAATTGCTCGACCGGTTCGCTCTATCGGTGGATATCACCGGCATACGCGATGCCCGCGACCGCGTGACCATCATCGAAAATAACCTGGCATTCGAATCTGACTCGGAAGCCTTCCATAAACTTTGGCAGCCGCACGAAGAGAAACTCAGTCGCATCATTGCCCAGGCGCGTACGATGGTCGATAAGGTGACCTACACCCGTCGCGACCTGCTCTCCATCGCTGCATTGACTGCTTCACTCAACGTGGATGGACACCGGGCTGACCTGGTCATCCTGAAAGCTGCCCGCGCGCATGCTGCATATGAGGGACGCACTGCTATAACGGACCGGGACATTGCCCTGGCTGCCGAATTGGCTCTCCCTCACCGCATCAAGCATGGTCCATTCCACCAGACCGAGATCTCTCCGGAACAGTTAAAAGAACGCATCGAACAACTCCAAGGTTCGTCCGAGGAAGGTGAACCATCCGAACCCTCTGAGAAAGACCCCGACACAGATTCAGTAAAAAAAAAGTTATAACTGAGGCAGAAGAGCAGGATAATCCTGATCAACCACCAGATGCTGAACCTTCCCCCCAGCAGGAGGTTTTCGGTCCGCAAGATGCCCACTGGTGGGATGGTGGAAAAAAAGTTAAAGTCGGCGAAACTTTCGACCCCCGCAAACTCGATACCCCTCTCGACAAATTAACCCGCCAGCATTCAGGACGCCGGTCACGTACCCATACCGAGCGAAAACGCGGGCGATATATCCAATCCCGTCCGGCCAATGGAAAAACCGATGACGTGGCGTTCGATGCCACCATCCGAGCAGCTGCACCGTTCCAACAGCAACGCACCGAGCAGCGCAAACAAGTTGCTTTTGCCATCAAAAAGAGCGACCTTCAGCGCAAGGTGCGAGTCAAGAAGGCCGCCAACCTTATTTTGTTTTTGGTGGATGCTTCCTGGTCCATGGCCGTGGCAGAGCGGATGACCGCCACGAAGGGTGCCATCCTATCCCTGCTGACTGATGCATATCAGCGCCGTGACCGGGTGGGCTTGATCGTTTTCCAGAAAGACCGGGCCACACTGATCCTGCCACCGACGAATTCCATCACCCTTGCTCAGCGAGCGTTATCGGATATCCCGGTTGGGGGCAAAACTCCCCTCTCAGCCGGTCTCTTGATGACCTACCAGGTTTTAGCGCAGGAACAGATAATCCATCCCGACGTGGAACCCTTGTTGATCATTCTGACGGATGGTGCAGGAAATGTCTCAATCGGGGTCCTGCCCCCACAGGAGGAAGCTTTCGGATTTGCCGAGCAAATCGCAAGGCGCGGATTCCGGACCGTGGTCATCAACATGGAACACGCATCCTTTGACCAGGGGCTGGCCAAGGCCCTAGCCGATCATCTCGAAGCACCGTGTTATACCTTGAATGAACTCAAGGCGGAAAGTTTGCTAAACACCGTGCGGCAGGAAATGGCCGAGCCGAAGAAAAAATAAAAAACGCCCTGAGGGCGTTTTTTATTTTGCAGTGCGGGTGCAGTTTCTCCCGGCAAGTTTGGCTGAATACATCGCCTGGTCGGCTGAATGAAGGACCTTTTCCCAACTATCACCATGCTGCGGATAAACCGCTACTCCGATCGACAATGTAGCTTTTAATTTCACCCCCAGGTGTTCAATATCCAGCGACAAAAAACAAGTCCGTAAATGCTCAGCGCGTTCGTGACCTTTTTTAAGCTGGGTACCCGGCAGGACAATTAGGAACTCTTCACCGCCGAAGCGGCAGGAAATATCTGAGCCGCGGACTTCAGTCAAGAGGATTTCTCCTAGTTTTTTCAAGAGCAGGTCACCGGCGTCATGCCCATAAGTGTCGTTGAAGGCCTTAAATCCATCGATATCGATCATGATCAGGCAAACTTCGCTCTTTTCACGATCTGCCCGTTGAAATTCGCGTATCAGGGACTCCTCCAAATAGCGACGGTTAAACAGACCGGTCAGCGAGTCGCGGGTGGCTTGCTCCCGCAACTGGTTATGCAGTCTTTCAATTTCCACCAGCTGGTTTCGCAATTTTTGATTGGCCTGCTGAAGCACCATTTCATTCTGCTTCCGCTCTGATATATCGCGGGCTACGCTCTGAATGTGGATGGGGACACCATTATCATCACAGACGAGCTCAGCGTTGATCTCGACGGTTACTTTCTCTCCGTTCTTTTTTATAAAATCACGTTCATATAGGGGAATAATGTCACCCTTTTGCAAACGCTCCAGGATTTGCTTGGTTTCTTTTTTCTGCGCTGAAATATCAAAGGCAGAAAGTTTGGTTAATTCGTTAGTCGTATATCCGGTCAGGTCCGCGGCACGTTGATTGACTTCAAGGTGGTTGCCTTGCATATCGAGAATAAATACGGCATCATGGGATTGCTCAAAAAGCGCCCTATAACGGTGTTCAGCCTTTTCCCGCTGCCTGATCTCCTGCTGGGCTTTTTCATACAGGCGGCTGTTTTCGATAGCCACGGCGGCCTGGGTTGCAATAGTTTCGAGCAGACGGATCTGGGCTGGATCATACGCATTCGGTTTATAACTCTGCATCGAAATTACACCAACCACACGATCCCCAACAATCATCGGCACCCCTACATACGCCCGGGTGGGCGTACCGCTGGTACGAAATATCTGGAAAGTAGTGACAGCATCGGGAGAGATGATATCCGGGATGTAGAGCGTCTGGCGGCTATTGATCACCCTGCCACTTAACCCTGGATTTTGGCGAATATCACGGGTTGGGATCTGAGGGTATTCTCCCCGGTCATATGCTAAAGGATGCTGGATCAAACCCGTGTCTGGATCCAGAATCCCGATATAGAACGCCTCCACGGGCAAGACCTGCCGGCATTTTTCAAGCAGGGTTTTTAAAACCTGTTCCATATCCAGACCGGAAGTAACCGTAATGCCAATATCGAAGAGCGCCGTCATCTCTTCAGCGCGATGGCGCACCTCTTCGAATAAACGCGCATTTTCAATGACCCCTGCCGTCTGGGTGGCGATGGTTTCCAACAAGCGGATCTGATCCGGATGATAGGCGTTCGGTTGGGAACATTGCATCGAGATCACGCCCACCACCCGTTCACCAACCAGGAGCGGTACGCCAACATATGAACGGCTCGGGTCGCCACCAAAATCTATTGCCTGATATTTCCTGCTGGCCTCTTCTGCAAGGACGTCAGGTATGTAAAGCATCTGCCGGTTTTCGATAATAAAGCCGGTAAGTCCGGGAGATTCGCGCATTTCGTTTGGAGGTAAAACCGTAATTTCGCCCTTGTCATAAAAGAGAGGGAAGCCGATCATTCCAGTTTCATGATCATAGGTTGCAATGTAAAAAGCCTCAATGGGCAGGACCCGCTTACACTTTTCAAGCAAGGCTCTTAAGAGTTTGTCCATTTCCAGGCCGGAGTTGACTGCCAAACCAATGTCCAGCAGGGTTGATAATTGGTCAGCGCGCTGCTGGGCTTCCTCCAACAAGCGTGCATTCTCAACGGCAATAGCAACCTGGTCTGCAAAAACCTTCAATCGATCCGCATGCGTCTGGTGGTAAAAATTGGGGGTCAGGCTGGTTAAATCCAGAAAACCAATCACCTCCCCTTTTGCCAACAGGGGTACTCCCACGTAAGAACATATCCTTTCCAATCCTTCTATTACGACCCAGGTTTTGGCATGGCGGGTATCCGGGATCGTTAATGCCTGACCAGATTCCATCATTTTCCGGAAATTCGGAATCTCGTCCACAGAATAATCTGATCGTTTTATTTCAAGACCATGTTCGTGATAACCATGGGAACGTGCGACCCGGGCAATATTATTCTCTTCCAGCAAAAATAAAGATGCCATGTCATATGGAACAACATTGCCAACATTGTCAAGCAAGCGGTCCAGCACCTCCACGAATGAACGCGAACTGTTCATCGCCGCAGCCGTATCGCGCAGCGCTTCAGCCATCACATGCTGTTCGTGTTCAGCTTGTTCAATCAGGTGGAGTTCAGTTATTCGGTCCATTTAATAAATGCAGATTCAAATGCTTAATTCGGAGTATCAACAAAGGGCTTATCTACCTTATTTTTCGCCGGACATCCGGAAAATTGCACTTATTGCGAGCAAATATCCTCTCACCATGTTTCCCGAGACAGCTTTTAGATGAGCGGGCCGATGAAGCAACAGGATGCCTCACCATCAAGTGTACCTTAACTAAACGACATTAATCAATGCAATTGCATTGTAAAATCGGTCCCAACTCGGGTGTTTCGATGGAAGGGAGAAGGCGGGATCTTCAAGCTGCGTGATTGACTAGGATTACTCTCTGCTATAATTTGCCCGATGATCCTACTCACCGGAGGAACCGGCTTCATTGGCCGGGTGCTGACCCGTCAACTGGTCGAGACCGGGCATTCGGTCCGAATTTTATTGCCGCCGTCCCCCAGTACTCCCCGCCTGCCAACCGGCGTGCCGGTGGAAGTGGCAGTTACCAGCATTAGCGATGTGCAGGGTCTGCGCGCAGCGATGCATGGTGTGGATACCATTTACCACCTGGCCGGAGGCGAAGGACAGGGGGGACGGGCCAACTTGCAGGGCATGGATATAGAAGGCACGCGGGCGTTATGTCAAGCTGCCGCAGACGCCCAGGTGAGCCGCATATTTTTTTTGAGCCACCTGGGAGCCGACCGTGGGGCAGGGTTTCCGGTACTAAAAGCCAAAGGTATTGCTGAGGAATATATTCGTAAATCGGGGGTGCCTTACACAATTTTGCGCGGTTCGATCCTGTTTGGTCCTGGCGACGAATTTACCTCCGGGTTGGCAATGCTGCTGACTGCCGCACCCGGTTTCCTGCCATTGCCGGGCAAGGGGGAAACCCTTTTGCAGCCGCTGTGGGTGGAAGACCTTGTCACGTGCCTTATCTGGTCCCTGGACGCTTCCGAAACAATCAATCAGACTTACGAGGTGGGGGGAAGTGAATATATCAGTCTGCGGCAACTAATCATAATAATAATGCAAACCATAAAGCGGCACCGAGTCCTGGTCAATTGGCCCATGCAATCCATGCGCAGCCTGACCATCCTTATGGAATCCATCTACCCGCGTTTCCCTACCTCGATCTTTTGGTTGGATTACCTGGCTATCAACCGGACTTGTTCACTGGATACGATCCCACGCATTTTTGGACTGATGCCCGCCCGGTTTGCTTCCCGGTTGGATTATCTGCGCAATGTTTCCTGGACCCGGCAGCTTCTCATTAGACTGTTTTCGCCCCATGGCTGAGTGGACCATTCACCTACTGGAAACTCCTGAAGAAATGACTGCCGTCGAAGCTCTTCAACGACAGGTCTGGACCGGTTCCGAAACGGACGTCATCCCGGCCCACATGTTGCTGGCCGCGGCACATAACGGGGGACTGGCGCTCGGCGCATTCGTAGGGACTGATCTTGTGGGAGTGGCATTCGGCTTTCCAGGGATCTATACAACACCCGACGGGCCACGTCTAAAACACCATTCACACATCCTGGGTGTCCGACCAGATTGGAGTGGAAAAGGGGTTGGCTTTGCGCTTAAGCGTGCCCAGTGGCAGGTGGTGCGAAAACAGGGAATCGATCGGATCACTTGGACATATGATCCCTTACTCAGCCGCAACGCGCATCTCAATATCACCCGCCTGGGTGCGGTGAGCAACACCTACCTGCGCTCAGAATACGGGGATATGAGAGACGGCCTCAACAACGGATTACCTTCTGACCGTTTCCAGGTAGACTGGTGGCTGAATACCAAACGGGTAGAACGGCGGCTCAGCCGGCGACCTCGCCCGGTCCTGGCTCTTGACCATTACCTGAATGCCGGTGCGACAGTGTACGCAGCATTACCCGCCGGTGAACCAACTTCCTGTCCACCGGAAATGACTCCCTCGCTGACGGGCACATTGTTACTTATTGAAATCCCATCCGAATTTCCGGAGTTGAAAGCTGTTGACCTTACCCTGGCCCGTGGCTGGCGCTTATATGCACGGGAAATCTTCGAGGATGCGTTTGTAAACGGTTATCTGGTCACTGATTTTATCCATGAGGAAAGGCGCAGTTTTTATGTCCTGACACACGCGGAATCCACTCTTGAGGATGATCAGGGACCAGGTTAATTTTATTATTGATGCATTTTCCATCTGACCCCAGATGCTTCCTTTGGAAGCCTACCAGCAAATGCAAATAATCCGCTTATTTCAGGGGCGCTAAAAACCGACTGCTGGTGAATACCGCTGATTGTGTAATTTGAGGATGTTAATCGACCGGGTACATCACCAATCCCACCGTGCCAGGGCCAAAGTTTGCAGCCAGGGAAATAGACAGGTCTGTGAGCATTGTTTCTTTGCAGTTAAAGCGTTTCCTGGCCTGCTCCATTAACAAGCTTCCAGAGACAATATCGCGGGCATGAACGATACCCAGGTAAACAGGTTGATCACCGAACTCTGCAACTGCCATATCAATTACACGTGCAAGTGCAGCTTTTCGGGTTCGGACTTTCTCAACCATGTTAACCACCCCATGATTTAATACCGCAATAGGTTTTACATTTAGGATCGATGCCAACGCAGCAGAAAGGGTACCGACCCGGCCGCTCATGCGCGCATACTCAAGTGTTTCCAGGGTGAGGATTATTTGGATCCTATCCCGAACCCCTTCCAGGTACCTGACAATTTGCTCCACGCTTTTACCAGCCCGATCCATCTTGCGCGCCTCCCGGCACATCAAGCCCAGTCCCAATGACCCTCCAGCAGAATCAAATGGAACCACCTTCATTACATTCTTTAATTCATCGGAGGCTGCGACAGCGGAGGCGTAGGTGCCGGAAAGCTTGCTGGTCACATGGATGGATAGGATGGTATCGCCATTTTGAGCGATCCGTTTGTAGAATTCCGTAAATTGGTGTGGGGAAGGCTGGGAAGTTTTGGGGATCTTCCTGGTTTGGTCCACCAGGTCGTAGAAGCCCGCGCTATCCAGGTCAATATCCTGCAGGTAAGTCTTTTCACCAAACAGGATATTGATTGGGATGACTTCTATGGCATATTCCTCTTCCCACCCCATGGGAATATCAGCAGCACCATCGGTAACAATGCGTAACATAGTTTGCCTCCTTGGCTGAGGTTGAATATCATCCCTAGCCAAATCGAAACGCGAGTAAATCGGAGTGTGCTCCTGCACTTCAATGTGCGCGTTCGTGATCCTGCAAAGGATTTTTCCAACACCGGTGGATGTTGTAGAATTTAACCCCGCCGAGTTTTGGAAGTTCCACTATAATACCACTCCGCTCATTCCAAGCCAGAGTGGAATTTATAAAACATTTGTGCTATAATTTAAGTATTCCCATACCGAGGTTCGTATGTCATCTAACGTCATCCGCGTGGTTGGCGCACGCGAACACAATCTCAAGAACATCACCGTAGAGATACCACGAGACAAGTTGGTGGTAATCACGGGTCTTTCTGGTTCCGGAAAATCATCATTGGCATTCGACACCATTTTTGCCGAAGGTCAGCGCCGGTATGTCGAGTCTCTTTCTGCCTACGCACGTCAGTTCCTCGGCCAAATGCAAAAACCAGACGTGGATTACATTGAAGGTCTCTCTCCGGCAGTCTCAATCGACCAGAAAGGGACCTCTCATAACCCACGGTCAACGGTAGGTACGGTAACTGAAATTTATGACTACCTGCGCCTTCTCTTTGCGCGGGTGGGGATCCCTCACTGTCCAATTTGCGGTCGGGAAGTTGTAAAGCAATCCGCCCAGGAAATTGTGGATGCCATCGGAGCCCTGCCAGAAGGTACCCGCATCCTGGTTTTATCTCCCGTGGTCCGCGGGCGGAAGGGTACTTACCAGGCCGTCTTCGAGGAGGTTCGCAAGGCGGGGTTTGCACGAGTTCGCGTCGATGGGACCGTTTACAACCTGGATGAAGAAATAAGTCTCGATCGGTATAAGATCCACACTATCGAAGCAGTGGTGGACAGGTTGGTTGTGTCAGGCACGGGGTCTGTAGAGGATCGAAAAGCGAATATCAGCAGGTTGACAGATTCGGTCGAAACCTCCCTTAAGTTTGGAGACGGATATCTCACCGTTCAAGTCCTGGCAGAAAATGCTGAAGAAAATCGCGAGTTGCATTTCTCCGAACACCTGGCCTGCCCCGAGCACGGGATCAGCATCCCGGAGATCGAACCGCGCACCTTTTCGTTCAATACCCCCCATGGGGCATGCCCTGACTGCCAGGGGCTGGGAAATAAACTGGAAATCGACCCAGACCGGGTAATAGACCCTGAAAAATCTCTATCCGATGGTGCATTGATTGCGATGGAATGGAGCAATGTAAAAGACGAAGGGAACCCGGGTTATTATTGGCAAATGCTGGAAGCCATGGCAGATCATTATCACATAGACATGAATATACCCATCAAGGATCTGCCTGCCGAACACCAAAATCTCGTTTTATACGGGACGAAAGGTGAGAAAGTCCACATCCATTACCATAACCGTGATGGGCGGCAAGCGACCTTCGACACAGCTTTCGAGGGTGTAATCGGCAACCTGGAACGAAGGTACCGTGAAACCAACTCCGAATACATCCGGGAGAAGATATCAGAATACATGAGCGACCGGCCCTGCCCTACCTGCGGTGGCAAGCGCCTGCGTCCGGAAGCGCTTGCGGTCACCGTGGATGAGGTCAACATCCTGCAGATCACCGAATGGCCTGTTCTCCATTCACTGGAATGGGCCAAGCGGTTGGCTGGACCGAGATCCCCTCTCACCTCGCGCCAGAAAGCCATCTCCGACCGAATCTTAAAAGAAATCGTATCACGTCTGGGATTCCTTGTTAATGTCGGCCTGGATTACCTTACCCTGCATCGATCCGCTGGTTCACTATCCGGAGGTGAAGCGCAACGCATCCGGCTTGCAACGCAGGTCGGCTCCAGGCTGGTGGGAGTTTTGTATGTACTTGATGAGCCTTCCATTGGATTGCACCCGCGCGACAATGACCGGCTGTTGACCACCCTAAAAGGGCTGCGTGATATCGGTAATACCGTGCTGGTGGTAGAGCATGACGACGATACCATCCGCACTGCAGATTGGGTCATTGACCTGGGACCAGGGGCAGGCGAGCACGGTGGTCACATCATTGCAGAAGGCACACCTGCACAAATCATCGCTCATCCCAAGTCGCTGACCGGAGCCTATCTGTCCGGTCGCAAACACGTGCCGGTGCCCAAGAAACGGCGCGAAGGCAATGGTAAACTATTGACCGTGGTGGGAGCGTGTGCCAACAACCTGAAAGATATTACTGTCAATATTCCTCTCGGGATGTTTGTTTGCATCACCGGGGTTTCCGGATCGGGAAAATCATCGTTGATGAGCGACGTTCTATATAACGCATTAGCAGCAAAATTAAACAGGGCTCATACTCAACCGGGGGAGTTCGAGCGAATCGACGGGATCGAGCATCTCGACAAGATTGTTAATATTGACCAGTCCCCCATCGGTCGCACTCCACGCTCGAATCCCGGTACCTACACAAGCCTGTTCGAGGAAATTCGTAAATTGTATGCCGAACTACCTGAAAGCAAAGTGCGGGGATACAAGCCCGGACGTTTCTCTTTCAATGTGCATGGCGGGCGCTGCGAGGCATGCCAGGGCCAGGGTGAATTGCGAATCGAGATGCAATTCCTCCCGGATATTTATGTACCATGCGATGTGTGTCATGGCAGCCGGTTCAATCGCGAAACCCTGCAGGTTCATTTTAAGGGACACAGCATTGCGGACGTGCTCGATATGACGGTGGACCAGGCGCTGGAAATATTCTCCGCTTTCCCGCATATGATGAACAAGCTTAAACTACTGCAGGAAGTGGGCCTGGGTTACATTAAGGTGGGACAACCCGGAACGACATTATCCGGCGGCGAAGCACAACGCGTCAAATTGGCCAAGGAACTCTCCCGTCGGGCAACGGGCTGCACCTTGTACGTACTCGACGAACCTTCGGTTGGTCTGCATGCCGCGGATGTGCACAAGTTGATTGAGGTGCTGCAGCGGCTTGTGGATGCGGGGAACAGTGTTTTGATTATCGAGCATAACCTGGAGATCATCAAGGTGGCTGATTGGATCATTGATCTCGGTCCAGAGGGCGGTGACCGGGGGGGCGAACTGATAGCAGAAGGGACCCCTGAACATATTGTGTCAGTTGCTGGATCTTATACCGGCACTTTTCTGAAAAGCCACATGAAAAAACAAGCCAAACCAAACAATTAACCTATACGCAATCAATCTCGCTCGCAAATTCGCCTAAGTTCAGGTAGAATAAGGTAACATACTTGCACCGGTAGACCTCCCGGTTCAAATAGATATTGGAAACGGACGGGAAACCATATGTCAATATCAAATACGATCGATTCATATCGGAAAAGGCGAAAACAACCACTGCCACTAATTCTCGGGGGCGCAGCGATCCTGCTGGTAATAATTGGGATCATTATTTTAGTAGTGACCATGAGCAAGGGCGGTTTTACTCTTTTCCCCACCCAGACTCCCACCCCCACTATCACCCCCAGCCCCACAAGTACTTTCACTCCAACCGAAACACCAACGATCACCCTTACTTCCACGATAACATCCACACCGACCGCCTCCCAGATATTTCAATACGTCGTAAAAGAAGGTGAGACACTTACAACCATCATCCAATCTCAAGGGCTGGCAGACACCCCCAATGCGCTCATCATTATTTTTATGATCAACCCCACCATAGACCCCATATCAGGGTTTATCACCGTAGGGCAGACAATTAATTTACCGCCGCCTGGTTTTCAAATCCCAACACCCACGCCACTTCCCACAGGGCTGGCTCCCGGGGCAAAAATAACCTATCGCGTCCTGGCCGGCGACAGCCTGGGCAGCATTTCCACCAAGCTCAACAGTACCATCGCAAGCCTCCTGCTTTTGAACAAAACTGTTCTCACAAATGGACAAAATTCCATCATATATCCGGGCCAGTTGCTGATCGTGTCTATTAACCTTGTCACACCGGTGCCGACGGTCAACCCGACCGCAACTGCGACGCCATAAAATCGAAAAAGAGACCCCCGGCATCAAAAAGAACCGGGGGTCTCTTTTTCCTCAATCCCTTTGACATTCTGCACGCCAAAGACTAAAATGGTAAGGTTATTAAGGGAATGAACCGTGAGGAGCGGTCGTGAATAACTGGCCTGGCAAATTCGTAATCGGTCTCACCGGCAATATCGCCACCGGGAAGAGCGTTGTTCGCAGGATGATGGAGCACCTGGGTGCTTACACCATCGATGCCGACGCATTATCCCACCGCGCAATTGCGAAAGGTGCGCCAGGTTATCAACCCGTGGTGGATGCTTTTGGAAATTTTATCCTGGATGCCAGGGGTGAAATCGACCGGGCTAAACTGGGGCGTGTGGTTTTCAATGACCCCGAAGCACTTAAGGTTTTGGAAGAAATTATTCATCCCCTGGTAGAACAGGCTGCAGACTTGATGATCAGGCGGGCAAACCAGCACATTATTGTGATCGAGGCCATTAAGCTTCTCGAAGGAAAATTGGCAGGTCAATGCGACTCCATTTGGACTTCGACCGCACCCAAGGGCGTCCAGAAAAACCGATTAATGAAGCGGCGCGGCATGACCGAGCAACAGGCAATTCAGCGAATTCAAGCCCAGCCGTCCCAGACATTGAAGATAGCCGCTGCAAGTGTTGTCATCCAGAACGACGGATCCTTCGAAAATACCTGGAAGCAGGTGGTGGATGCATGGAAGGTCATTTCCCCCACAACGGACACTGCGCCACTCATTTCCCGTCCGGCCGGCGCAAACGAACTGGCGGTCCAGCGCGGACGCCCGCGGGATTCGGCCAGTATTGCAGCATTGATCACCCGTCTTAGTGGCGGTACCCGCTCGCTTTCTCCGGATGACATTATGGCAGCTTTCAGCGATAAAGCGTTCCTGCTGCTCACCTCAAACAAAGAATTGGTTGGACTGGCAGGCTGGCAAGTAGAAAACCTTGTGTCGCGTTCAACTGAGCTTTATCTTGACCCGGTGATCCCCACCGTGCCCGCGCTTAAAACCCTGGTGACCGAGGTCGAAAGCGCTTCGCAGGATTTACAGTGTGAAGCCTCCTTGCTTTTCCTTCCTCCGGAATTGGCAAGGCAGGAATCCGTCTGGAAAGAACTGGGTTATATACGCCGCACCCCAAAAACACTGGGGGTGCAAGCCTGGCAGGATGCTGCTTTGGAATCTCAACCCGTAAATACAATCCTTTTCTTTAAACAACTCCGCCAGGACCGCGTCTTACGACCCATTTAATGAGACCTTTCCATATTAAAACCGGTCTACAGGCACCCAGGTGCCGGATAAGGTGTTCCAAGCTCGTTTGATGTTATTGTAAAAATGAACAACCTGTTAATCAACATCCTTTTCATATTTCAACGTCTTGACTGGCTCGGTGTCATTGATATCCTGCTGGTCACGCTAATCTTCTTTAGTGTGATGTATCTCGTTCGGGATACATCGGCCATGTTGTTGTTACGCGGGATCATCCTCATTATTGTGCTGGTTACCCTCCTTACCAGCCTGGCCAATTTGCCAGCCTTTTCCTGGCTCGTTCGTACTGCTTTGCCAGCCATGGTTTTTGCCATCCCGGTCATATTTGCCCCAGAAATCCGCCGGGCACTTGAGCGAATCGGGCGGGCCGGGACGTTTTTCAGGGTATCCAATAAAAATGCCAGCCAGCAAATGCAGGAGACTATTAAAGCAGTCGTCGCGGCAGCTGCCCGTCTGTCTGCCCGCCAGCATGGGGCTCTCATAATACTCGAACGATTCGATAGCCTCGACCAATACGTCCACAGCGGTGTCTTACTCCAGTCGGATGTCACACCCGAAATGTTGATGCAAACGTTTTATCCCAACACGCCCCTACATGATGGAGCTGTCATCATCGCTGGCAGGAAGATCGTCGCTGCGGCCTGTGTAATGCCGCTTTCTTCCAGCGGGATCCTTACCCGCTCTCCCGAACGGCAGATGGGACTCCGGCACAGGGCTGCACTCGGCATATCAGAAATCACCGATGCCATCGCGGTGGTCGTCTCAGAAGAGACTGGAGCAATTTCCATCGCGCATGCCGGGCGTATTATCCGCAGATTGGATGTGGAGCGCTTGGAAAATATCCTGGTCGCCTTTTACAATCCAGAGAAATCTCAGCAGGAAAATTTTCTACAACGGCATTTCCCATATTTGTTCACTCACAAGGATGAATGAAAGATGTTCCGCTGGCTGGCCACTAATTTTCGCACGTTCCTTCTGGCGTTTGTCCTGGCGGTTGCCGTTTGGGTGACGGCTGTCACATCGGCGAATCCTGATGAGACTCAATTATTTCCTCGCCCGATTCCCATTGAATTTATCGGTCAGGATCCCGGCATGATTCTAACGAGCGGAGCAGTCCCGCAGCAGGTCGAGGTCACATTGCGCGCTCCACGATCAGTGTGGGATAGTTTGATCGCCGGGGATGCTACGATTCGGGCGGTTGTCGATCTGACCGGCCTCGGTACTGGTACCCATTTGGTTAATGTTCAGGTCCAAATTGGGATCTCCCCTGTGCTTATTACCTCTGTAACGCCGCGGACCTTTGATCTGTCTCTCGAGCCGCAGGTGACCCGCTCCCTGCCAATTGTCCTGACACTTACAGGTAACCCAGCCATCGGATTCGAGGTGGGTACTGCAGCTTTGAACCCGGCTGAAGTGGTTATTACCGGAGCAGAAAGCCTGGTTTCCAAAATTGACCATATCAAGGCCAAACTTGACCTTACCAATGCCCGCCAAAACATCACCACATCCATTACATTGCTAGTGGAGGATGTGTACGGAAATGAGGTTAGCGGTGTGGCTGTGCTCCCGGACACGGTACAGGTCAGCCTGCCCATCATCCAACAGGGCGGTTACCGTGATATGGCGGTAAAAGTGATGACAGTGGGGAATCCTGCCAGCGGCTATAGTCTGACGAGTGTTGCTTCCATTCCACCCATCGTCACGGTTTATTCGGCAAATTCAGATATCATCGATTCCATGCCCGGTTACGTTGAGACTTCCTCTCTCGATTTAAGCGGCGCCCAGGCGGATATCCAAAAACAACTTGGGATCATCCTGCCACCCGGCGTCACACTCATCGGTGATCAGTTCGTGATGGTCAAGGTGGGTATTGCCCCAATTGAAAGCAGCCTCCCGCTTGCTTATCTCCCGGTGGAAATGGTCGGGTTGGCAACCGGGTTGCAGGCGCATTTATCCCCTATGACAGTGGATATCATCCTGTCCGGCCCATTGCCGGTACTCGATTCTCTTACCCCCAGTAGTGACGTCCACGTGCAGGTGGACCTGACCGGCCTGCTTCCTGGAACTTACCAGTTGACTCCCAAGGTGACTTTGTTACAGCAAAACCTTATCGTTGAATCGATTCTCCCTGGAACGGTTGAAGTGGTTATCGCCAAAAAAGGCGCGGCCACACCCACTCCTTAATCCCCGCTTTCCCCCTTTAGGGGGATCGCAAGGCTTGTATTCCCTGGTGAAATTCTGATGAAACCTGTGGTTGCATTGGTCGGACGCCCCAATGTGGGCAAAAGCACGTTATTCAATCGCCTCGCTGGCGAACGGCTTGCCATCGTGGACGATACCCCCGGCACCACCCGCGACCGCATTGTGGCGGAGGGTGACTGGAACGGGCGGCCTTTTAATATCGTGGATACCGGTGGGATTGACCCAACCCAGGGCGGTCGAACCCCTTTATCGGTAGACTCGGCAGACTTTATCCCCGAAATTCGTGCCCAGGCACTAATGGCGGTGCGCGACGCGGATGCGGTGCTCTTCCTAACGGATGCCACCTCCGGGGTCACATCACCAGACCGCGAAGTCGCTGAAATCCTGCGGCGCTACCAGAAAACCGTGGACGGACAGCCCTGGCCTCCCATTTTTGTGGTGGTCAATAAATGTGAGAACGACAAGCAGCGCAATGCAGCTGCAGAATTCTACGAGCTGGGATTGGGGGATCCCTACCCACTTTCTGCCATCCACGGTACAGGCACCGGTGACCTACTGGATGCGCTGGTGGCAGCATTTCCAGCCCAGGCGGCAAGCGAGGAGGATGATTCCATCAAAATCGCAATTGTCGGTAAACCGAACGCCGGGAAGTCTTCACTGCTCAATAAATTGGTCGGCGAGGAACGCGCCATTGTTTCACCCATCCCAGGGACGACCCGCGACGCCATTGACACAAAAATTGAAGTCGATGGTTTACCCGTCACTTTGATCGATACTGCGGGGATCCGGCGGCGTGGGAAGATCGAACAGGGTGTGGAAAAATACAGCGTATTGCGTTCCTTCAAAGCCATCGAGCGAGCCGATGTTGTGTTATTGATCATCGACGCCGCGGATGGCATCACCTCCCAGGACACCCACATTGCCGGATACATCCTGGACGCCTGGAAGAGTACCGTTGTCCTTGTCAATAAATGGGATACCATCACAAAAGACAACCAAACTGCAGAAGATTACACTCTTCACGTCCGCCGGGAACTCAATTTCATGGATTATGTCCCAATGTTGTTCATTTCAGCCAAGACCGGTCAGCGCGTGGACCAGGTTCTTCCGACCGCATTGCGCGTCCAAGAGGAAAGGATGGCGCGCATATCCACCTCCATGCTAAACCGGGTCCTGCGTGATGCACAGGATGCTCATCCGGCACCGTCGCACGCCGGACGGCAGTTAAAAATCTATTACGGTTCGCAGGTAAGAGTGGACCCGCCCACTTTCGTCCTGCATGTCAATGACACTAAATTATTCCATTTTTCCTATAGGCGCTACCTGGAGAATAAATTTCGGGAGGCTTACGGTTTCATTGGCACGCCCATAAAAATCGTTTCCAAGGGCCACAGGGACGAGGAAGAATAAAATCCTCAAAAAAAGAAACCAGGCTGCACGAAGTGTGCAGCCTGGTTTTGTTTATGGATTACCCGGAGAGGAATTGCTACGGAGTATCGAGGTCCGTTGCTGAATCGTTGACTACATTAGGATCCGGGATTGAATACGGGGCAACCTGGGCGGTGAGAGTGGCTGTGTTGGACATCGTCCCTGACGGTGCAGCGCCAACAATATACACAACCGTGTAGGTGATGCTTCTTCCTGCGGGGATGGAAACCGTATCCGTGAAGGGCGTCACGATGCTCGTGCCAGAGAGACAGGTGGCGCCAAGCTGTGGAACACAGGTCCAGATCCAGCTGGCTATTTGGGTTGGCATGGTGTCAGAAATGCCAGCGGCGGTGACGTTGGAAGGTCCATAGTTGGTGACAACAATGGTATAGGTACCAGTACCGTTTGCAACATAGGTGGTAACTCCATCAGACATCGTTACTCCCAGGTCGGCAGAAGGATAGGCATCGGTATCGACCGCGCTATTGTTGCCCAAGATAGGATCGGGAACACCAGCAGGAGGTGCAATATTGGCTTGGTTCACCAAAGCGCCGCCCGCAGTGTTTGTAATCGCTACCACCGTGTAGGTGATCTTTTTACCAGATGGAATATTGACCGGATCCGTAAAGGCGGCAACGGTACTCGTTCCTACTAAACAAGAGGCACCACTATCGGCTGCACAGGTCCAGATCCAACTCGTGATCGGAGCTGCCAGGGTGTCGGTAAAGACGGCTCCTGTAACAGGGACAGGTCCGTAGTTGCTGACTACGATGGTATAGGTAACCGTTCCACCAGGCGTATAGATTGAGATACCGTCCGTCTTGGTGACTGCCAGGTCGGCGGTTGGAGCTGCATCGATATCGGTTGCAGTGTTGTTGGCAGGAACCAGATCCAGGAAAGCGGGAGGAACCGAGACAGAGACTGTGTTCACCAGGGTGCCGGTTGCTGCCCCGGAGACGTTCGCTACAACGGTATAAGTAACGCCTTGTCCCACCGGGATGTTTACTGTGTCAGTGAATGGAGCCAAGATACTCGGAGCCGCCAGACAGGAAGAACTGAAGTCGGGCACACAGGTCCAAGTCCATCCATTGAACTGGGATGGCAGGGAGTCGCCAATAGTAGCGCCGATGACAGCCTGAGGACCGTTATTGACCACACGGATGGTGTAAGTCAATGTCCCACCAACAGTGTAATAATTCACACCATCCGTCTTGGTGACCGACAGATCTGCGCTCGGGCCCAAATCGGTATCCGTGGCAGTATTGTTGGTAAGGATGGGATCAGGGGTACCAATCGGAGGAGTGATGGTGACTGTGTTGACCAGGTTTCCGGGTACAGATGTGGTCATGGTGGCAATGATAGTATAAGTAACCTTCTTGCCTGACGGGAGGTTGGCAGTATCGGCAATGTTGGTTGTAATCGTCCCGCCAGATCCGGCACCGCAGACGGCGCCTGCATCGGGGGCGCAACTCCAACTCCAGCCGGTCACCTGGATAGGTTTGTTGTCATTGAAGACAGCACCCGTCACGTTTAGTGGACCGCCATTCGATACAACTACCGTATAAGTGGTCGTACCGCCAGGAACCCAGACACTAATTCCGTCGTTGATGGTGATCGACAGGTCGGCGCTCGGCGGTGAATCGGTGTCGGTGGCTGAGTTATTAGCCAGGTTGGGATCCGGAGTCGGGCCGGGGTTGGTGATGGTGGCAGTAGTTACCATGTTACCGACCGCTCCACCACTGATGGTAGAAACGATGGTATAGGTTACATTCTTGCCGACTGGGAGGTTGACCGGGTCAGTAAAGTTACCGGCAGGGGTAATTGGACCGGCTGTGCACACTGCACCGGCATCAGCTACGCAGCTGACCGTCCAGGTTGTGATTTGGACCGGCTTGGTGACCAATACACTCGCACCAGTGACATCGTTCGGTCCGCCGTTGTGTACAACAACCGTATAAGTAGCAGTGCCGCCGGGGGTGTAGGAACCAAGGCTGTCGTTGATCGAGATCGACAGGTCAGCGCTAGGTCCAACAATCACACCGGTTGGGGTTGGGACTGGAGTGGTTGGAATGGGTGTCGGAGTCGGGCCGGGTGGCACACTGCCCGTACGAATGATGCGTGGGAACGACCAGACCGCTCTATCTCCGCTGGGAGAACCGAAAGCTTCCACTCTCAAAATGAATTTGACATTCTGTCCGGCGAGAGCCGAAAGATCTACATCCATGCGGTAAACCAGGCCATCCAGCCGCTCGGCTGCAGTTTTCAGCGTAGTAACGGGTCCACCACCAATTTGATAGGCCAACCGGAAGATAACGTAGCAATTGGAAGGTCCGTGATATTGGCAGCCCACATTAGACACGAAATGATCACCGTTTTGAACGGCAAAGGCAGGATAAATGCCCTGGATATAACCGTCCGTAACAAATTGCGGGAAGGTAAGCAGGCCTTCCGGGCTGGAAGTGCCATCTTCCATCGTATGGGCGCCCAGTGGGAGCACAAAACCGCGTGAATCCCCATCTGTGCCAGGGAACGGCAGGGCGCCAGCACCACTTGTCCAGGCAGCTGAGCCAGCATTGGCAGTGAAGCTATATGCCGTGGCATACGAACTAGCTACGACGATTTTCACAAAGAAGTTAGATGTCCCGCCTGCCCCAACTCCAAAATTTACACCGGAGGCATTCCGTAGTCTCCAGTAGCTGAAATAGGTGCCCGAGGAGAGAGGCGCAACCATATTCAGCGACAAGTCAATGGTAGCTCCAGGAGCAACGCTGGTCGGCAGATTGACTGCGGAAGAGGTTACCCCCATATAATCCCCACCATCGAAGACGAGTCTATATGAAGTCGTCCAGGTGCAGGTTCCCACATTCATCAACCGCCAGGTCTTAACAAACGCAGTACCACCTGTCATTACCGTCCCATCCGGGATGGTAACATCCGCTATGAACGCGGCTTTATCGCAGGCCGAACTCAGCGGCGGCACTGTACCACCGCCGGATTGCGCGATGCGCGGCCCTGACCAGACTGCCCGGTCCCCGGCTGGGGAACCTGTGGCGAGAACCTTCAGGATAAAAGTGACATTCTGTCCGGCCAAAGAAGAAAGATCGACGTTCAGGTTGTAATATAACCCATCGAGCTTTTCTTTGAACGATTTTAGAGTGACGATGGAGCCGGACCCAATCTGGTATTGCAATTGGAAGGTGACGTAGCAGCCAGTGGCGCCAAAATCACAATTGATGATGGACATGAAATGATCGCCACTATGGACGGTATAGGCAGGGTAAACTCCCTGGATATAACCATCGGTGACGTTCTGCGGGGCGGTTAGCAGACCGGCCGGACCAGTTGCACCTGTTTCCAGTTTGGGGGCGCTCTGTTGCAGCAAAAAGCCCCTGGTGTCACCGTCTGTGCCAGGGCAAGCCAAAGTCCCCGCCCCGGTCGTCCAGACTGCTGCACAGGCATTCGTAGTGAAATCATAAGCCACTACTGGAGAACCTGAGGACACAACAATGTCAATGAAAAACACCCAGGTGCCGGTAGGACCCACCCCGAATAGCACATTGGAGGCATTCCTCAGCATCCAATTTCCACGGTAGTGCCCTGGGGCGGATGGAGCCGTCATATTAATGGTTACATCGACCGTATTTCCAGGGGCAACGCTGGTGGGTAGATTAACGGCAGAAGGAGCGCCCATCTTCGAACCGGAAGTAAAAACGATGGCATAATCGGTGCCCCAGGTGGTACTGCCCACATTCTTTAAACGAAAGGTTTTTACCATAGCCGCCCCGGGGGCAAATACAGTACCATCGGGGATGGTCACATCGGCGACGAATGCCGCAGCGTCACCAGCGGCAGCAACAGGTCTGGCGCCTAAGATCGCCCCTGGCATGAATTGCACCAGCATGGTAACGATCATGGCTACCGGGATGAAAATGCGACGGAATTTCATTTCTTCCTCCTTACAAAGCAAAGGCACAGGCTGGAACGTCCTGTGAACAAAATATAGACGAAAATAAGGGCCAAATAGTTCCTTTCCTGTCTAATAATAACGCAAATGTGCAAAAATGGTGTACCCATTTAATAGGGTATTTATATGGGGGAAATTATCATGCTCT